>NZ_JBDPLX010000012.1:0-197516 GCF_039871815.1 Micromonospora sp. B9E7
GCCGACCACCAGTCACCACCGACGGCAGATACCGCGACAACGCATCCCACTCAACGTCAGACAACTCATAGCGACGACCCACGCCCTACATCATCCGACACCATGATCCTTTGAAGACACTGCCTAGGCCGGCAGGTGCGCCGGCTGGATCTGGAACCGGTAGCCGGGCGGTGCTGGCCGGGTTGTCGAGGTTGTTATCGCGGGCGCGGTGATCGGCGTCTTCGTCACCCCGGTCACAGTCGACCCGGGCCGGACTGGATATGACGCCGGGTCTGAGCGAGCCCACCGAGCATGCCCACATCGCGGACAGCCTGACTGGCGACATGCTGCGAATGCTCGGCGCCCACGAGACGCTCGTGGCCGAGTCACTGGCCGCCCCGTGTCCGCCCACTTCGGACGTGTCAGCCCAGCCAGCCCAAGCGTGACGTGAAGAAGCATAGAGCTCGGCGTACTGGTCACAGGTCGGGTGCAGGGCTGCGGCCGCGCTGCAAAGGTTGAGCTGGAACTCCTGCTCGGCCTCGGCCGCCCGGCCCCGCCACACTTCCGGGACGTCTCCAGCGGTGGTGACGACATTACGGCCGACTTCGAGCAGCGCGTTGCCGATGATCCGCCAGGCCGAATGAGGTGCGCCGTCGAGGCAGCGTTGCGCTGCTTCGACGCTCGGATCGCATGAGGATGAGGCCACAGGATTCCTGTGGCTCGCCCGAGAGCCGAGGAAAGCGCAGGGGCTGGAATAACCACATCCTCCGCTTGCGCGGAGGTTCCCGAGTTGAACGGGAATAGAAGGAAGCACCTGCATGGCCTCGGCTGTCGCCGCTTACTCAGGGATCAGCTCACTGAGTCGATCCAGTGTATATGCCTCCGACCCGTCTGGCAGGTCCTCGGGCGCCTGAATGCCGATGAACGTGACCGGCTCGTCCGGTAGCCGACCGTCCCACGTCATCACCTCGGCCCGTGCGCGCCAACGGTCGACAAGGTGGGCGACGGTTAGGTAGCGCCGCTCCATCAGTGCTCGTACTCGGTCGGCTGTGGTGAACGTGTTGTCCTCCACCCGGTTGAACGACGGCGTACCCCGCAGGTACAGGTGAAGCCAGACAGCCTGCCAGCCGTCCTCGCTCCTGGCGAACACCATCGGCAGCGCGACCCGGCCCTGGCCGCGTAGGTGCGAACGCGCCCGGACCGTGCGTGCGTCAAATGGGGCACCGAGCTGGCCCTGTGTGCGGGTCTGGTAGCCGAACATCGACTCGGCGACGTCGTCGAACGACTCACCCGCGTAGATGTAGACCTGCGGAACAACATAGTGCCCACCGGCCGTCATGGGCATGTCGATGAACTCGGTCGCACCGTTCGCCGCGTCGGTGATGTCGCCGGAATGAACCACACCGTTGTGGCGGTAGTTCGTCCACGACACTTGGCCTGCACTGTGGAACTCGTCATCGAGAAGCAGCACCGACAGGTCATAGTCGGTACGACGACTTGCCTGACGCCAGTACAGGAAGAAGCGCAGCAGCTCACCAGACACCGGTGCCCGCGAGCCCCTTGGCAGGACCGCGAAGCCGCCCTCTGCCGCCTTGCCGGACAGCGGCAGTGCGACGTCGAGCACCTCCGGGTCCACTAGCAGCGGCCGGTCCTGCTGCGGTAGTCGGGCGCTGATCTCGGTGTCGAGCAGCGACGACAGCTCGGCCACCAGTTCGGCCGGCAGCGGTGGCCGCTCGTCGGGACCTACCCACGCGCTGCGCGAGCGGCTCGCGTACATCCGGGCCGACGCGGGCGTCAGCCGGTTGTCGACATGCTCCCGCAGCGAGAGCAGCACTCGACCCGACGCCGAGCCGAGCGCGTCGGTGACTGCGTCGACGACAGCGGTTCGCTCCGGCTCCGACGCCAGCCGCAGCAGCCGGTCCGCAGATCGCAGGAGAAGGCCCGGCGCCGCGGACAGCACCGAGGTGGCCGAACTGATGGCCCCGGCGCGGATCGCCGCCTCCGCGCGACCGGCGAGGTTGCGTACTCGCCGCTCACCACGCGCGACCTCGAACACCGCCTGTGCGTGCGGCCACTGGTCGTACTCGTGCGGATGCAGCCGTTCCCCCAGCCGCTTCCACCGCTCCGCGTAGCGCACGACATCGCCGAGCTTGCCTGGACTCGCGCCGACGACATCGTTCAGCGCGGCGAGAAGCACCCGCCGCTCCGGGCGTCGGAAGGCGCGGAATCGCGTGGGTGTCACGAGCGATGCGTCCCCGCCCGAGACCTGGCAGGCGAGGCGCAGCACGTCGGTCGTCGTGTCCACGCCGACCAGCGGGCGGCCGAGGACGAGCCGGATCCCGTTGAGCACGGCGCGGTTCTCCCGTACCGGGATCTCGGCCGGCTGCGTGCCGTCCACGCAGGCGACCGCGAGCTCGCTGAGGATCGCGAGGTCCGCTTCGCCAAGCGGCGTTGAGCTACCGGCCAGGGCCAGATACAGCCGCGTTGCCTCCACGTCGACGGCGTCGCCGAGGCGTAGCAAGGTCACCCGGTCACCGGCTGCGGTGATCAGTTCGTCGTGCGCGGCCAACAGGTCGGCATAGGTGTGCTGGTAGGTCCCATAAGCCGGCAGGTCCAGCAGGTTCACCGCACCCGAGGCGGCGGCGTCCCGCAGCTGCTCGTCGGTTGCCGTGCCTCCGCCGGCGAAAACGGCCGCCCGCAGCCGGTCCGTCCAGAACTCGGCGGTGTCCGGCACGGCATCAGGGAAACCGATGAAATATGCGTTGTGCTGGACATGGTCGCCCACCAGCTCGCGCACCGCCGAGACGACCAAAGCTGCCAAGTCCATCGCCGACGCGGGGGCCAGGGCGCCGATGTGCTCCAGCAAAGCCCGCGACGCCGAAAACCCGACATCGAGCAGGGCCGCATCCAGTTGCCGGGCCACCGCCGTGCCATCGCCGGCCGCGCCTGTGCTGGCCGGCACGCGCAGGGTCTTCTGGATGATCAGCTTCTCGAGCACGTGGTTCCCCGTTCCGCTCAACTCCGGCTGTTGCCGGCCCGCAGCTGCGGCACAGTGGGTCGCCGGGGACTCGAACCCCGAACCCTTCGATCCCCTAGGAGAAGGAAGCGCACCCATCACCGCGCAGGCGGAGAGCGGACGCGCTACTCAATCGAATGCTCTATCCAGTTGAGCTAGCGACCCAGATGTCGATCATCGCACCGGCCGGGCTGACATGGCTATCCCGTTTCGAAGTCACTGCCGGATCACGGCTCCGGCAAAGTCCTGAGGTGCTCGGCTTGAGGTGGTTGGTGTAGAGGCGCCTTTCCTGGTGGCAGCAGGTCGGGCGTGACCGGTTCAGAAGGTCATCGAGGTTCCTGCGCCTTGTTGATCTGTCCGAAGTGGGCATGCCCGCGCCGAACGGTTCCGCCAGTTCCCGCGCGTCTACGGAGCCGATCCAGGCGTGGAACTCGTCCGCCGATCGGATCAGCCGGCCCGCGTCGCCGCGCAGCGCCACCGCCGCGATGTCCGGCGGTCCCACGTAGCGGTAACGCCACCGGCCGACCGTCCCGCTAACCGGCTCGCCATCGCGCTTGACACCCATCGTCAAGTACTTGACGATGGGTGTCAAGTAACGGAGGAGGCAGCATGTCGCCAACCCACGAGGAACTGACCGAGCAGCTCATCCGGTTGATCGACATTCGCCTGCTCGACCCCCTCGAAATCCTGGTCGACGGTCACGACGCCATCGACCCGTTGCGCGCCGTCATCCGGGAGCGGGCCCGATCCTGGGCCACCACGATCGTCAGCGGCGACGACCGGGCCGCCGTCAGCGTGGTCATGCGGGCGATCTGCACCCTCTACCCGGGGGACGGACCGTTCGACCCACCCGCCGACTGGTGGCGCAGCCCTTTCGGTCAGGCCGTCGCGCGACGGGTCGGCCACCCGACCGCCGAATCCGTGTCGTACGCGGTGGCCGGCGCCATGCTCGGCATCACCCGCCAGGGCGTCCACGACCTGGCCTCCCGCGGCAAGCTCTCCCGCCACCCCGAAGGTGGCGTGCGCTCCGCCTCCGTACGCGACCGACTGCTCAACGAAGGATCCCGACGTGTCTGAGACCATCATCGACTCCGGGACCGTGCCCATCGCGATCCGCGACGTGGGCGGACCCGGACAACCGCTGCTGCTCCTTCACGGCGCTGGCGGCAACCTGGCCCAGATGACCACCCTCGCCGAGAACCTGCGTCCGACCCACCGGGTCGTCACCGTCGACCTGCGCGGTCACGGCCGGTCCGGAGACGGCCCGTGGCGCTGGGACGACGTACTCGCCGACCTGGCCGCCATCACCGACCGCCTCGGCCTCACCTCCCCCGCGGTCGTCGGCGCCTCCCTGGGCGGCATGCTCGCCACCCTCTGGGCGCAGCGTCACCCGGAGTGCCCCGGTGCCGTCAGCCTGGACGGCAATCCGCCGTTGAACCGTCCGGACCAGCTCGCCGGGCTGGATCCGGAGCAGGCCGGGACCGAGCTGGCCAAGTTGCGGGCCGTGTTCGACGGGATGGCCGCGATGCTGGCCGAACCACTAACCGCCGAACAGGTGGCCGCCATGCTGGCGGGGCAGCGCGCCATGGCACAACGCTACGGCGGCGCACCCGACGACTGGGCGGCGGCCTTCGAACGCAACCTCATGCCCGGCGACGACGGCCGCGGCCGGCTGCGGCCCGGCCCGGACCTCACCCGGCAGCTCCGGGACGCCATGGACTCCCTCGACCTGATGCCCGCCTACCGAGACGTCCGCTGCCCGCTGCTGCTCGTTCTCGCCACCGAGGACCTGCCCGAACAACAGCCGTTCCACAGCCTGTACGAGGCGTACCGCAAGGTCATCGCCGAACGGCTTGCCACCGTGAACAACTCGTCTCTGCGGGTGTGGCATCTCGCCGACGCCAGCCACGCGATGGTCGCCGAACGCCCACAGGAGCTCGCCACCCTCATCACCGACTTCCTCAGCCCTCGCGCCGCACGCGGGATTCAACCCTGATCCTGTTCGGATCGCTCGGCTGGCTCGACGGGCGGGGAGCTCAGTCGCCGGTTGCCGCATCGATCTGTTCGGGCAAGGTGTCGGCACGACCGGCGTGCCGGGCCATCTCCTCGATCATGTGGACGTAGGTCCAGCACAGTGATACCCAGCCGAGTCGATGGTGCGGCACGGTGTCGTCGAGGGCGCAGCGGGCCGCGATCCGCCGGGCCTCAGTGCACGCCTCGATGTATTCGGCGACCACGTCGGCGATCATCCCGTCCGCGGTGACCTGCCAGCTGGCGCCATCGCCGCGGGAGTTCCCGCTGATCTGTTCGCGGGGCTGTTGAGCGACGTTGATCTGCGCCAGGACGATCTGTTCTGCCTGGTGCAGTGCGGCCAGCAGGTGCACCTGGGCCCTGGTCGGCCCACTGCCGCGCAGTGTCCTGCCGTCGACCGCGATCACTCGTCTGCCGGCCCCGGTCAGACGCCGCTGCACCGATCGCGACTCCTGCGTGACCAGGCGCCTTTGATAGACAGCGTAAGGCCCGGCTGCCGGAACGACATTGATCGACGTCTTGACTCTATGCGCCGCCCTGCTCATGATTTACTGCGGCGGTTCAACAGTGAGGGTCAATGTTATGACGCAGGTAGAGCCACCGGCAGGAGGCCCCACATCAGCCGTCACTCTCAGCGAGCCTGGAAAAAATAGCCGACTCGCGCGCGCCGGTCGAGGCACGAGGGACTGGCTGACACGTGGGGCGCATCGGCGGGAGTTGAGCATCGCGAGCCTCGGTTCAGTGCTCCTCGCTGTCGCGATGATCTGGCTGATTCCGCCGTACGCGATTCGCGTGATGACTGCCGGCGCCAGGACTGTGCCGATCGCCGACCCGGCCCACACCATCGTCGGTGACGCGGGTGACCCGACGGCCCAAGCATGGCTGGTGGGATGGGGTGGCCACGCTCTCACCCACGGTCTGCGTGGCCTGTGGGATACCAACGCTTTCTATCCCGACAAGTACGGCCTAGCCCTGAACGACAGCCTGCTCGGCTATGCCCCGGCAGGGCTGATAGGCAGCGGTGTAGTCGGTGCCGTGCTGCGCTACAACATCCTGTTCGTGCTGGCTTTCGCGCTCGCCTTCCTCGGCGGCTACGCGCTCCTGCGCCAACTTGGCGCGAACAAGGTCGCCGCCGCGGTGGCCGGGGCCGCCCTCGCCTACGCGCCCTGGCGCTACGGCCACGACGGCCATTTGAATATTCTCTCCACCGGTGGTATCACTCTGGCCCTGGCGATGCTGGCACGCGGTCACGGACTCTCGTTCACCCGCGGCTACCTTGCCGAACGAGTCCGGCCGGGATGGGCGTTCGCTGGCTGGCTGGTCGCGGCCTGGCAGGTCAGCCTAGGCTTCGGCGTGGGGCTGGGATTCGTATACGTCCTCGCCGCCCTCTGCCTGATCACACTGACAGCCTGGCTGATCCACCGCCCACGCCTTGGCCGCCGGCTGATCGTCGGTGATCTGATCGGCGGGCTGGTCTTCACCGCGGTGACCGGATACTTCGCGTACGCGTACCAAAACGTGCGCGAGCTCAACCCAGCTGTCACCCGGGACTGGGACTACGTTGCGCACTTCTCCCCGACACTGCGCGGACTTCTCGTGGCGCCGCAGTCCTCGCTGCCCTGGGGCACCCTGCACAACGACGCCCGCACCGCTCTTGGTGGCGTACCGACTGAGAAAGTGCTGCTATGCGGGTATGCACTGTATCTACTGGCCTTCGCCGGCCTGTTCCTATCCCGCTGGTCACCGGTGCAACGGCTTCTGCTGCTGTTCGGGGCGGTCGTCGGAGTGTTGCTCGCGCTGGGCACGAACGGGCCGATCTACCGCCTGCTCTATCTTTACGTGCCCGGGTTCGATGGATCCCGTACACCAGGCCGCTTGATCTTGTGGCCCACTCTCTGCCTGGCCATCCTCGCGGCCGGCCTGGTTACCCACCTGGCCGAGGTGGCTCGCAGGGGCGCCAAGCCGAAATGGTCGGTGGGAGCGGCACGGCTACTGACCGTTCCGTTGCTGGTCCTCGTCCTAGCTGAGGGCCTGCCTGACCTGAACCACCCCCAAACCCCAGCCAAACCGGCCGCGATGGCGCTAGCCTCCGCGCACGCTCCCATCATGGTATTGCCGTCCAACGACGGCATCGACCTCAACGTCCTACTTTGGTCGACCGACGGTTTTCCCACCATGGTCAACGGTGCGGCCAGCTACACCACACCCAACCGTCAGGCGATCCGCGACGTTATGGCGACCTTCCCCAGCGAGCCGGCCTTGGATCGGTTGCACCAACTCGGCATCCGCAGCGTCGTCCTGCTGCGCGACCGGGTCCAAGGCACCCCCTACGAACCACTGCTTAACATCCCCGACGTACCCGGCATCACCCGCCACGACGTCGGGTCAGACGTCGTTTTCACCATCGACACCAACACGAAGTGATCTTGGGCGTGTCCTCGGGATACGAGGATCGTTCTGTCTGAACGTGAGGAGGGTGAGCAGCCGCCGTGGATCGTCTCGGACGAACTCTGGGCCGAGGTCAAACGAGCCAGACGAACTGGGCGACCTCTTACGCCGAACGGCAGCAGCCGCGCGATCACCGCGATCCCCCGAAGATCCGCCGCATCGGCTGGGGCGTGTCACCGCGCCGCCGCCACTCCCGGGGGTAGCCCAGCGACACCTCCTCGAAGCGCACGCCATCGTAGTAGGTGGTGCGCGGGATGTGCAGGTGCCCGTACACGGCCACGGCGGCACGAAAGCGCAGGTGCCAGTCCGCGGTGGCGACGGTGCCGCACCACTGCGCGAACTCCGGGTACCACATCACCTCGGTAGGCGCCCGCACCAGCGGCCAGTGGCTGACCAGCACCGTGGGCAGCATGGGGTCGACGGCGGCGAGGCGCCGCTCGGTCTGCGCCAGTCGGGCGTGGCACCAGGATTCCCGGTCCGGGTACGGGTCGGGGTGCAGCATTCTCTCGTCGGTGCACACGACGCCGACGTCGTACGCTCGCCGCAGCGACTCCTTCTTCGTCATCCCCGGCGCCCGGAACGTGTAGTCGTAGAGCTGGAAGAGTGGAGCCACCGTCACCGGCCCGCCCGTTCCCCGCCACACCGGGTAGGCGTCCTCGGGGGTGAGCACGCCGTTGTCGCGACACATGCGCACGAGCGCCTCGTAGCGCGCCACGCCGCGCAGCTGTACGGGGTCGGAGGCGTGCGTCCACAGCTCGTGGTTGCCCGGGGTCCAGATCACGGTGTGGAACCGGCGGCGCAGTTGCCGCAGGATCGCCTCGACGTCACCGAAGATCTCGCCGACGTCGCCGGCCACGACGAGCCAGTCCTCGTCCGACTCGGGTCGTAAGTCATCGGCGACCTGCCTGTTCTCGGCGTACGAGACGTGGAGGTCGCTGATCGCGAACAGGGAGGCCACCTCTACATCGGTCCTTCCGTGTACCTGTCGCCCAAGCGTGTCGAAAGGCGTTCCGGGATTGACAATGGACGACCACGATGCGCACCGTTTCGCGGAAGGCGTCCGCCGGTGGCCGCCCCACCCGCCTCCGGTGTTGAAGAGTCGGCCGTGCGCTCGCGCGCCCGACCTCGGGCGTCATCTGACGATTCACCTGGCCGCACCAACAATCTCGGCGAGGAGATCCAGGAACCTCCTACTCCACGTCTCGATCGTCGACTGGTCGAACAGTTCGGTGGAATACTCGACCACGCCACGCATGCCGTCCGCGAGAGGCGTGACGACCATCGCCAGGTCGCGCCGTGCGCAACCGAGTTCCTGGTCCGACACCTGCACGAGGAGGCCGGGCAGCTCGACCTGCGGCATCCCCGGGTTCATTCCGAACAGCATGGTGGCTACCGGCGGGGCGCCGGTGTGCCACTCGGGATCAACCGCCGCGTAGATCGCGGGCAGGGGTGCCGGCTGGTGTCGGATCGCGTCGAGGAACGCCTGCTCGGTGCCGGCCACCAGTTCCGTAAAGGACGCCGCGGTCTCGAGCGGTGGCCGCAACAGCAGAGGGCTGGTGAACAGACCGACCACCGACTCGTAGCTCTGATCATCGCGGTGGGCGTAGGGGCACGCGAGCACGATGTCGCCGCTGCCGGTCAGTTCGCGCATCAGGGAGGCGTAGGCCGCTGCCAGGACCGGGAAGATTGTGCTGCCGCTGTCGGCCGCGAAGGCTGTCAGCAGCGCGGTCAGGTCCGCGGGGATGTCGAAGGTGAACTCCTCACCGCGGCCGGACAGGCGGGCCGGCCGTGGTCGGTCCGTAGGCAGCGCCAACGTCCGGGGAGCGCCGGCGAGCTGGCGTCGCCAGTACGCGAGCACCGCGGGTTCCACCTGCGTGGCACGCTGCCGGCGCGCGTACTCCAGGTAGGTGGGGGCGGAAGGCGCTGGGACTGTTCGGCTCCCGCGCTGTGCCGCGGCGTACCCGAGCCCCAGCTCGTGGAGAAGCTGGAGCATGGACCACCCGTCGCCGTGCAGGTGGTGCACGACGAGCATCAGCACCCAGGTTTCGTCGTCGACCCGGGCGAGTCGGGTGCGGAGCCAGGGGCCGGCCTCGTCGGGGAACGCCTCCCGCCCGACCCGTACACACCAGTCGTCGACCTGGTCGGCAGGAAGGTCGGCCACGGGCAGCATCACCTTGCCCGCAGGCAGGACCTCCTGGGTCAGCTCGCCGTCACGATCCACCAGGCGGGTCCGCAGGGCCTCGTGCCTCGCGACGAGCCCGTCGACCGCACGTTCGAGAGCGGGCAGGTCGAGCCGGCCGGTGAGGTCCATCCGTACCGCCATGTGTACGGCGGCCGGGTTGGGTGCCTGGCGCTGGCGGCGCCACATCAGTTCCTGCTGGTACGTCGCTGGCGCCCGGTCCAGGACTGCGTCGCCATCCGCCGGCGACAGGGCCGCCGCCATCTCCCGGATGCCGCGGCTGCGCAGCACCTCGTGCACGCTCACCTTGACCTCGGCGAGCGCGGTCAGGCGGTTGGCCAGACGTACGGCGGCGAGCGAGTGGCCACCGGCCGCGGTGAAAGGCACGTCCACCGACAGCCGGGGCAACGCCAGCTCGGCGCACCAGGCGTCGTGGACGAGCTGTTCCCGGCTCGTGCGGGGCCGCTCGTCGCCGGGCGCGGCGGCTGGCGCCGGCAGTCGGGTGGTGTCCACCTTGCCGGCTTCGGTGGTGGGCAGGGCCTCGAGCAGCACCCAGGCCGTCGGCATCAGGTGGTCGGGGAGGCGTTCGGCCAGCCGGGCGGCGAGCCGCGCGGTGCGGGTCTCGGCCGACCCGTCGTCATCATCGGTCACCACGTACGCGGCCAGGTAGGCATCGTCGCCCCTGTCGTGGCGTGCGATCACCGCCGCCTGCCGTACGCCGGGGAGCAGTGCCAGCTCGGCGGCCGCCTCGCCCGGCTCCACCCGATGTCCGGCAATCTTGACCTGCTCGTCCACCCTGCCGACGAACTCCAGGGTGCCGTTCCCGCGCACCCGGACGAGGTCCCCGGTGCGGTACATCCGGTCACCAGGCTGGTGCCGGTCCGCCACGAAGACGGCCGCGGTGTCGGCCGGTCGTCCCAGGTAACCCCGGGCAACCCCGGTGCCGCTCACGCACAACTCCCCGACCGCCCCCGTCGGCACCGGCAGGCCGGCCACGTCCAGGACGTGCAGCCTGTGATTGTCCACCGGGGTGCCGATGTCGATCGGCCCGGACCCGTCCGGCGACACCGGGCCGGCCGTGGTCACGATGCTGCACTCGGTCGGCCCGTAAGCGTTGATCACCTCCGCGGGGAAACCGGCGGGTGGGCGGCGCCGCAACTGGCTGCCCCCGACGACCAGCGTCCGGAGGGTGGCGGACGGCCGGGCCGGCAGCGCGAAGACGAGCTCGGCCAGGGGTGCCGGCAGTAGTGCGACGGTGACGCCGTGGCGGGACCACTCGTCGACCAGGGCAGCCGGATCGGACCGGACCTCTGCGGGGACGATGTGGACGGTGGCGCCGGCGGCGAGCGCCGGGTGGATCTCGGCGAGGTTCGCGTCGAAGCCCAGCCCCAGGCCGTGCGCCACGGTGTCCGCCGAGGTGAGCGCGAGTGCCCGCACGTGCCAGGACACCGCGTCCACGGCGGCCTGGTGCGGTACCAGGACTCCCTTCGGTCGGCCGGTCGAGCCCGAGGTGTAGACGCACCAGGCGACGTGCTCTGGTGAGGGCACCCGGTCGGGCAGCGGCAGGGTGGGATCCACCGGCGCTTCCACGAGGACGTACGCCACATCGGTCGGGTGATCGATCTCGGCGGTGGTGAGCAGCAGCCGCGCGCCGCTGTCCGCCAGCAGGGCGTTGACCCGGGCGATCGGCAGCGCCGGGTCGAGCGGGAGGAACCCGGCACCGGCCATCAGGACGCCGAGCTGCGCGGCGATCAACTCGGGCCGGCGTGGCAAGAGCACCGCCACGATGTCGTCCGGTCCCACCCCGGTACCGGCGATTCGTCGGGCCAACAGCTCGGCCCGCCGGTGCAGCTCCCCGTAGGTCCACCGGGTCTGCCCGCAGACCACCGCGACGGCGTCGGGCGCGCGGTACGCCTGCCTGACGAACGGGTCGTGCAACCGATCGGCGAGCGGTTCGCCGCGTGGCCCACGAAGCTGATCGGCGGGTGCGTCCAGAGTTGTCGCCAGGCGGGACAGGTGATCCCCCGGCTGCCGGGTCGCCGCGTCGAGCACCCGTCCGAAGTAGTCGAGGAACCGCTGCACAGTGGTGCGGTCGAACACCTCGGTCCGGTACTCCACGTGGCAGTGCACGCTGTCGCGGTGGGAAAGGTAGACGATGAGATCGACCGGGGCCTTGTCCAGACCGACTCTGAGGGGCGTGGCCGTGACCCCGGGCAGGTCGAACGCGAAGAGTTCCTCGCCGCTCTCGTACTCGACGACAACGTCGAAGAGCGGATGGTGACCGGCCTGCCGGTCCAGGGCGAGTGCGTGGGCAAGGACGTCGAACGGGACGACGTGGTCGTACCCGTCGACCGCGCTGGCCTGGATCCGGGCGACCAGCTCCCGGAACGTGGGGTCGCCGCTGAGGTCCAGTCGCAGCGGCAGGGTGTTGACGAAGAACCCGACCAGGTTCTCCGATGTCTCGTCCCGTCCGCTCGTGCCGGTGCCCACGACCAGGTCGGGCTGACCACTGAATCGGAACAGCATCACAGCGAACGCGCTGAGCAGCGTGCTGAAGGCGGTAACTCCCTCTGCCCTGCTGAATCGCCGGATCCGGTCGCTCAGGTCGGGGGGGAGGTCCACGAAGAGGCTCTCGCCGGCGGCCGACGGGACGGCTGGCCGCTGCCGGTCGGACGGCAGGACCAGGGTGGGCGGCAGCGGGTCGAGCTGGTTGAGCCAGTAGTCGAGATGCTTGTCAGGCTCGTCGGCGACGGCACGAGCCCGGGTGAGTTCCGGGTAGCTCACCGACAGCGGGGGCAGGTGCGGCTTACGGTCGGCGACCCGGGCCTGGTAGCACGCCGACACCTCTCGGGTCAGCACAGAGTACGAGCCGCCGTCGGTGGCCAGGTGGTGGAACGACATCACCAGCACGTGGTGCGTCGGGGAGAGGCGCAGCAGCTCGAATGCGAACACCGGGCCGTCGAGGAGGTCGAACAGCCGTACGCTCACCGCGGCCATCGCCGCCCCTACGACTGTCTCCTCGTCGGCTCCCTGGTGGTCGCGTACGGGGATGTCGACCTCCAGTCGCGGATGGATGATCTGGCGGGGCTCCCCGTCGATCTCCCGGTAGGTGGTCCGCAGCGGGGCGTGCCGGTCCACGACGTCCTGCACGGCGCCGCGGAGCGCAACCGGGTCCAGCGCGCCCTGCAGCCGTACCGCCGCACCCTCGGTGTAGGCCGAGGTGCCGGGATGGATCTGTTCCGCCAGCCACAGCCGCCGCTGGCCCGGGGAGAGTGGTGCGATGTCGACGACGTCAGCCCTGGTCCGGGAAACCTGGCGGCGGGTCGACCGGCGTAGCGTGTCGATGACCGGCAGCCCGTTGCGGACCGCCTGCGCCGGCAGGCCGAAGTCGACGAAGCAGGCGACCTCGTCGGCACCGGCCTCGAGGATCTGGTCCAGCACAGGCCGGCAGCTCTCCGGCGAGCCGATGAGCGCCCGCTGGTCGCAGTACCGCTCGTAGGCTCGGGAGAGCACGAACCGTACGTCGTCGTCGGGGGTGTCAGCGAGGTCGATGTTCATCCCGAGGCTGTTGACCACCTGTCCGAGCAGGCTGAATGACGAGCGTAGGTACGCGCAGAACGGCTCGAACGCCGTCGCGCGGGCCTGCTCGGCGTTCTCGTCGAGGTACGTGTGCATCAACACCACGACCCGTCCGGCATCGGGGTCGAGCCCGTGCTCGGCGCGGGTGCGGCGGTACAGCGCGATGTTCTCTGCCAGCTGCGCGACGTCCTGCGTCATCAGATTGGTCACCACACCCAGATCGCGGCGGGCGGCCTCGCGGTAGCTGTCCGGGTTTCCGACGATGGCCGTGAAGATCGGCGGCTCGGCCTGCACGGGGCGAGGGAATAGCCGAACGTCGATGTCGTCACCGCTGCCGGACCGGGCCCGGACGGCCTCGCCGCGCCACAGCCGCCGGACGGTGTCCAGGTTCTCGTACATCACCTGCTTGTGGCGTGGGTAGTTCTCCGGAAAGAACACGAAGTCGTTGGCGTGCCAGCCGGATGCACAGCCGATGCCGACCCGGCCTCCGGAGAGGCGGTCCACCATGGACCATTCCTCGGCGACCCGGATGGGATGGTGCAGCGGCAGCACCACCGACCCGGCGTTGAGCCGCAGCCGGTGGGTCCGCACCGCGAGAGCTGCGGCGAGCACCGAGGGATTGGGAAAGATCCCGCCGAACGAGTGGAAGTGCCGCTCCGGCAACCACACGGCGTGGAAGTCGTGGGTGTCGGCGAACTCGGCCGCGTCCAGGATGACCTCGTACGAGTCGTCCCGGTCCTGGTCTGCGTAATCGCCGAAGAAATAGAGGCTGAAGTCGACGGTGTCGGCCGCCTCGACGTCCCGTGCGTCCGGCACCCGCCGCGGGTGGACCGCCGGCCGCGGGACCGGAACAGGCTGCGGCGGTGGCACGGGTTGGATCGATGGGGCTGACGGGGCCGGGACCGCACTCCCGAGCAGAGCCAGCTGTTCCCGCATCAGTTCGAGCTGGCCGCGCACCACAGCGACGAGATCGGCCGACACCTCCCGGGTGTCGTCGACCGGTGACACAGGCAGCGGTGCGGGCAGCAGCGGCGCTGCCGTCGCCGGCTCCGCCGCCGGCCTCGGCACCGTCACCCGCGAGGTCGACGGGGTTGGCGGACTCGACTGGGCCGCCGAGGTCGCCGCCGCCGAGGCACCGCCGACCACCGCCTCGGCGAGCAGGCGGGGCGTGCCGACGGCACCGAACAGGTCGCGTACCGGCATCCGGACGCCGAAGGCATTGTTGATCTCCCGAGACATCGTCATCAGGAGCAGCGAGTCGGCACCGGCCTGCAAGAACGTCTCGTCCGGGTCGACCTCGTCCGCGCCCACGCCCAGCCGCTCCGCGGTCAGGGCCAGAACCCGCGCCAGCGCCGACTCCACAGCCTGGTCGGAGAGCTCTTCCAGCGCGGGCGCGGCCGACGCGGCGGCCAGTGGCGGCGACCCGCTGCCGTTCGCGAGCGCAGCGGTGGCCACGGACGGGGTCGCATCCGCGTCTGCGGGTGACGTCGCAGGTGTCCGCGTCTCGGCCCAGAACCGTCGCCGCTGAAAAGGGTAGGCCGGCAGCGAGGTCCGCCGACCGCCACAGTCGGCGGTGATCGCCGCCCAGTCCACCCCGACGCCGGCGACGTGCAGCTCGGCAACGGCCTGCCAGAGTCCGTCGACCGGCTCCAGGTCCTTGCGCTGGGATGGCACCCATCGCAGCTCCGACCCGGAGCCCCGGGCGATCCCGGTCAGCACACCGTCCGGCCCCGCCTCCACGACCGTGGTGACGCCCTGCTCGAGGAGGGTCCGCACCCCAGTGTCGTACGCGACGGGCTGGCGGGCCTGTTGGCACAGGTAGTCACCGTCGAGCAACCAGCCCGGCTGCCGCAGCTGTCCGTCCACGGTGCTGACCATCGGCAGCCGGGTCGGTCGCACCGTCACCCCCTCGACCACCCGCCGGAACCGGTCGAGCACCGGCTCCACCGCCGCCGAGTGGAACGCGCGGTCCACCGGGAGCCGGCGGGTCACCACTGCGAGTCGTTCGGCACGGTCGGCCAGCGCCTCCACCGCCCCGGGTGGCCCGGACACCACGTACTGGTTCGGACCGTTGCGGGCCGCGACCTCCACCTCGCATCCGGTGAGTAGATCCTCGATGACCTCGGCATCCGCCAGCAGCGCCAGCATCGCGCCAGGCGGCAGGATCTGCTGCATGAGGCGGCCACGGTGAGCGGTGAGCGTGACCGCGTCGGTCAGCGACAGTGCGCCCGCGGCGACCAGGGCGGCGTACTCCCCCACGCTGTGTCCGAGGAGGTACCCAGGGTCCACCCCCCACGACCGCCACAGCTCCGCCAGCGCCACGCCGGTGATGACCAGGGCCGGCTGTGCCACCGCGGTCGGGTGGCTGCCGACACCCGGCCGCTCCCGCAGCAGGGCGACAAGGTCGCCACCCACCACCCGCCGGTACGCCTCGGCCCCCTCCTCGAGCACGTCCCGCACCACCGGGAAGCGCTCGGCGAGATCGAGGACGACCCCGGGCAGGTTCCCCTGACCCGGGAAGGCCAGTGCGACCGAACCAGGCGCGACCACGCCGACCTCCCCGGTCAGCACCCTGCCGAGGCTGCCGCCGCGCACGTACCCGTCCAGAGCGTCGACCAGCGCGGCGGTGGAGCTGCCGCGCGCGACCAGGCGGTGTCGCAGATGACGGCGACCCCGGCCTGCGGTCGAGATCACGTCCGTCAGCGGCAGCCCCGGCTGGGAACGCAGCCGATCGCGGTACCGGACAGCGAGTTCCCGTAGCGCCACGGGGTCGGCAGCTGAGAGCGGCAGCAGTCCCGGCGCCGGGTGAACCCGGGTCTCACCGGCCAGGACGGGCGTCGCCTCCGGCGGCTGCTCCACGAGCAGGTGGGCGTTCGTGCCGCCCACCCCGAGTGCGCTCACCGCCGCCCGGCGCGGGTGGGAGACCTCCGGCCAGTTCGTGCGGCTGGTCGCGATGGTGAAGGGCCCGCCGGACAGGTCGATCGCCGGGTTCGGTCGGGTGAAGTTGATCTGTGGAGGGAGCTGGGCGTCGCGGACGGTCATGATCACCTTGATCAGCCCGGCCATGCCGGCGCAGCAGTCCAGGTGACCGATGTTGGCCTTGACCGATCCGAGGAACGGTCGGGCGCCCGCGTACACCTCGGCGAGGGCGTGATGCTCCACCGGGTCGCCGAGGGCGGTGCCGGTGCCGTGCGCCTCGACGTAGCCGATCGACTCGGCCGGCACCGATGCGGCACCGAGCGCCCGTCGGGCGACGTCGACCTGGCCCGAGACGCCTGGTGCGGTGAAACCGACCTTGCCGGCACCGTCGTTGTTGACAGCCGAGCCGAGGATCACCGCGTGGATGCGGTCGCCGTCGGCGAGGGCGCGGTCGAGCGGTTTGAGGACCACCGCGGCGACACCGTTGCCTCCGACCGTGCCGTCGGCGTCGGCGTCGAACGGCCGGCACCGCCCGCGGGCCGACAGGATGGATCCGGGAGTGGAGTGGTAGCCGGTCACCTGCGGTACGTGCAGTGCCACGGCCCCGGCGATCGCCAGCTCCGCGTCCCCTTCGAGCAGGGCCCGCACGGCCAGGTGCACCGCGACCAGGGAGGTCGAGCAGGCGGTCTGCACGTTGATCGCCGGCCCGGTCAGCCCGAGGCGGTAGGCGACCCGGGTGGCCAGGAAGTCGGGCTGATTGCCGAGCGCCGCGCCGATGGAGGCCACCGGATCGGCGGACCCGGCCAACTCCCCGAGTTGGTGCCGCAGGTAGGTGTGGTGCGGGTAGAGGTTCATCCCGCTGCCCGCGTAGACCGCAGTGCGAAGGCCCGGGCCGTCGCCCGGGTGCCCCGCGTCCTCCAGCGCGTGGTGGCAGGTTTCGAGGAACAGTCGGTGCTGCGGGTCCAGCATCTGGGCCTCCCGACCGGTGATGCCGAAGAATCCCGCGTCGAAGCCGGTGATGTCGTCCAGGGTTCCGCTCGCGGCGACGAAGTCGGGCGCGGTAGCGGTCTCCGGCGGAATTCCGGCCGCCAGCAGCTCGTCCGGGGTGAAGGACCGGATGCTCTCCACCCCGGCGAGCAGGTTGGCCCAGTACCGCTCCACGCTGTCGGCACCCGGGAATCGGGCAGCCATACCGACCACCGCGATGCGTCGATCCCTCGGCGGCGTCTCGATCGGCTCCGATGACGGTGACGGTAAGGCGGGGGCGGGGGCGGGGGCGGCGAGGTGAGCGCTGAGTGCGTCGACCGTGGGGTGGGCGAAGAGCGTGGGTGCGGAGACTCGGCGGCCCAGCGCCCGTTCCAGGTGCGACCGGAGCTTGACCATCTCGACCGATCCGACGCCGAGTTCGTAGAACGGCACGGCAGGATCGACCCGTCCTCCGGTCAGGCCGGCGAGGATGTCGGCCACCAGGGCGTGCACCTCGGCACGGCCGTACGCGGCCGGCCGGCCACCGGCCGGGGCAACCGCGCCGTCGTCGGTGGGGCCCGCGACCCCGTCGTGGTCCGGCGTCCGAAACTCCCCGGCCAGATAGCGCCGGCGCAGCTCCGCACGTTGGATCTTCCCGCCCGACGTCCGCGGGAACCCCTCCGCCGGTACCGCGAGGATCTGGGCCGGCGTGACCTGCCAACTCCGGGCGACCACGGCGCTGACGGCCCGGGCCACCCGCACGACGGGTACGTCACCGTCGGAGACGTAGAAGATAACCAGCGATTCCGTGCCGGTCCGAGAGTTCGGTACGCCGACCGCGGCGACCAGCCCGTCGCGCACCCCGTTCACCCCGCCGACCACCCGCTCAACCTCATGGCAGGGGAGGTTCTGCCCGTTGAGGATGATCAGGTCCTTGGCCCGTCCGGTGATCGCGATCTCCCCATCGCGCATGAACGCGAGGTCACCCGTGTCCAGCCAGTCGTCTCCGTCCGGGAAGGCGAGCTGGGACGCCACCGGATCATCGAGGTATCCGCGAATGACCCGGGCCGACGAGAGCTGAAGGCGACCGATGCGACCCTCGGGGAGTACCGCCCCGCTGTGGTCGACGATCCGCGCGGTCGCCCCCGGGGCCGGCCGTCCGACGGAGAGGAACTCGGTGACGGTTTCCGAGGGGTCCTCCCCGGATGCCCATTCCAGGTCCCCGTCCAGACTGGCCGTACGGAGGCGGTGCCGGGAACCGGGCGCCCCGTAGGAGGCGTACGTGATCCCCGTGGTGGTTTCGGACATGCCCCAGGCCGGGCGCACAGCGGCCGCCGGCAGCCCGCTGGCGGCCAGGAAGGCCTCGATCGTCTCGGGCAGGCACTGCTCCCCACCGCTGACCATGCATCGCACTCCGCGAAGGTCCCACTGCCGCTCCGGCGTACGAGCGGCCGCTTCGGCCACCAGCCGCAGTCCGAAGTTCGGCGCCCAGCTGTGCGTCACCCGGTGCCGCCGCATCAGCTCCAGCCAGCGCAGTGGGTCGGCGAGCACCAGCTCGGTGGCGACGTTGACAGAGGTGACGCCGAGGAAGACTCCGGCGACGTGGTAGAGCAGCAGGCCCGCGGAGTGGTCCAACGGCAGCCAGTTGAGCAGGACGTCGCTCGGGCCGATGTCGAGCATCTCCCGTGCGCCGATGGCATTCTCGGCGAGCGCCCGGTGCGTCAGTGGCATGATCTTGGGCGTGCCGGTGCTGCCGGAGGACAGCTGCAGGAGTGCCACCGACGCGGGATCGGGGTCGTCCTGTCCCGCCTCGCCGGGGATCCGCCCCGGCCGGCGATCTTCCCCGACGGTGGTCAGCTCCGACACCGCCACCACCCGGTCGCGCAGCGCCAGGCGACCGAGCACCTCGAGGTCATCCGAGCCACCCACGACGACCGGCTCGCCGAGCTTGCGCCACGCGTGCAGGAGAGCACCGACGCCCGGTGCGTCCGAGTCGTACCCGCTGAGCGCTCCCACGGTGAGCGGGACCATGCCGCCCAGCACGCAGCCGACGAAGACGGGCCAGAACTCGCTGCCGGCCGCGATCCGCAGGATGACGTACGAGCCGGACTGCAACCCGCGTGCCCGTAGACCGGCCACTGTGGCCTCTCCCCTCGCCAGCAGGCTCGGATAGTCGAGGAACTGCTCGCGTCCGTCCGCGTCCACCACCCGGATACCGCACTCGGGGAAGTCCCGGGCCGCCCGGATGAGCGCGGCCCGGAGAGTGCGGGGGTGGGCGGCATCGATCGGCACGTCGCCGCCGTAGCTGATGGAGGGACGCCGGTCGGGCGATGCTGGGTTCACGGGGCAACCTCGACTTTCTGCGCAACGGGTCGGTGCGGCCGGCTCTGCCGGGAGCGGACGTGGGTGATGACGAACACCACGGCGACGGCGAGCGCCAGCCCGTGCGCCGCAGCGACCACCGGTAGGGGAGAAAACTGTCCGAGGGCGAATGCGCCGACGATCATGCCGAGACCGAATCCGGCGTTTTGGACCGCCGCGGCCAGGCCGAACAACTGGGCCCGCCGGGACGGCTCGACGTTCTGCAGGCGCATCGTGTAACTGATCTCGGCATAGCCGTCCGCCATCCCGGCCATAACCACCACCGCGGCCAGGAGCCACAGCGGCGGACCAGTGAAGGCGATGACGAACAGCACCGACATCGCACAGGTGGCGACCCCGAAAGCAACCGGGGAGGAGGCCTCGGCGTTCCGTCGCCCGGCCCGCCACGCGAACCAGCGGCCGACGACCAGGCTGCCGACCGCCCACGCCGTGGTGAACAGAGCGGCAAGCGAGGCGGGTGCGTCGGGTCGGGTCAGACTCGCGTACACCGGCAACCCCACGTTGTGCGAAGCGGAGCCGAAAGCGTCGGCTGCCCGTACCGCGATCATCGCCAACACCACGGGGGCGATCCCGGACAGCGCCTGCGAGAGACGTGGGCCACGCGGGCGGCCCGCCGGCCGCTCCCGAGCCGGCGCGATCGCCGGACGCCAGCTACCCACCCTGGTCAGCAGCAGCGCGGAGACGACGTAGGACGCTGCGTCGACCAGGAACGCGGCGTGGTAGCCGAGCAGAGTGACCAGCAGGCCCGAGGTTCCGAAACCGAGCAGCATGGCCGTCGAACGGACCGCGACGAGATGCGCGTTGGCCCGGGCGAGCCCTTCGGGCTCGACCAGTTCCGGAAGCCCACTGCGCAGCGCGACCCCCCACTGGGCCTGACCGGCGCCGAGCACGACGGCGAGCGCGTAGAGCACCGCCGGCTTGGCCTCCATCGGAACCAGGACCAACAGCACGAGGACGCAGGCCGAGAGCAGGTCGGCGGTGACCATCAGGCCGGTCCGGCTGTAACGGCCCACGAGCACTCCGGCAATCGGCGCCATGAGGACGCCGGCAGCCAGGCGGACGGCCATGAAGAGCCCCGTCTGCACCGTGGAACCTGTGACGTCCAGGGTGAACAACCCCAGCGCCACCATGTTGAGGAAGCTGCCGTAGGTGGACGATGCCTGTGCGGCCAGGACTGGGCGGAGGGGTCGTGCCGTGCGGACCCCCGTCGTTGGCAGGCGCAAGCTATGCCGCCCTCGTGCCGCTCGTCGGAGACGCCCGGATCAGCCGTCGCATGACTGCTTCAGGTCCCGGAGATGGCGCAGTCCTTCCATGACCGTCGAGTCGGGCAGTCCGAAGTCGATGAGGCACGCGATCTCGTCGACGCCGGCCGCGCGCAACTCCTCGACCCGCTTCCATCCGTCCTGCACGGTGCCGAACAGACCGGTGTCGGCGAAGTAGCGTTCGAAGGCCTGCTCGAGCAACTCGTTCACCACCGCCTCGACCATGACGGGATCGAGGTCGTCGTCGTCGGCCGGCATGTGCGACATGAGATCCAACGAACTCCGTAGGTATTCCTTCATCGGAGCCTCAACCAGCGAACGCACCTCCTCACGGGAGGTCCCGAGCAGGGTGTGCAGCATGACGACCACGTTCGGCTGGGCGGACGCGGCCTCCGCGGCCTGTCGGTAGACCTCGATCTTCTGCGCCAGCTCCTCGATGTCCTGACCGAACAGGTGGGTCAGGACACCCGCGCCGAGGTGTCCGGCGACCTCGAAGGTCTGTGGGCTGCCACCGCTCGTGATCCAGATCGGCAGTTCGTCCTGCACCGGCCGCGGGTACAGCTGCACCTGCCGGGTCTGCCCCTTCCCGTCCACCACATTCGCCGGCTCGCCGGCCCAGAACGAGCGGACCTGACCCACGGTTTCTGCCACCACCCGCGCGCGCTCCGCGAACGCCTCCGGGCGGAAGGCGAAGTCGACCGGGTTCCACCCGGGAGCGAAGGCGACGCCGGCCCGTCCGCCCGACAGGTTGTCGACCATCGACCACTCTTCTGCTATCCGCAGCGGATGGTGCAACGGTGCCACCACGCTGCCGGCGCGGACCTTCACACGCTTGGTGACCGCAGCGACGGCGGCACCGGTCACCGACGGGTTCGCATACGGGCCACCGAAAGCGTGGAAGTGCCGCTCCGGCGTCCACACCGCCTCGAACCCGTGCTCATCGGCGAACCGTGCGCCGTCGATGAGGAGACGGTAGAGACCCGCGTCCCGTCTCGGGGCCGCATCCGCGAAGTAGAAGATACTGAACTTCATGCTGTGGTAACTCCTGGCTCGGAGCAGTCATCTGCATGAGTGCTGGGCGGTTGACTATTCCGTTCGAGTTGCGGGTCGACGCTCCCAATGCCGGAACCAATTGGCATCCATCCACCTTCCCCGGTCGACACCGACGGGTCCATCGTGGCGTGCGACGGGTGGGCGCGCTTACTCTCGTTTGCTGTCCGTCACCCGATCCTCGTGCTGCTCACAGGACCTGACCCACCTCGGTACGCGGGAGCAGGTCCGCACGAATGACTGGCTCATCGGCCGACCCGGTCGATGGGTGCGGAAAGCGCCGCAGCAACCCCAGGGCGGACACGTCGACCGGCGGTATTCGCCGCTGCGGCAATTGGCGAGAGGCTGTGCTTTCGAGAAATCAGCAACATTTCTCAGGCCGGCGTCAGACACGACGGACGGGACGCACCGAGGGTGCGGACGAGGCCGGCCGAGACCTCACACCAGCGACGCCACCGCACGCGCTCGCACGCGCTTTCAACGGACGGAGTACTACCGATGGCGGACCGCCCGCATGGATCGCCCGGCAGCGTGTCGCTCGACGACCTCTGGTGGGAGGCAGCCGGGCCACCGGAGAGCGAGGAGGACGAGGCCGAGGGTTTCCTCACGCTGGGTGGGCAGTCCCTCGCCGCCCTCCGGTTCGTGGCCGCGGCGCGGGAGCGGTTGGGCCAGGAGATTCCGCTGGCCCTGTTGATGCGTGACAACGCGTCTCTGGCTGAGGTGCGAGCACAGGCCGTTCCCGCGCCGGCGCCCGCCCCCGCGGAGCAGCGCCGCGCCCACGACCGCTCGCCGCTGGCCCCCAGCCAGCGCCGGCTGTGGGTGCTGAGCCGGCTGCACCCCGAGTCGGCCGCCTACAACGTGGTGACGGCGCTGCGCCTGCGCGGCCATCTTCAGGTCGACGCGCTGCGCGCCGCTCTTCGTGACGTCGGAAGGCGCCACGACGCGCTGCGCGCGTGGGTCACCGACGCGCCGGAGTTGCGGTACGACGACGGTGCGCGGCCGGAGTTGGCGGTCGAGGAGGCCGACGGTGTGCTCACCGACCCGGCGGTCGCGGAGTTCGTACGCCGGGTCGCGGCGGTCACGATCCCGATGGACGAAGCGCCCATGCTGCGGGCGGGGTTGCTGCGCTCGGCCGACACCACGGACGCGTGCCTGGTGCTCTCGATGCATCACATCATCTCCGACCAGGCCACGGCGGACATCGTCGTGGCCGATCTTGCCACCGCGTACGCGGCCCGCTCGGCCGGGAAGGCACCCACCTTCGATCCCGCCCCCAGCTTCGCCGAGTACGCCGAGGCCGAGAACCGGCTGGTGGGCGGCACCGCCTGGCGAGCCGACCTGCGTTACTGGCAGGACCTGCTGGCCGAGGTGCGGGACACGCCAAAGTTGCCGGTCGCTCAGCCGATGGCCCCCTCGTTGCGCGGCGCGAAGCAGGAGGTGGCGCTGGGTGCCGAGCGGACGAGCCGGGTGGATCGGTTCCTGCGTACACACGGATTCACTCCGGTGGTGCTCCTGCTGGGTTGCCTGGCCGTGGTCCTGACGCGCTGGAGCGCGACGGAGCAGGTGGTGATCGGTATGCCGGCCAGTCGGCGCCGCACGGAGACGGAGCACCAGGTGGTCGGCTTCCTGATCGAGACCGTCCCGCTGGTGTTGGAGACCGGTGGTCGCTCCGATCTGCTCGACGTCCTGCGTCATGTCCGCGACCGCCACGTCGGCGCCATCACTCACGCCACCCCGACCTTCGACGCCCTGCTCGCCGAGCTGAACCTGCCCGTACGTCCTTTCGGCAATCCGTTGTTCCAGGTCTGGTTCAACGACCTCACGCAGAGCGCTGAGCTGCCCCGCCTTCCGGATGTCGAGGTGCGGGCGCAGCCGGCGCCGGGAACGGGTGCGCTGTTCGACCTCAACCTCTACCTGCACCGCGACGCCGACGGGTTCCGCCTCGAGCTGGTCCGCGCCGAGGACCGGGTCCGGACAGGTGTGGCCCGGGAGCTGCTCGATCAGTGCCTGCTCGTCCTCGACCAGATGCTGATCGACGCCCACGTGTCGCCGCGGGCGGTCTCCCTGGTCAGCGCGGACCGGCGGGCGCACTCGCCGTTGGCCGATCCGGCACCGGCCATCGCAGGTGCCGACGCCTGGTCGCCGGCGCGGGCCCTGCGCGGCAGCGGTGACGACACCGCGCTGCACACGGTCGAGGGTCC
Source organism: Micromonospora sp. B9E7 (assembly GCF_039871815.1). NCBI lineage: Bacteria > Bacillati > Actinomycetota > Actinomycetes > Micromonosporales > Micromonosporaceae > Micromonospora > Micromonospora sp. B9E7. The sequence continues at coordinate 24,013 of NZ_JBDPLX010000012.1, forward strand.
ACTGAGCTACGGCGTGCTCGACGCCGCCGTCGAGGACCTTCGTGCCCGGCTGAGCGCCGCCGGTGTCACGCCGGGGCAGGTGGTGGAGATCCGGGGCCGCCGCAGCGCTGGTCTGGCCACGGCGCTGCTCGCCGGCTGGCGCGCGGGGGCGGTGCTCGCGTTGGTCGACGCGGCCCTACCCGAAGCTCGCCTGGCCGAACAGCAGCAACAGCTCCAGCCTGCGGCCGTGATCGACGTACCGTCGGAGCCGCGAGCGGCGCCCGCGCTCCGCAGCGGCGTGCCGGAGCCGCGGACGCTGCCCGGCGCGAGTCACATTCTGTTCACCTCGGGCAGTGGCGGACGCCCGGCCGGCGTGGTGGTCGGTCCGCAGCCGTTGAGCGCGGCGCTTGCCTGGTACGGGGCGACGTTCCGGCCGACCGCCGCGGACCGGTTCGCGCTCGTCGGCGGGATCGGTCACGACCCGGTGCTGCGCGATCTGCTCGTCGCACTGCACGCCGGGGCGAGCGTCGCGGTACCCCCGGAGGCGGTGCTCGCCGACCCGGCCGCACTGCTGCGCTTCCTCGCCGATCAGCGGGTCACCGTGCTGCACGGCACCCCCGGGCTGTTGGAGATGCTCGTCGCGGCGCACCACTCCGCGCCCCAGGTCCGGTTGGACATGCTGCGGCTCGTGCTCAGTGGGGGCGCACCACTGACCGCCGGGCTGGTCCGGCGGCTGCGGAAGCTGACCCCGGCCGCCGTGGTCAACGGCTACGGCACCACCGAGACGCCGCAGCTGGCCGCCTGCCACCAGGTGATCGGTCACGGCGAGTCCGCCGAGGAGGCGCTGTCACGGTGGGCCGACGACGAGGTGCTGCCGCACGGGCGCGGCGTGGCGGGCAACGAGCTGCTGGTCCTGGCGGACGACGACCGGGACGTCGGAACAGGTGAGCCGGGCGAGATCGTGGTGACGGGTCCCCTGCTCGCCGAGGGATACCTGGACGACGGTCGACCTGCGGACCGCTTCGTCACCGGCCCGGACGGTCGACCGGCCTTCCGGACCGGCGATGTCGGCCGCGTCGACCCGGACGGCGGGGTCCAGTTCGTCGGCCGGCGGGACCGCCAGGTCGACGTCGACGGTCACCGCCTGGACCTGGCCGAGGTGGAGAGCGCCGCGCTGCGCGCGGGTCCGGTGGCACAGGCCGTCGCCGGGACCATCGCCACCGCGGCCGGACCGGTCCTGGCCCTGCAGGTCGTCCCCCGGCCCGAAGCCACGATCGACCCGCAGGCGCTGCGATCGCACCTGCTGTCGCTGCTGCCGAGGCACGCCATGCCTGCCCGGATCGACATCCGGCACCGCCTCGCCACCAGCGCCAACCACAAGGTGGTGTTCCACCCCACCGAACTCTCACCCACGGACACCGGCGACACGGCGGTCCGGCAGCGTGGCCGGGACGTCCCGGCCACCGACACCCAACGCTGGCTGGGCGATCTCATCGCCGGGGTCATCGGCCGGCAGATCGGTCTCGACGAACACTTCTTCGAAGCCGGTCTCACCTCGATGAGGCTGCTGCAGGTGCACGCGCTGCTGGCCGATGCGATGCCCGATCCGCCTCCGGCAACGGCGTTCTTCGCACATCCGACCGTTCGCCAGGTCAGCGCGCTGCTCGCCGGAGCGGACGCGGCTGCCGGGCCGATGGCGCCCCTGCGTTCCGCGGCCGGGCTCGGGAGTGCCGGTGACCGACGCCGGGCCGTCCGAACCCAGTTGAACCAGGACCGGAAAGGGAGGTCGGGGGATGACCGATGAACTCGAGCCCATCGCGGTGATCGGCATGGCCGGGCGGTTCCCGGGCGCCGACGACGTGGAGCAGCTCTGGCAGAACCTCAGCGCGGGTCGGGAGTCTGTCCGCTTCCCGTCGGAGGACGAGCTGCTGGCTGCCGGAGTTCCCCGCTCCACCCTGGACGATCCGACGTACGTGCGGGCGGTCGCCGAAGCCGCGCAGCTGGACATGTTCGACGCGGCGCTGTTCGGGATGACCGCGCGGGAGGCACGCACCAGCGACCCGCAGTTGCGGCTGTTCCTGGAGACGGCGCACGCCGCCGTGGAGAACGCGGGCTACGACCCGGACTCCGTGACCGACGTGGGGGTCTTCGGCGCCGCCGGCACCAACCGGTACGTCGACCTCTACCTGCGCCCGAAGCCGGGGACGCCCACGGGCATCACCGGACTCGCGGTCGGCACCTGGAACAACCTTGGCTCGCTGGCCACCATGGTGTCGTACAAGCTGGATTTCACCGGGCCGGCGATGAGTGTGCAGACCGCGTGCTCCAGCTCGCTGGTCGCCATCCATCAGGCGGTGGCCGCCATCCGCAACGGGGAGTGCGAGATCGCTCTCGCCGGCGGCGTCGAGGTCGAGATGCCGGTGACCCACGGGTACCGGTGGGCGATGGACGGACCGTTCAGCCGGGACGGGCACTGCCGGCCGTTCGACGCCGCCGCCAGCGGCACGATCTTCGGTAGCGGCGTGGGTGTCGTGGTGCTCAAGAAGCTCTCCCAGGCGCTCACCGACGGTGACGCGGTCCGGGCCGTCGTGCGGGCCACCGCCGTCAACAACGACGGCGCCCGGAAGGTCGGTTTCACCGCCCCCGGCGTGACCGGCCAGACCAACGTGGTGCTGGAGGCCATGATGATGGCCGGGGCGGACGTGAACCACGTGGGGCTGGTCGAGGCGCATGCCACCGGGACGATGCTCGGCGACCCGATCGAGGTCGCGGCCCTGCTGGCCGCGTACCGCCGACTGGGGCACCCGGGTGACGGCACCGTGGCCCTCGGCTCCGTCAAGGCCAACGTCGGTCACCTGGGGCACGCGTCGGGTGTCACCTCGTTCATCCGCGCCGTGCTCAGCCTGGAGCGGGAGCGGATCGCGCCCACCATCAACGTGAGCGCCGTCAACCCCAAGCTCGAGCTCGACGGCTCGCCCTTCCACCTGCCGAGCGAACCCACCCCCTGGCCGCGCCGCTCCGACCGGCCCCGGCTGGCCGCCGTCAGTTCCCTCGGCATCGGCGGGACCAACGCCCACGCGGTGCTGCAGGAAGCGCCCCTACGGGTGGCCGAGCCCGCCGTCGCCCGGCCTCGCCTGCTGGTCTGGTCAGCAGCGACGACCAGCGCCCGGGACACCTACCAGGAACGGCTCAGAAGCCATCTGGCCGACCACGGTGAGCGGACCTTCGCGGCGACCGTCTCGACGCTTCAACACGGCCGCCGCGCCTATCCGCACCGGGCCGCCCTGCTGGCCGAAACCGCCGCGGAGGCGGTCACCGGCCTCGCCGCGGGCGACGTCAACTCCGTGGTCCGGGGCTCCGGAGACCGGCGGGAACTGGCCTTCCTCTTTCCGGGGCAGGGCGCTCAGCACGCCGGCATGGTGCAGGACCTGTATCAGCAGGAGCCACGCTTCGCCGAGGCGCTCGACGAGACGCTGCACCTGTTCTCGGCGGCCGGCACGGACGTCGCGCACGCCTGGCGTACGGGCGACGACACCCAGTTGGCGGCCACCATCGTCGCGCAGCCGCTGCTGTTCGCGGTGGAGTACGCCCTGGCGCAGCTGTGGCGCTCCTGGGGCGTCGTGCCGCACCGCCTCCTGGGCCACAGCATCGGCGAGCTCACCGCGGCGGCGGTCGCCGAGGTCGTCAGTCTCTCCGACGCCGTCGCGCTGGTGGCGATCCGTGCGCGGGCGATGAACCGGATGCCGGCGGGTGGCATGCTCGCGGTCGCCGCCAACTCCGACGACCTGGCCGACCTGCTGTCGGTGGAGGTCGGGATCGCGGCGGTGAACGGGAGCCGACAGACCGTGCTGGCCGGTCCGCGCGACGCGCTGGAAGGCCTTGCCGGCACGTTGCGGGAGCGCGGCCTGCGCAGTCGGCCGATCCGCACCGCGCACGCCTTCCACACGGAGGCCATGCGGGAGGCGGCCGACGAGTTCCGCTCCGCTTTCGGCGACGTCGCGCTGCGCGCGCCGCGTATCCCCATCGTCTCCGCCGCCACTGGCGCGACGATGACCGCGCAACAGGCGACGGACCCGACGTTCTGGGCCGATCAGCTCGTCGATCCGGTGCTTTTCGGACCCGCGCTGGAGCATCTGCTCGCCCAGGGGCCGCAGATGCTGATCGAGGTGGGGCCGGGCCAGACCCTCACGTCGTTGAGCCGGTCGCACCGCGCCCTGGCCGACGGGGGCCACCTGGCTGTGGCGTCCCTGCCGCCCCGACGTCCGAACCCGGGCGAGGACCAGAGTGCGGTTCTGCGTTCCCTCGCTGCCGTCTGGACCGACGGGCACGACGTGGACTGGAACGCGGTGGGTCACGGAGAACAGGTCGTCCGTACGCCGCTGCCGGTCTACCCGTACCAGCGGGAGCGGTTCTGGGCGGACCCGTCCGCGACCGCTGCGGTGGAGGGAACGTTCCCCGCGCCCGACAACCCACCGACGTCCGAGAGGGATCACAGCGTGGCGGCACCCGACACAGACGACCCGACGGAGGAGCAGTTGACCGGCGACACCCCCGTGGACGAGTCCCCGTTTTCGGTGCCCTGCTGGATACCGGCGCCCCACCGAGCGGACGGCAGCCCCGACACCGCGCCGTACGCGCTGTTGCTGGCCGAGGAGGACCGGGCACGCGATCTGACCATTGCCCTGCAACGGGCCGGGATCAGGATGGTGCCCGTCCCGGCCACCCGGGAGTCCGGCTCGACCGAGCGCTCCTTCCACCTCCCCGTCCGACGTCAGGCTGAGCTGGGTGACCTGCTGCGGGACGTCGCGGCTGCCGGCCGGCAGCCGCTCATGCTGGTGCACGCGTGGGGTCTTTCCGGTACGGCTGCCGAACGCACCGATGTCGCCGCGCTCCAGCGCCCCTTCCGACAGCTGCACGAGGTGGCGCGGCTGGTGTCCCGGGTCTCCGGTGTGGCCGACAGGGCTCGGATCGTCGTACTGACCCGCCAGGCCGTCGACATCAGCGGCGCCGAGGGCGTACGCCCGGAGCACGCCCTGCTGCCGCCCTTGGCCGCGACGATCGCGGAGGAGGACCGGCGACTCACCATACGACTGATCGACCTCGGCGGGCGGGTAGCCGACGACGATCTCGCCGCGGAGCTGGCGGACCAGGACGGATCGCCGGTCGTCGCACTGCGCGGCGAACTCAGGTGGGTGCCCGCCGAGCGGCGGCTCGAGGTGGTCTCCGGTACGTCACCGACGGTCCGGCGTAACGGCGTGTACCTGATCACCGGCGGCGGTGGAGGGCTCGGCATCGAGGTGGCCCGCGGGCTCGCGAGGACCGGTCAGCAGCCGGTTCTCGTCCTGGTGGGGCGCAGCGGGTCGGTGTCGGGCGAGGTGGTCGAAGAACTCGGCGCGCTCGGCGCGACGGTGGAGGCCCACGGCTGCGACGTCGCGGACGCCCCCGCACTGGGTCACCTGGTCGACGAGGTGACCAGCCGGTGGGGGCCCGTCAATGGCGTCCTGCATCTGGCCGGCCGGATCGGCTCCGGCACGGTCCAGTTCACCGACGCGGCGGACAGCGAGGCGACGTTCGCGCCCAAGATGGCCGGTGCGCTGAGTCTCGAGTCGGTCTTCGCCAAACGCCAACGGCTGGACTTCTTCGTCTGCTTCTCCAGCAGGGCCGCGCTGGGAGGTCAGTCGGGGGGTGCCGACTACGCCGCGGCCAACGCCTATCTGGACACCTTCGTGCGCGACACGCCTCTCGTCGCGGATCGCCTGCTGAGCATCGACTGGCCGGCGTGGCGAAGCGTGGGCATGGCTGCGGGCGGAATGCTCCTCTCCGCCGCGGGAAAGGCTCCGGCTCGCCGGTGGCAGACGGTGCTGAGCGCGGAGAACGACCCGGCGACCGACGAACACCGGCTGGGCGACGTGCCGGTGGTGCCGGGCACCCGACACCTCGACCTGGTCGTCGACGCCTTCCGGGCCGAGATCCTGGACGGGGCGGACGAGCCGGTCCGGCTGAACGACGTCGTGTTCCAGCGGATGCTGGAGCTGACCTCGCCGCGGCGGGTGGAGGTGGCCTTCCACCCGGACGGTGAGAACTGGACCTTCGCGGTCTCCTCGGCACCGCTGACCACGTCCTCCCCCACCGACGTGCAGACCCACGTACGAGGGCGGGTCGCCGCGTGGCGGCCTGACGCGGACGCTCCGGCACCGCGCCACGTCGACCTGGCGGAACTGCGCGCCACGTTGACCGAGCACCGCCCCCTGCCACCGTTCGGCACCGACCGGCAGGCCTTCACGCTGGGCCCGCGCTGGCGCACCTATCAGCAGGTCCAGGCCCACCCGGCCGGTGACAGCCAACTGCTCGTCCTGGCGCTGCCCGAGGAATACCAGGACGAGGCCCTTCGACACGCGGTCCACCCGACGTTGATGGACGCCGCCACCACGTCGGTACGGGACCTGGACAAGGACGACATCCACGTCCCCTTCATGTACCGCTCGATGGTGGTGCACGGCCGGTTGCCGGGTCGCATCCTCAGTCACATTCGCCGCCGGCCGGACGCCCCGGCCAACAGCATCATGGCGGACCTCGACGTCCTCGACGAGGACGGCACCGTGCTGGTCGAGGTGCGGGGCTTCACCATGCGCCGCGCCACCGATCCGGCCGCCCTGGTGTCACCTCGGGGGGCCGACGGCGCCGCCGAGAGCGTGGGCATTCCGCCCGAGATCGGTGTCGACCTGTTGATGACCCTGTTGGCGGCGCGCACACCCCGACAGGTGGCGGTCCGCCGGTTCCGCGACGGTCGTCCCGAGCCGTCGTCCGCGGACCTGTGGACGACGGCGGCGCGGGAGGAGACGCGGGCACGGCGGCCGGTGCCGGTTCCTCGGCCACCCACACCGGCGACCGGCCGGCACGGCCCGTCCACGCCAGCGGGCGCCATCCCGACGGCGACGCCGGCACCGGCGTCCGCCATCGCCGAGCCGCCACCGGCGCCGACGATCGCCGAGCCGCCACCGCCACCGGCACCGGCACCGGCACCGGCACCGGCCGAGCTGGCCGACCAGGTCCGCGAACTGTGGACGGCTGCGACCGGCGTCGTCGACCTCGGCGACGACCAGGACTTCTTCGCGCTGGGCGGCGACTCGCTGATCGCCGTGGAGCTGATGTCACAGGTCCGGGACCGCTTCGGTGTGGACCTAAGCATCGGCGCCATCTTCGACTATCCCACCCTCGGCAGCTTCATCGAGGAACTGCGCCGACTGGGAGCGGGCCGATGACGCGGCGGCAGGGTCGGGGGTGCCGGCGGTGACGGCCGAGCACCTGCTCCGCCTCGGCGGCAGCGACTGGTCGATCTGGAAGCAGTCGGTGCTGCGAAGCGCCGGCTTCCCGGCGGCCGAGGTCGACCGCCTCAGCAACGTCGAGCTGGCGTCGGCGGCCGACCGGTCCACGACGGGCGAGGGCAGCCGCGAGGACTACCAGGCCGCCTATGAGCGCGCGACGGCCCAACTGTCGGAGCAGATCCGCCACATCGCCCGCGACCCGGCGTTCCGCGAGGCGGTGGCCTGGCAGAACCGGGCACTCATCGCCGACTGTGTCGACAAGGCCGCAGCCGGGGAACCGCGCAACGTCCGGGGCCGCAACCACGAGTCGGCGATCGCCAGCTACTGGCAGCGCTACTGCGTCAAGAACGACACCATCGGCTTCTTCGGTCCGGTCGGCTGGGCGCACTGGTCCGCCGACGACGCGGCGACACACGTCACGCCCGGCCCCGACCTCCTCGCCCGACGCACCACCTACTTCGAGGTCTGGGCGGTGGACGCCGTCGCGCATGCCTTGGAGCAGGACCCGCAGCTGTTGCCGTGGCTGCCGCCCCGCCGGGTCAGCTCGTTCGACCTCGTCGGCCGGACGCTGCACCGCAGCAGCCGGCCGCCGGTTCAGCTGACCGAGGCGGAGGCCGAGCTCATCGACCTCTGCGACGGCGTGCGGACCGCCCGGGAGATCGCCGACGATTTCCTCTGGTCGGGCCACCCCGAGTTCCGCACCGAGCAGGACGTCTTCGACCAGCTCGTCACACTGCGGGAGCGCGGGCTCCTGCACCTCGGCCTGGAGGTGGCGGTCTCCGCCCACCCCGAGCGGGAGCTGATCGAGCGGCTCGACCGGGTGGGCGACCCGGTGGTGCGCAGGGAGGTCCTGAACCGCGTGGGCCGCCTTCTGGACGCCCGGGACGCGGTCGCCGCGGTGGCCGGCGACGAGGCGAAGCTCGTGGTCGCGCTGCAACACGCCGCCGGGGTGTTCGAAGAGATCGCCGGGGTGCGGGCGGCCCGGCGGCCGGGGCAGACCTACGCCGGACGCACCATCCTCTACGAGGACACCGTGCGCGACGTGGACGTCCGCCTCGGCGCCACGGTCCTCGACGCGCTGGCCCCACCGCTGGCGCTGCTGCTGCAGAGCGCGCGCTGGTTCGTCGCCGAGGTGACGCGCGAGTACCGCACGATCTTCGACGACGCGTACGAGGCGGTGCGCGCGCGCTCGGGCGACACCCCGCCGTCGCTGGCGGCGGTCGTCGCGGCCGCCACCCCGCAGTTGGCCTTCTCTCTCCGGGAGCTGCCACGACCGGTGGCGAGGGTCGCCGCGGAACTTCAACGCCGGTGGCAGGAGATCCTGCGGCCCCCCGTCGACACGCCCTGTCACCGGGTGCGCGCCGAGGACATCGCGGATCGGGTCGCCGAGCTTTTCGCGGCCCCGGAGCCGGCCTGGGCGGCTGCCGTCCACCACGCTCCGGACCTGATGATCGCCGCCGACGGGCCCGAGGCGCTGGCCCGCGGCGAGTTCCTGCTCGTCCTCGGCGAGCTGCACCTGGCATCGAACACCGTCGAGAGCCGCCTCTTCGTCGAGCAGCACGAGGATCCGTCCTGGCTGTTCCGGGCGGACGAGGCGGACCACGGCGACCGACGAATCTACCTGTCCTCGCCGAAGCACTGGCAGGCGACGAACTCCCGCACCTACCCCCCGTCGGCGTTGCTGTCGCCCCGGTACACGTACTGGTCGCTGCACCCGGACGCCGGCGGCACCCCGGGGGAGCCGCTGCCGGCGGCACGCCTCGTGGTGGAGCGCACCGACGGCCGACTGGCGGTCCGCACCCGCGACGGTGTCCGGCGCTTCGACCTGCTCGAAGTGGTGGGCGAGCTGCTCTCGGCCGCCACGGTGAACGGGTTCAAGCCGCTGCCACCCGCTGCGCACCGGCCCCGCATCGCCATCGATCGGCTCGTGCTCGCGCGCGAGTCGTGGACGCTGGACGCCACCGACCTACGATGGGCGTCCATCAAGAAGGAGCCGGACCGCTTCCTGGCGGCTCGCGCCTGGCGCGCCGAGCTGGGCCTGCCGGAAAGAGCGTTCTACAAGGTACCGGTCGAGGACAAGCCGGTCTTCGTCGACTTCACCAGCCTGGTGTTGGTGAACCTGTTCGCCAAGGCGGTACGGCGGACGGCCGAGGCGCGGCAGACCACTTTCACCGTCTCCGAGATGCTGCCGGACGTCGGCCAGACCTGGCTGACCGACGGTCACGGCGCTGGCTACACGACGGAGGTGCGGATCGTGGCTGTCGACCCGGCCGCCGGCGCGAATTCCACCGATCCTCGCACCGGAAGGGGGGAATAGGTGCTCGACGAAGAGCTGATCAACTATCTCCGTCAGCTGCTGCCCGATTACATGGTGCCGGCAGCGGTCGTGACGCTGGACGCCCTGCCGCAGACGCCGAACCACAAGGTGGACCTCAACGCTCTGCCGGCGGTCACTGTCGAGTCCCGTGCCGACGGTTCGCCCCGCGACGACCTGGAGCGGAACCTGGCCGGGTTCTGGGGGCAGCTGCTCAATCGCGACCAGGTGGGCATCCACAACGACTTCTTCCGAACTGGCGGCAACTCACTGCAGGTGATGCGGGTGATCGCGCACGTGCGCAAGACGTACGGGGTCGGTGTGCCCGCCAGTTACCTGTTCGAGCAGCCGACCGTGGCGGCCCTCGCCGCGCGGGTACGGGAAGCGTTGGCCGCGGGACCGGCCGACGCGGGAAGGCAGGACTCGTGAGGTCGACCACCGAGCCGTCGTTCGGGCAGGAGCGGATCTGGCTCCTGGAGCAGCTGCTGCCGGACACGGTGATGCATCACCTCACCATGGCTTACGAGATTCGGGGGCCGCTCGACCCGGCGGTGCTCAGCCGCGCCGCCGAAGCCGTCGTGGAGCGGCACGCGCAACTGCGCACCACCTTCCACGAACGCGACGGCCGTCCCTTCGTGACGGTGCACGACAGCGCGCCACCTGTGCTGCGCGTGGTCCCGGTGGCGTCGCTCGACGAGTGGGCGGGCCGGGCCGAAGAAGAAAGAGCCGTGCGGTTCGACCTCTCCGAGCTACCGCTGATGCGGATCACCCTCTACCCGATCGCCGACGACCACCACGTCCTTCTCATCGTCCTGCACCACATCCTCACGGACGGGGCGGGCATGGGCGTGCTCCTCGACGAGCTCTCCGACGCGTATGCCGCGCTGCACGACGGCGGCCGGTGGCAGCCGGCGGATCTGCCGACCACCTATCAAGAGCACGTGGCGCAGGAACGGACAGCTGCGACGGACGGCTCCTGGGCGAAGGACCTCGCCTACTGGCGCGAGCGCCTGCACGACGCCCCTGCCGTTTTCACGATGCCGGGCGCGGCCCCGCGCCCGAGTCGACCGACGCTGTCGGCGCACGTGGCGCAGGTGTCGCTCACCGATGCCGACGTCACCGCGCTGCAGGAGTTCGCCCGTCGACACCGGGTGTCGCCGGCGATGGTTCTGTCGGCCGCGTGGGTGGCCACCCTGAGCCGACACTGTGGGGACCGGGACATCCTGGTGGGCACCTCGGTGTCCGGACGCGACCGGGCGGAACTCCGAGGGCTGATCGGGCTCTTCATGAACGTGGTGACACTGCGGGTGCAGGCGCCCGCCGGCACGAGCTTCGCCGACCTGGTCACCCGGGTACGCGACGAGACACTCACAGCCATGGTGCACCGGCGTCCACCGTTCGCCGCGGTGGTGGCCGAACTGGGCCGCGAGCGGAGCCTCGCGTACAACCCGGTCTACCAGATCCTGTTCAACAACGCCTCACGGTCGGCGCAGGCGTTCGCCGGCGTGCCCGAACTGACCTCTCGGCGGCTGCCGTTGGCCTCCACGGCCCTCCAGACCGACCTCGAACTGGTCGTGGCTCCCGAAGCCGACCAGCGGACGCTGCTGAACCTGGAAGCCAGCGCGGACATCTACGAAGAGGCCACCGCCGCCCTCCTGCTGGAGCACATGGTCAACCTCCTCCGCCACGGAATGGCCGCGCCGGACACCCCGGTGGACCAGCTCAGCCTGGTGACCGAGGAGCAGCATCGGGACCTGCTCCGCCTCTGCGCGCCGCCACGCACTCCCCTGCCCGACGTGGGCAGCGCCCTGGAGCTGATGCTCGCCTCGATCGACAAGAATCCCGACGCGCCCGCGGTGCACAGCGGGAGTCGCCGGTTCACCTACGCCGAGCTGGGGCGGCACGCCGGGCAGCTCGCCGAGCGGCTGGCGCGGGAGGGGGTGACCCGCGGCGACGTGGTCGCCGTCCACCTCGACCGGTCCGTCGAGGCCCTGCTCGCGATACTGGCGAGTTGGCAACTCGGCGCGGCGTACCTGCCCGTGGATCCGACGTACCCCCGTCGCCGGGTCGAGTTCATCCTGCGCGACGCGCGGGCTCAGGTGATCGTCTCCGGCCCGGGCACCGCGCCGGACACCTTCGCCGCCCTCGGCACCCGGGTCGTCGTGGTGGACGAGGTCGACGGCGACGCCGCGGACGGCCCGCCGCTGACCGTCAGCGCGGGGGGCGACGGCGAGGACTCCGCGTACGTCATCTACACCTCCGGCTCCACCGGCCAGCCCAAGGGCGTGAACGTGCCGCATCGCGCGGTGGTGAACTTCCTGACCTCGATGGCGGAGCGCCCGGGGCTGACCCACGACGACGTGATGCTCGCACTGACCAGCCCGTCCTTCGATATCTCCGTGCTGGAGCTGCTTCTGCCCCTGATGGTCGGCGCACGGATCGCGCTCGCCTCGACGGAGGACGCACGTGACCCCCAACGTCTGCTCGACCTGGTCACCAACGAACGGGTGACCGTGATGCAGGCGACTCCGGTGACCTGGGACGCCGTCCTGGCCCTGGCCCCGGCGCACCTGCGACTGCGCCTGGCGCTCTGCGGCGGCGAGGCGCTCACCCGCCCGTTGGCCAACCGGCTCTGCGCGGTCGCCTCCCAGGTGTGGAACATGTACGGCCCGACGGAGACGACCGTCTGGTCGCTGATCGCCCCGGTACGTCCCGGACCTGACGACGAGGTCGTGCCGATCGGCCGCCCGATTCGCAACACCTCGGCCTGGGTGCTCAACCCCGACGGCGGTGTCCTGCCGGCCGGTGTGGTGGGCGAGCTGCACCTGGGCGGGAGTGGACTGGCGCTGGGCTACCGGGGTCGTCCGGGCCTGACGGACCAACGCTTCGTCGCCGGCCCTCCGGAGACCGGCACCGAGCGCCTCTACCGGACCGGCGACCTGGTCCGACTGCGTCTCGACGGCGACTTCGAGTTCCTCGGGCGGGCCGATTCGCAGGTCAAGATCCGGGGCCACCGGATCGAGGTGGACGAGATCGCCAGCCTGCTGCGCCGGCACGCCCGGGTGAAGGACGCCGTGGTGGTGGCCCGCGACGACGGTGCCGGCAACCGCCAACTGGTGGCCTACGTGGTACCCGCCGGGCTCAGCGCGCCGACTGCCCAGACAAACGAATCGAGATGACGATGCAGTCCACATGGCGGGTTCTCGCCCCCGGGCTCAGCGATCGCGTACTGCTCACCGTGGACTTCGGTCCCGGTCGTCGCGAGGCCGGCTTCAGTGATCTGGTCGCCAACCTCGCGCCGGAACCGGTCGTGTGGGAGCCGGTGTTCGCTCCGCAGACCGCTGACCCGGTCACCGGCACAGATCCGCACGGCTGCGTCAGTCGCTGGCTCGACGACGTCAGGAACGCCGGGCTGGAAGTCTGCGGGGTGCTCGGCTACTGCGCCGGGGGCGCGTTGGCCCGCCAGACGGCGGACCTGCTGCGCACGAGGGGCCTGCCTGAGCCACCGGTCGTGCTGCTCGACCCCAGTCACGTCGACGGCGACCTGATCCAGGAGCTCTTCGCCACGTCGGTGCAGGGTTATGCGGAGCTGCTGTCGGAGGACCAGATTCGGGCCGCCCTCGCTGCCGCGGCCGGTTTCACCGGCGCCCTCGGGTCGAACATCGGCACACAGGCTCCTGCGGAGCTCGCCGAGGCCATGCGCAGCCTCCAGGCCCTGTACGACGGCGTCGTGCAGACCGTGTGCGACATGTTGGACGCCGACGAGGAGGTGAGCCGCGGGTTCTCGGAGCGGTTCGCCGCCTTCCTCAGCTACCTGGTCACCGCCGGACGTGCGAGCGGGGCGCGGGGCGGCTCGGCGACGGTCATCGTGTCCGGAAACCACCACCTGCCCGACGGGTTCGGCGTCGAGAAGCACCGCCTCCCGGTGTCCCGCGCGGCACTGCTGGCCGACCCCGCCGTCGCCCGTATCGTGGCGGAGGCACTGCGGTAAGCAGCAAGCTTCGCGTCCACCACGACCTAGTACGCGAACCGACCAGCCGTCGCCGCACACCGCCGAGCTATCTGCCAACGCCTCCTTATCGAAACGGCTGCCGTAACCGGGTCCCCGGTCGCCGGTGGCGGAAGCCGCCGGGTCATCGCCGTGGCGCTGGCCATCGTAGGATTGGATCGACTCCGACCAGTGATCGGGCGATCTCAAGTGAGCCGCCCTCGCCTGATTGAGGGTTGCTCACGGGTCGCGCAGAACGTGGAGCACTCTCGCGGAAGTTCCCTGTCGGGAGGTGATTGCCCTACAGAGGAAACCGACACTGATCGAGGGTTCGTAGCCATGCCAGCGACGTCACCAGTTAGCCTCATTTGCGCTAGTCAAGTTCGGTCACGGGGCTGCGCGGGCGGCCCTGATTCAGGCACACCGACGGCTGTGGTTGCTCACACGCGAGTTCGAAGACGACTCGCAGACGGGACACAGAGGCGGATGCCCAACTGGTACGTCGGTCCGACGGCCAGCGACACGTTTGCCTTCACGATGGATCACGATGCCACGACAGGCGACTGGCAGAGCTGCAGCACCGGGCATATGCGGTCTTCATCGACTGAAGATACTCGCCGGCAGGTCACCCTTGGCCGTCACTTTCCTTCATCATGAGGTCACGGCAATTCGGTCGACATTCGGCCCCCGGAGTGCCTGCGCCGCGCCGCGTCTCTCCTCGACGCGGATTCGGGCAGTCCACGGACAGCGGGCCGCTCAGTTGTTCAGCGCCAACCGCAGTTGCTGCCGATCCTGGCCGGCTTAGTCGGTGGCGTGGGCACTGACACTGGCTATTCGTCCGCGGGCCATACCTCGCGCACCTCGGCGTCGCGCCGTCTCCGCGGGTCCCGCACCTGATGCGGTTTGACCTTCTCGCCGGCCTGCGCAGGCAGTGGCCGCTTGAGGTGCCGAAGGACTCCAGCATTCCCATCGGCGACTCTCGACGACGGGGCGCGGGCCGACGGCCAGGTCCACGCCGCGCCGGTGCCCGTCGAACGACTTCAGCACCGACTGAACGGGGCCCGCGCCGACGCAGGTGTCGCTGATCAACGGGCTCAGTGGGCACCATCCGGACCCGAAGGTCGGACGCCTTTCACCAATGACCTGCCGGAGCTACTGACTCATTTACCCGGTGTTCATCATCGGTGCACCTGTATCGATGTCGAACGCTCGGCCAGTACGCCGATCACCGCTTCCGGCGAGGACCGATTCCTGGCTCGCAACGACGACCTCGACTCCTGGCCGCCCCCGTCAAGCCCGCCCTCGCGCAGACCAGACGTCGACCCATCCTCCGCCGGTCAGCACGCACCCCCGCCCTCCGGCCCACGGTGAAAATTTCGGACGCGTCGATGACGCCACGGAGCCTGCCCGTCGGCGAGTCACGTGCACCGAACTCAATCTCGTCCGTCCCCTTGGGAACACGATCGACGCGATGATCGAATACCGACTGATCCCTTTGACCGACGCGCCGCCTGACGGGGGGGTCGACGCTCTTCAGGCGGTCCCGATGGTGGCGTGGCGAGACAGCGTCGTGGCACCGGAGCGAGGCGGGCCACCCGAGACGAACGCCGTGCGACGAACGGTTCGGCCAGCAGTTGTGCGCCTCAGGATCTCAGTGCCCACGCTCCGCCTCCTTCGGGGCAGGAAAATGGCGGAAGATCGGCGTCGTCAACGCGTCGACGCGTCGGGATAATAGAAATTCATGCCGCCCGGCCGGCCAGAGATTCGAAGACTTTGAGTGAACACCGCCCGGCGCGGAAATTACCTCTCCTATGTTGCGCTGGAAGAAATCGTCCAGATATCGATAATTGCCCCGGTCGGCAGGGGCATCGAGCGATCGGACACGCCCTCTTCCAGCTGGAGGCGCGGAAACCGACTCCATCCCGAACCGGTGCCGATCGTCTCACCTGAGGGTCGAAGAAAATCTTGAGCTGTGCCCTGACCTGGTGCTTAGCCGAGGAGCAGGAGGTGGTGGCCGATCGAGGTCCAATCGGCGGGACTCGACGCAAGAACGCCACTCGATCTAGGATGGATGTCGAGGTAGTTCGATACGACCCCTGAACCCAGGAGAGGGAGGCGATCAGTGCATATCGGACCTTCCCGTCGCAAGGAGCACTACCTGGCGCACTTGTCCAGGTGAAGGTAAATTGTCGGGTCTCGTGCTGAGACGCCGACCGGCCTACGGTTTTCTCGACGACGAGAAGTCGTTTGTGTCGAATAAATTACTGGCAACTGATCAGTAACAGAAATAGCCGCCAAAACACACATCACATGCCATGGGGAGGGCAGTAGTCATACTAGATTTCGACGTGCGTCCAAACCGTAATCCCTTGTCCCACACCGACCGGCAGGCGGTGCTCAACGCACCGGTCTTCGGTAAGGTGTTCACCGACCACATGATCACCCTGCGCTGGGACGCCGAGCGCGGGTGGCACGACGGACGCCTCGAAGAGTTCCAGAGCATCGCTCTGCCACCGTCGGCATCCGTCTTCCACTATGGGCAAGAGATCTTCGAAGGCATGAAGGCGTACCGCCAGCAGGGCGGGTCGATCGCGCTGTTCCGCCCGGAGCGCAACGCCGCCCGGTTCAACGCCTCCGCCCGGCGACTGGCGATGCCGGAGATCCCGGTGGAAACCTTCGTGAGAGCCATCGAGCTGCTGGTCCGGCAGGACCGACAGTGGGTGCCGCACGGTGCGGGCACCAGCCTCTACCTTCGCCCCTTCATGATCGCGACCGAGCCCACGCTGGGGTTCACCCTCCCGTCCCGCAGCTACCTGTTCTGCGTGATCGCCTGCCCGGCGTCCGCCTATTTCAGCACCCGGACCGGCCCGCCCGCACTGACCGTGTGGCTGTCGCAGGAGTACACGCGCGCCGCGTCCGGCGGGACCGGCGCCGCGAAGGCCGGCGGCAACTACGCCGCCGCCTTCCTCGCCCAGCGAGAGGCGGTGGACCAAGGCTGCGACCAGGTTGTCTGGCTGGACGCGGTCGAGCGCACATGGGTCGAGGAGATGGGTGGGATGAACCTCTGCTTCGTCCAACAATCCGCGGCCGACGAACCTGCCTCCCTCATGACCCCCGCGCTGACCGGCACCCTCCTGCCGGGGGTGACGCGGGATTCGCTGCTCCAGCTGAGCGGGCGGCTCGGCCTCGGCCGCAGCGAGGGGCGCATCAACGTGCAGCAGTGGCGCAAACAGTGCGAGGCTGGCCAGATCACCGAGGTCTTCGCCTGCGGCACGGCGGCGGTCATCGCACCGGTCGGACGCGTACGCGGGGCGAGCGACGAGTGGACGATCGGCGACGGTCGCCCTGGTCCCGTGACCATGCGACTTCGTGACGAACTGCTCGGCATCCAGTACGGCCGCATCCCCGATGACCTGGGCTGGACGCGCATCGTGTGCTGACGGTGAGGGACTCTCCTGTCGGGCTCCGACAGGAGAGGTGTCTCTCCGCACGCGTCTGGCGGCCCATCGGCAGTCCGCCGATCCGGCTTGACCGTGGGCCACCACCAGCGCGCTGCGGCAACGAGACCTGCTCCGACAGCTGAGGCGCCGGCCCGGGTACGCCATCGGTCCGGTCGCGTCGCCGCAGGCCCACAGCGCCTTCATCGAGGAATGGGCCACTGAACCTTCCACGAAGACCTGGTTTCGGGGGTTTCCGAATGACATCACAGATGCCATGAAGCTGATCAGTTCCATGCCGTCGGCCGAGGAGGCTCAACGCGAAGACGCAGTGCCGGGGGTGGCACGTCTGCGGCTGGTGATTCTGGGCGTGCTGCTTGCGGTACAGATCAGCGCAATCCTGATCGCACCCATGCCGTCGCGGCGGGTGGCCGTCAGTCTGGTCGCGGTCACCACCCTGGCAGTCCTGCAGACCCGTCACATCAAAGTGACAGCTGCGGGCCCACCGTGGCCGCGGATGGGGCTGTTGGCCGTCGAGGCTCTCACCACCTACCTGCCGATGCTGGCCGTCGGCGCGGTCTGGCCCGGCACGGGGGGATTCCTCGCAGCGTCGGTGCTGCTCGTGGTTCCCGGTCGAGCCGCATGGGCGCTGTTCACCACCGTGGTCATGAGCACGTTCGCGGCCGCCGTGACGATAGGGCCCGGAGTGCGGTACGCCGGCACGATCGCCATCGCCAGCATGGCCATCGGCCTGACCATCTATGGCATGTGCCGCCTCAACATGATGATCAAGCAGGTGCAGGGCAGGCACACCGAGGCGGTACAACTCGCCGTGGTCAGAGAGCGGATGCGCTTCGCCCGGGACCTGCACGATCTGCTCGGCTACAGCCTGGCCGCGATCACGCTTCGGGCCGAGTTGGCCGGACGGCTCACGAAGAGCGACCCGGCCACGGCCAGCGACGAGATGCGCGACGTGGTCGCCATGGCACGGCAGGCCGCCGCCGAGGTACGGCAGGTGGCCGACGGGTACCGCAACATCTCACTGGCCCAGGAGGCGGCGGCTGTGGCCTCGCTGTTCGCCAGCGCCAACGTCACGGCGCGGGTCGAGGTGAACTGCGGAGTCCTGCCCGACAAGGTGGACTCGGTCCTCGCCATGCTTCTGCGTGAGCTGACCACGAACATCCTGCGCCACAGCAGTGCGCGTAACTGCTGGATCACTCTCGAACAGAGCGATGAACACGTGACACTCTCCGTCGCGAACGACGGGGTTCCGCGGACCGCAACCACCTATCGCGACGGCGGCGGGTTGGAGAACCTCGCCTTCCGCCTGCAGGCGGTCGGCGGGACATTGAGCGCGTCGGTATGCGGTGACGGCCGATTCCACGTGCTCGCCGAGGTCGCCGTCAAGGCTGACGCGGCCCTGGGCACCCGGATACATCGCGTCGGATGCAGCTCGTCGTCGGCCCGGCATGCGCCGGCCGCGTGAATTGAGGGGAGTTGCGCGTGCTGCGGATCCTGCTCGCCGAGGACGTCGCCATGGTCCGCGGGGCGCTGGTAGCCCTCATCGAACTGGAGCGGGACCTGAGGGTGGTCGCGGCCGTCGACAACGGCACGGACATCGTCTCCACGGCGCTGGACTGCCGGCCCGATGTCGCGGTCCTCGACGTCGACCTCCCGGGTCTGGACGGCCTGTCGGCGGCAGCACAGCTCAGGACCGAACTGCCCTGCTGTCGCACCCTCATCCTCACGAACCTGGGACGGTCCGGAACGGTCAGCCGCGCGCTCACCGCCCAGGTGTCCGGCTTTCTGCTGAAGGACTCTCCGCCGGAGGACCTGGCCAACGCCATTCGTGCCATCGCCCTGGGCCGCCGGGTGATCGACCCGCAGCTGGCCCTGTCCGCTTGGGACTGCGGCCAGAACCCGCTGTCCACACGGGAGCACGAGGTGCTGCGGATGACGGCCAGAGGTGCGGACCCGGTCGAAATCGCCGCTAATCTGCACCTGTCGGTCGGGACCGTCCGCAACTACCTCACAACGGTCGTCACCAAACTACATGCCCGCAACCGGGTTGAAGCGGTCAAGATGGCTTACGACTCGGGCTGGCTGCCCTAGGGCGCCGACAGTCGACCGGCGGGAATCCGCAACTCCGAGTGATCGTGGATTGCTGTTTTTGTGAGCAAGGTCCGAGGTGGAGCGGCGTACGACCTTCCCGCAATCTGATCACAGGTCAGCGGAACAGCCTGCGGCGCAGCACGCAGAACCACGTTCAGCACAACCTGCGGCACAGCCGGTGAGCCGGCGCTGCCGCTCCTTTGAGCTGCGTAAGCGACTCTGACGGAGGCGGCCATGAGGAAGCAGTACTACGAATACCGGCACGTCGTCGGCTTCGAGGAGACGAACCTCGTTGGCAGCGTCCACAACGTCTACTACACGCGTTGGCAGGGCCGGTGCCGCGAGATGTTCCTGCTCGAACACGCTCCGGACGTGCTCGACGAGTTGAGTGACGACCTGGAACTGCGCCCGATCGAATCCGAGTGCGAACACCTGGCCGAGGTTTCTGCCTTCGACGAGGTGTCGATCCGGATGCGGCTGAAGGAGCTGACGCAGACCCAGATCGGCTTCGCCTTCGACGTCGTGCGGGTACGCGAGGGAGTGGAGGATCTGATCGCTCGGTGCCGCGAACGCGTGGCGTGCCTGCGTGGTGCCAACGGTACCGCCACCCCGGCACAGGTACCGCCGCAGCTCGCGTCGGCGCTGAGTGCCTTCGCGGTTGCCCCCACCACGCAACCCCGGGGCACCGGCACCGGAGGCAGGGCATGAGTGTCGCCGCGCATGGCCGACGGACCTTCCCGGGGCCACCGCCGTGGGCGACGCCCGGGTTGCTGCGCAAGCTGTGGGGTGACCGGCTGGGTCTGCTGTCCGATGCGGCCGACAAGTACGGCGACGTGGTCCGGTTCTCCATGGGGCCCAAGACGCTCTACTTCTTCAACCATCCGGATCACGCCAGGCATGTGCTCACCGACAATGCCGCCAACTATCACAAAGGGCTGGGCCTGGCCGAAGCCCGACGGCGGATTCTCGGCGACGGCCTGCTCACCAGCGAGGGCGAGACGTGGCGCGGTCAGCGGCGCGTCATCTCGCCCGCCTTCCGCCGGGAGCGCATCGCGGGTTTCGCCGGCGTGGTGGCCGACGCCGGCGCCCAGCTGACCGAGCGCCTGGAGGCGCAGGCCGGAAACGTCGTCGATGTGGCCGAGGAGATGACCGCGCTCACGATGGATGTGCTCGGCAGGACCCTGCTCGACGCCGACCTGAGTCCGCTGAGCTTCCTGGGGCCCGCGTTCGAGGCCGCGCAGGAGCAGGCAATGTTCGAGATGGTCACGCTGGGCGCGCTGCCGTTGTGGATGCCGCTTCCGCGCCACCGCCGCTTCCGCGCCGCCAAGCGGCAGATCGAAGACGCGGTGCGAACGCTCGTCGAGTCCCGCAGACATGACACGGGCACGGACGGGTCCGACCTCATGTCGGTGCTGCTGCGCGTCAGCGAGAGCGAGCAGGACGCCGATGCCCGCTGGCGTGGGCTGCGCGACCAGATCGTGACGATGCTCCTGGCCGGGCACGAGACCACGGCCAGCACGTTGTCCTGGGCCTGGTACCTGCTCAGCCGGCATCCGCAGGCTGCCGAGCGACTGCGTGCCGAGGCGATCATGGTCCTCGGCGACCGCACCCCGGAGTACAGCGACCTGGTCAAACTGCCGTACACCACGATGGTCATCCAGGAGACGATGCGGCTCTATCCCGCGGTGTGGGGGTTACCGAGGGTCGCCCTGGCCGCCGACGAGATCGGCGGATACCCGGTCCCTGCCGGCGCGGACATCATGATCAGCCCCTACACGCTGCATCGGCACCGCGACTTCTGGGACGAGCCGGACCAGTTCCGGCCGGAGAGGTTCGCGGCCGACGCCCCGCCTGTCGGCCACCGGTACGCCTACATACCCTTCGGGGCGGGCCCCCGGGTCTGCGTGGGAAGCCACCTCGGCATGCTCGAGGCGACCCTCATCGCGGCCATGGTCGCGCGCCGCTTCCGGTTCGAGTTTGCCGGGCCGACCGACCCGGTGCCCGAGGCCATGCTGTCGCTCCGGATCCGCGGTGGCCTGCCGGTGCGGGTGAGGCGGGCCTGACCGCTGCGGCGTCTCCGTGGCGACCGACCGTCGGGGCCACGACGTGACGGCGGAGGTCGCCGGGCGGTTCGGGCTACGACGCGAGCCAAACCGGCTCGAAGTCCAGGGCGCCGGCCAGGATCGCCTGATGAAGTCGCTGTAGCCGCGGGCCCGGCTCCACACCCAGTTCATCGCGGAGTACGGCCCGTATCTGCCGGAAGGCCTCCAACGCGTTACCGGCGCGCCCGGAGCGGTAGTAGGCGACCATCAGCAAGGCGTAGAAGTTCTCGTGCATCGGATGCTTGGCCACCAGCATCGTCAGCTCGCCCAACAGGTCCGCATGACGGCCGAGGTCGATGTCGGCCTCGATCCGGCGTTCCAGCACGCCGATCCTGTTCTCCTCGAGCGATCCGACCTCCGCACGCAGGATCCGGCCGACCGGGACGTCCACGAGGGCCGGCCCGCGCCACAGTGCCAGTGCGCAACCCAGCAGTTCGGAGCTGCCTTTCGGGTCTCCTGAATCCACGGCTCTGCGACCTGCGCGTGCGAGGTTGTCGAACTCCGCCACGTCGGTCTCGCACAGCTGCCCGTCGAGCTGGTAGCCGGAGTGCCTGGTGCCGAGCAGCCGTCTCGGCCAGTCCCGGTCCCGGGCAGCCGTCGCCAGCTTGGCCCTCAGCTGGAATATGTAGGTCTGCAGGGTGGTGGCGAAGCTGCGTGGCGGCTGGTCCCCCCAAAGTTCCTCCACGAGTGTCTGTGTGGTGACCACCCGCCCGGCGTTGAGCGCGAGCAGCACCAGGATCTGGCGCTGCTTGGGCGCGTTCGGCATCACCGGCTGGTGGTTCAGGTGTGCGGACACCGGGCCCAGCAGTTGGAAGACGACCTTCCCATTTTCCCTGTTCATTTCTCAGCTCCAAGGGTTGACACCGGATGACTTTCGGTTGCTCGATCGTCCCTCGAGCGGAACCCCAGCTCCCAGAGATCTGGTCACGACCCGGAGGGTGAAAAACTCACCCCACAAACATGACATCGCAACGTGCGACCACCAATGGCCGATCCTGTGACGAAGTCGGGCGACGAACAGCAACCGAGAGTAAGCGCGCCCGCATTCCTCACGCCACGATGGAGAGGTGACGCGTCGGTGTCACCCGCGGAAGGTGGATAGATGCCAACTGTCTTCGGCTCGATGCGCAGGCTCATGCTGAGCCCTCAGCTCGCCGACGTGACCTTCGCCAAACGGGGCTTCCCGGGCGAACCGTCCCCCGGCGTACGGCACCTGGAGGCTGTGCCCCAGGCCGTCATCTGCGGGTTCGAGTGGGGAATCGATGCCCGCGACCAGTGGGAGGTCGAGCGCCGGCTGGATCTGGTGAGCGAGGAGATGCGCGGATTCGCCTACGAGGGGGTGACGATGGCCTTCACCGTTCTCGACGCCATGGGACGTGGCCACCGAACCCGCGATCTGCTCCTCGGGCCCGGGCGTCCCCATGTTTTCCTCGCATACATCGGTATGGGTTTCGCGATGGCACGATTGCCCAGGAAGTTGTGGAACAAGGCAGTTCCCAACCTCGCCGGCGACCCCTATTACCCGACGATGAGCTGGTTGGCTGTCGACGGGTACGGATTCGATCGCGCGTATTTCGAGACGCCGCGCTGGGTCGATGCGCAGAAGGTGCCGAAGCCCTATCCCTGGGAAGGTTCGCCGGACTATTTCCTTCGAGCCGTCGATCAGGGAGTCGGACGGGCCCTGTGGTTCATCTGTGGTGGCCGCGCCCCCGATGTCGCCGCCGCGGTGGGGCGTTTCGCCGAGCACCGCCAGCCGGACCTGTGGAGCGGCGTGGGGCTGGCCGCGACCTTTGCCGGAGGAAGCGACGCGGAGGGCCTGGCCGCCCTGCGGCGGGCCGCCGGCGAGCACTGGGCGCAGTTGGCACTGGGCGTGGTGTTCGCGGTGAAGGCGCGTACCCACGCTGGCCTGGTGCCGGACTACACCACCGCGGCCTGCGAGACCCTGGCCGGTCTCACCGTGGACAAGGCGGGCGCGCTCGCCGACGCCACGGCGGTGCACTCCCCTGGATCGGTGCCCGCCTACGAGCTGTGGCGCCAACGGATCCGGGCACACTTCGACAACGCGTGACCGGTGACAGCTCGTACCCGAGCTGTCACCGGTCCGCCGGTCTGGTGGAAGACCGCCGCCCGGCCGCCGGCCCTACGAAGGGGCCTGGTACGAGGACAAGGCGCGATACCTGAACCGACCCCGGTCGATGACCACGGTCCCGTCTCCCCTGGCTGTCCGGAACGAGGCGGTGCCGTCAGCACCGCGCCAGATCGAGACGACCAACGAGTCGCCTGGGGTGACCGGGGCGGTGAACCTGCCCGACATCGCGATGAAGTTCGCCGGGTCGGCGCCGCACAGTTGATGCAGCAGCATCCGCCCGGTGAAGCCGAAGGTGCACGGACCATGCAGGATCGGCCGGCTGAAGCCGCCGCGTGCGGCGAATGTCGGGTCGCTGTGCAGCGGGTTCCGGTCGCCGGAAAGCCGGTACAGCAGTGCCTGCTCCGGCCTGGTCCGCTCCACCACCTGGTGGTCCGGGTCCCGGCTCGGCGGCTCCCACGGCTCGGAGGTGCCGCGGTCGCCGCCGAACCCGCCCTCGCCCCGGATGAACATCCCTGACCGGGTGGTGATGTAACGCTCGCCGGTGGCGGGGTCGACCGCGACGCTCTCGGACTCGACGAGCGCACCCGAGCCCTTGTCGTACATGCCGGTGACGGTGGGCGAGGTGAGCACCGTGCCGCTGACCGGTAGCGGCCGGTGCAGCTCGACGTACTGCTCGGCCATCACCAGTTGGGCGCGATCGAAGTCACCGATGCTGCGCGCCGGTGGGATCTGTGCGATCACCACGCCGTAGGTGGGCAGCACCCTCTGTGCGATGCCGTCGCTGTTCTCGGTCGTGAACTGGAGATCACGCAGTGGATCGCCGAGACCCGCGCCGACGCCCAGGGCGTACAGCAGCGCGTCCTTCGAGGTCCAGGTTCGCTCGCACCGTTCCCCCGGTTCACCGACGAGACTGTGATCGAGCGACATCACGACCTCCAGACGGTGACGCCAGGGCGTCGGCTACAGGCTGACGGCGAGGTCATTGGGGGTGCGGCGGGGAGGCCCGTCGCAGTACGAGTTGTAGGCGTCGAGGATCTGCTGTGCCCGTCGGGTCGCCTCGGCGAACCTGGCGTGGGGCTCGGCGCCATTGGTCAGGACGTCGTGCATCGCGCTGGTGATCTCGCCCATGATGCCCGCCTGCCCTCCGAGCAGAGGACCCAGCGCCGCCGGCGAGCCGTCCGCGGCCTCGAGCTGTTCGCCGGCCACGCGAAGACGCGGGTTGTCGCGGTACCAGCCCTCCTCGTGGAGGACGTCGACCGCCGCCCTGCTGATCGGGATGCGGTGGTGGCGTTTGGCCCACTCCGCGGCGCTGCTCGGCCGGTTCAGGTACTGGATGAACGCCAGCGCACCATCCTGTTTCGCCTGGCTCAGGCCCGCGGCGAGCCACAGCGCGAATCCGCCCATCATGTTGCCGGCCAGGGGAACATCGTCGTTGTAGGGCATGGGGCTCACCGCCACGGTGAACCCGTGCCGCTCACCCCGGTCCAACAGGTGCGACGCGTCCACCGAGGAGCTGAGGAAGAGCCCGATCCGCTGCTCCTCGAACGCGGCGTAACCGCCCGCGAAGTCCAGGAGCTCGCCCGTGTAGAGGTAGTGGCCGTCGCGGTGGAGGCCTTGCCACCACCGGACGTAGTTCATCATCTCGGCCGAGGCCAGGTTCACCTTCTCGGCGCGGCCGGACCGACCGTTGTCGCGATCCGTGATCAGTCCACCCTGCTGGGCGACCGACTGGAGGAAGACCCAGTAGAAGTTGGGCCAGGCGATGCCGTGCGTGGGCCCCGGCAGCTTGGCGAGTGCCTCGCAGGCCGCCGTGACCTCGAGCCAGGTTCGGGGCGGCTCGGTGATGCCGGCCTTGGCGAGGAGGTCCATGTTGGCGTAGAGCACGATCCCGGAGGCCGTACGCGGGATGGCCATCAGCTCGCCCTGGTAGCGGAAGTAGTCGCGCGCCGCGGGCACCATGTCGTCGAGCACGACGCGCTCACCGAGGATCTCGCTCCGCCCCGCGATGGCTCGCCCGACGGGCGTGAACAGGGGGTTCCCGTCCGGCCCGAGCATGTCCATGGCGGCGCGGGTGGCGGTGAAGTGGTACTCCGCGATGTCGGGCGTCTCCCCGTGCTCCGCCGCTCGCGCCACCTCGGCGGGCATCGTACGGAAGTCGTGTCGGTTGATCTCGACCTGGTACTCCGGGTGCGCCTCGTTGAACTCAGAGGCAGCGGAGACCGCGATGTCCGCCTCGTTGGTTGCCCAGCTGGCCGGATCCGTCAGCCACACATTGATCTTGGTCTTCGGCTGTTGCGTCATGTCAGCTCCTTCATCCATGCCGGCAGCGCGGGGTGGTGAGCAGGCGTGAGTCGATCGTGTCAGCGGGGCGCAGTCGACCGCGCCTTCGGTTTTGCTCACCCCGGCAGAGGTCGGGCAATCGTGAAGGTTGCCGCTCCGCGCCACCGTGCTCTGATGGCTACGGCTGTTCGAACCCAGCGCGAAGGAGGCAGGATGCGCCACACCGTACGGACGTCGGATGGTCGGCTGTTGGCCGTCGAGGAGTGGGGCGATCCCGCCGGCTGGTCGATCCTCGCCCACCACGGCACGCCGAGTTCCCGGAGAGCCACTTTCCACGGTCCGTGGGTGCGCGACGCCGCCGCGCGAGGGCTGCGGCTGATCAGTTACGACAGGCCGGGCTACGGTGACTCCTCGCCAGGGCCGGGCCGCACCGTCGCCGACACCGCCGACGACGTCCGCGCGATCTGCGCCGAGCTGGACATCGACCGCCTGGGGACGTGGGGGTTCTCAGGCGGTGGGCCGCCCGCGCTGGCGTGCGCCGCCCTGCTGCCGGATCTGGTGACCGCCGCCGTCGTGCTGGCCGGGATGGCGCCGTTCGAGGCCGAGGGCCTCGACTGGTTCGCCGACATGTACCGGGACGACGTCGACGACACCCGCATGTACCTCACCGACCCGGACGCGGCGCGGAAGAAGATGGAACAGGACCGGGAGGAGTTCCTCCTCGCGTCGGCGGACGATGCGGTCGACGCCGACGCGTGGACGCCCGCCCGGGAGGATGCCGCGGTCACCCTCGGCAGGTACCACCAGTTCCTGTCCTCCTGCCGGAGCGCCGGCCTGGCGCCGGGCATCCAGGGATGGTGGGACGACAGCGGCTCCCAGGTACGGCCGTGGGGGTTCGACCTCGCCGACGTCGCTGCCCCGGTCCTGCTCATGTACGGCCGACGGGACGTCTTCGTGCCGTTCGCGCACGGCGAATGGCTGGCCCGGCAGATTCCCGGAGCGGACGCCCGGTGGTTCGACGACGGGCACGGGACGCTGGCGCAGAGGCGCCTGCCTGAGGCGCATGCGTGGCTGTCCGAGCGGAAATAGCCCGGTCGCGGCCGGGGTCAACCTCGACGGTGGGGCGGCGGGTGACCGCCGCCCCACTCCCATCCGGCAGGCGCCCTGGCCGGGTTCAGGTGACCCGAACTGACGTACCGGCCAGCGCCGCGGCCACCGCGTCGAGCCCGGCCGAGATGGTGAAGACCGCGCCGGGCCGGTCCACCTCGACCGGAGCGGCGGGCAGGTTCGCGCCGGTCACCCAGGCGACCACCGTCTCGTCCGGAGCGACCAGCCCTGCGGCGCACGCCCGGCGCAGACCCGCGACCGCCGCGGCCCCGGCAGGCTCAGTCGCGATCTGCGCCGCGTCGGCCAGCAACTCGACCGCGTCCAGGATCTTGGCGTCGCTGACGGTGACGAAGTCGCCGCCGGAATGACGAACTTCGTCGATGGCCCAGTCGCCGAGCATCGGCTCGGGAACCTCGATGCCGTCGGCGACCGTGCCCCGCCACCGCGCCGGCGCCTGGACGCCATGCCACTGCGCGGCCAGCGGCGCGCAGTCTCGCGCCTGCACCGCGACCACCCGGGGAACCCTTTCCAGCGCGCCGCAGGCGACCAGTTCCCGGAAGCCCTTGGCTGCGCCGATCAAGGTCACACCGTCACCGACGGGCAGCACCACCACATCCGGCGTACGGTCGCCGAGCTGCTCCCAGACCTCGAAGGAGGCCGTCTTCTTGGCCTCGATGGTCAGCGGATTCAGCCCGGTGCAGCGGTCCAGCCAGTGGAAGTGGGCCGCTGCGCGCCGGGACAGCTCGAACGCGGCCCGATAGCCCTCGCGGACCCTGAAGACGTACGCACCCATCGCCGTCATCAGCTCGACCTTGGCCGGCGCGCAGTCGGCGGGCACGAAGATGACGACGGCCATTCCCGCGGCCGCGCCGCCGATGGCGGTCGACAGAGCGGCGTTGCCGGTCGACGCCGTCGAGACGACACCGACGCCGACACGCAGTCCCTGGTCGATCACGAGAGCCGTCGCCCGGTCCTTGTTGGAGGCGCTCGGTCCCACTGTCTCGTCCTTGAGCCACAGCCCCGGCAGTCCGAGCCGCTGCCGCAGCTCCCGCACCGGACGCAACGGCGTGCCGCCGACCGGTAGCGGGTACCGGGTCGGCACGTCGGGGCGTGGCAGCAGGCGCTGATACCGCCACATGCCGGCCCCGGAGTCGGAGCCGGGCAGCAGCGTCCTGTCGTAGTCGTAGGTGTACGTCTCGTGTCCGTGCACACCGGACTCCAGCCGTGCCTCACCCACCGGTGCCTCCTTGCGGGTCAGTCCTCGAAGAAGTTCGCCACCGTGACGGTGCGCGAATCGCTCTTCGCGTGGTCAAGGACGATGGCGCCGAGTGCGATGTCGAGGACGCCGAGACCGAACGGCGAGAACACGACCGGTTCCCGCGTTCGCAGTTCGCACCTGCCGAGCAGGACGTCGGCGAGTGTTCCCGTGACGAAGTCACGTCCGCCGGAGAGCTCCTCGGCCAGATGGGGTGAGGTCTGCGCGCGCAGGCAGTGTTCCACGTCGTCGACGATGTTCTGTGCGGCGAGCAGGGTCTGCGGGTGGATGTCGCGCAGCGAGATGTTGAGGACGGTCTGTCCCGGTGCGAAACGCAGGGTCTCCGGCAGGTAGGGCTTTCCCGCAGTGGTCGCGAAGACGATCACGTCGCAGCCGAGTGTGGCATCCAGGTCCGCGACACCGCCGGACCCGGGCCAGTGCTTCTCCCCGTGACCGACGAACTGCTGGGCCCGCTCGGGCACGAGATCGTGGCACAAGAAATGGGTCACCGGCAGCCCTGTGTGATGGAGGAAGTCAGCGATGGTGCGCGCGATCACGCCAGCACCGACGAAGCCGACACTGGCCGGACCGTTCCCGGGTCGAAGAGCTCGCGCCGCCAGAGCTGCGGACGCGGCGGTACGCACGGCGCTGATCTGGGCCGACTCGAGACACGCCACGGGTCGACCCGTCCGGTCGTCGTTAAGCAGCAGCACGGCTGACGCTCTGGGCAGGCCGAGTTCGTGGTTGCCGGGAAAGCTGCTGATCCATTTCAGCCCAGGCATCCCGACCTCGCCGCCCAGGTACGCCGGCAGGGCGATGATGCGGTCCGCCGGCCGGTCCGGGAAACGAAGGAAATGGCTGGACGGGTTGACGGTCTGACCTCTGTCATGGGCGAGATACGCCTTCTTGACCGCGGTCAGGACGGCGTCACGGGAGCCGCTCAGCGCATCGACGGCGACCGCGTGCGGCACGATCTGAAACATTCGGACTCCTCACCACCGAGCCAGGACCGAGTCGATTCCCGGGAAGTGCTCAGCCACCCACTTCTCGGAGTAGATGGTGTCGACGTACCGTTCCCCGGTGTCTGGCGAGATGGCCACCACCGGTTTCCCGTTCCGGAACGTCGGTGCCAGGCGACGCACCGCGGCGAGCACCGTACCGGTGGACCCACCGACCAGCAGTCCGTACCGGCGCGCCACGAGGTGGCACGCGGAAACCGTCTCGACTTCGGGCACCACCACCCGCTCGTAGTCGCCGCCGTCGACGAGCAGCTCGGGACGGAGGCTCGCGCCCAGGCCGGGAATGAGGCGCGGAGCGCCCTGATCCGCGAAGAGGATCGATCCTTCGGAGTCGACGGCGATGATCCGGGTGGTCGGGCGGTGCTCGCGGAAGAACTCCAGACAGCCCATGAGTGTGCCGGAGGTGCTCACCCCGATGACCACGGCACCAACATCGGGCAGTTCGTCGAGGATGCTGCGGGCTGTCTGCCGGTAGTGCGCAGAACTGTTGGCCCGGTTGGCGTACTGGTTGGGCCAGAACAGCTTCCGGTCCTGCTTCAGCTGGGACCGGATGTAGTCGATCCGGGTTTGCAGGAATCCACCGTTGGCGTCCCGTTCGGTGACGACCACGACAGTGGTGCCCTGCGCCCGCATCGTGCGGATGGCCGCCGCGTTGGTGTTGGGATCGGCGACGATCGTGAGACTGATCCCCCGGGTGACGCACACGGTTCCGAGGGCGATACCGAGGTTGCCGGAGGACGATTCGATCAGCCGGTCGCCGGGGCCGATGCCGGATCTGCTGATCAGGTCTTCGATCAGCCCGACGGCGGTCTTCAGCTTGATGGACCCGGCGGGATTCAGGCCCTCCAGCTTCAGGTTCAGATCGACCCCGGGAACGAACCCGGCCAGGTCGAGAAAGATGTCGTCGGTGACGATGTCGTACGCAGCGTTGAAGATCATCGGTCCTCGCTACGCCAGTGGTACGCGGGCGGCATCAGCCGGTGGGCCGGCACCGTACCCGCTGGGCTCTCAGCCATCCTGGGAGCGGACGAGGCTTGCCGGACGCATGTCTGTCCAGTGATCCTCGATGTACTCGAGGCAGGCAGAGCGGGAGTCGTCGTCATGGACGACGACCCAACCGTCGGGACAGGCGATGGCGGCGGGCCACAGTGAGTACTGGGCTTCGTCGTTCACCAGAACGCGATATCGAGCGTCGGCGTCGTCAAACGGGTTGGACACGGGTGCTCCTCGCTTCGCTGTTGATCACTTTCGCTCGAGTGCCGGGCCAGCCGTCCGCATCGATCGTGCGCGTTGCGGACAGACCGGGAACCTTGCCCGTTGCCGACCACCTCATCGACGGGATCCGGTGGTCGCGGCGCCGACCAGCACGTCGATCCGGTCGGCCAGATCCTTGAGCACCGGCGAGTCGACGAGCACCCGGACGCTGAAGTCCACGTTCCAGGTACGCCGGGCCGACAGCACCAACCTGGTCGCGAGCATCGAGTCCCCGCCGAGGTCGAAGAAGTTGTCGCCACGGCCGACGACGTCGACCCCTAGGACGTCCGCCCACATCCGGGCCAGGGCGAGTTCGGTCTCGGTGACAAGGTCAGCCTGCACGTTCTGTTCCTCGCCTTTCGTCTCGATCGAGGCCCCGGCGGTGATCCCGTGGAGGAAGTCGAGGACCGCCGCCCGAGCCTCGGCGTCGGCAGCCAGCTCCGGTCGGTCGCACGACACGCGGACGGTTCGGAGGTCGGTCGCGCCCAGCCAGCCGGCGTCGGCCGGATGACCCTGTGAGATCACCTGCAGGATCGGGCCCCGCGGCGCCGGCTGCTCGTCGTGGTGCGCGGCTACGAGGAACGTGAGCCATTCGACGTAGACGCCGACCACGCCCTCGACCGGGCCGCTGACGTCGGCGTCGCCGAACCCGAACGCGGCCAGGGCCAGCCGCGCACGAAGGCGCAGGTCCTCCCCGATGCGCTTCACCAGCGTCTCGGGAGTGGCGAGCAGTCCCTCGATATCGAGCAGCGGCGGCCGCTCGACATTGGGCGCTCGGCCCTCGACCTGACGCACGACCTCGTGGTACTCGTGGAGGATCTCGGACGGTGGAGTCTGCTGCGGGTCGAGCAGCACGATGGGCACGGGACCGGCAGGGCCCGCCAGGAGTGCGGCCATCGCGACAGCCAGTGGCGCGGCGGCGCAGTACGCGACCAGGGCAACCGGGCGATCTGGTCGCTGCCGCGCGAAGAGCTCGCTGGCGTACGCCGGAGTCGTGAGCGCGGTCGGCATCGGGGACGTCAGCAGATCCTGGCAATCGAACCCGGATCGGTCGAGATGCATCTCGCTGATGTGTGCCTCGGGTCGCCGACCCGGGTAGTCGAGGACAAGAAGTCTTGGATTGGCGGACACGATCTCATCGCTCCCCTGCGTCGGCGGCTACCGCAGATCGGTTGCCCGGAGCCAGCAGCCGCGCGACGGCGGCTCGGTCGGCCTTTCCACTCGGCGTACGTGGGAGGGCGGGCAGCACCGTGATGGATGGTGGGACCGAGTACCAGGGAAGCTCCTCGCGGAGGGCGGCGAGCGCGGTGGCCGCGTCGAACTCCGCGGTGGCCGCGACCGTCACGGCTGCTCGTAGCTGACGGGAGCCGGCGCCCATGCTCACGGGGACACAGACGGCTTCCACCACTCCCGGCTGTCTGCCCAGGCATGCCTCGATCTCGAGCGGGTTGACCCGGTACCCGCGGATCTTGACTTCGTCGTCGGTACGGCCGAGAAAGTGCAGCACCCCGTTCTCCACGCTCACCAGGTCACCGGTCCGAAACGCCCGGGTGTGCCCGTGTGCTGTCCGGGCGACCTGCACATACCGCTGCGCGTTCAACTCCGGCTGGCTCAGGTATCCCAGTGACAGTGGCGATCCGGCCACGAGCAGTTCACCGATCTGCGAGTCACCGGGCTCGGCGGTGTCCAGCAGGATCTCGCAACCCGGCAGTGGCAGACCGATCGGCGACAGCGCGGGCCACGAGCTGCTCTCCCCGGCCAACGTGTGCACCGACACCGTATGCGACTCACTCTGGCCGTAGTGGTTGTTGAGAGCGCACTCGGGCAGGCGCTGGAAGAATTCCTTGATCGCCGGCGTGCAGACGAGTTGCTCGCCGGCGGTATTGATCTCGCGGAGGGCGAGGTTCGCCAGTGAGTCGAACGCCGTAGCCGCTGTCGCCAGCATGTGCAGCGCGACGCAGGGCAGGAACAGCCGCTCGATGCGCTCTCGCGCGAGCCAGTCCAGCAACTCGATCGGGTCCTGCCGCAACTCCTCGGGCATGATGACCAGCGATCCGCCGCCGCCGAGCGTACTGAGCGTCTCCTGGAACCAGATGTCGAAGTTCAGCGGCGCGAACTGCGCAGTGCGCAGGTCCTGGCGGACGGAGTGGTGCCGCTGCCAGTGCGCCATGTTGTCGATACAGCTGTGCGGGAGAGCCACCCCTTTGGGGTTACCGGTCGACCCGGAGGTGTAGATGACGTAGACGGGCGTGTCCGGCGTGCACGGGACGAAGGTCAGGCCAGCCCCTGCCAGCCGCTCCACCTCGGTCCACGCCGGGATGCTGACCCGACGAGGCGCCGGCAGCTCCGGGTCGGACCCCGTGTGCAGGAGGACCTTCGCGCCGCTCTCGGCGAGCATGTAGCCGAGACGCTTGCGGGGAAAGCTGCTGTCCAGCGGTAGGTAGGTGGCGCCCGCGCCGACGACGGCCCAGGCCGCGGCCACGATCGCCGCGGACCGAGGTCCGGTGACGGCAACCGTGTCGCCCGGGCCGACACCCGCTTCTCGCAGCAGACCGATGATGCGGGCGATCCATGCGGCCAGTTCACGGTAGGTCAGCTGGTGTTCCGGGTCGCTCACGGCGAGTGCTCCGGGCTGGCGGCCGACCGCACGCTCGAACGATTCGAGCACGCAGGGCGGCTGGGACACCCCTCCCCAGAGTCCGGTCTCGATGATCATCGGTGCTGACCTCCCTCGAACGCGCTCACGGTCTGCCCTTCCTGCCGGATCCCCTCGACGAGCTGGTGCACGGCGCGGTCGACGTCGAACTGGGCGCGCTCGAAGCGTTCCGGGGAGGTGAGGTAGCCGTTGTAGAACGTCGCACCCTCACAGAGCAGCCCGAAGACCCAGATCCGGGAGGCCGAGCTGCCGTCCTCTCCGACGGGATGACCCTGATCGTCGACATCGATGGAGGACACGACAGGGCTGTCCGGCTTGAATCGCCGGACCATGCCCCGCCGGGCCATCGCCCCGACCACGGTCGGGTCGTCCCGCAGGGATTTCAGGCGATCGGTGTAGCCCTGGTAGAGCCAGTCCGCGCTGACCGTGCTGCGGACCGGAAACGCCGTCGAGGACAAGGCCCAGGTGCGACTGTCGTCATCCCAGCTCACCAGGGGATTCGGCCCCAGGGACATCGACACCACACCCGAGCGGAGCAGCGTCAGGATGTTGGCGGACCGCTCCTTCTCCGGGCCGATCACCAGGCGGTTGATCGCTTCGACGTGGTAGCGGTAGAACCGGTCGAGCGAGGCGTCCGTCAGTCCGCCGAATTCGATCGCGTACCTGATGGTGTCGCGGACCTCGCGACACATCTCGGTTGCCGCCTTGAAGGGGCTGCCGTCGAATCCGCGGGCCGCGTTCGCTATGTCGGCCGCCATCCAGGACTCCAGCGATCGCTGGTACGTCTCGCCGTCGGCCGACGCCGCGGAATCCTGGGCGCTCGGGGTCGGGCGCCCGTGGTAGGCCGCCTCGGCGTCGAATTCGGCCGCCCCGGGCAGCTCGGCGAGTTCGTCGAGGCGCCCCTCGACGGCGGCCGCGCGCGCACGGAGAAGAAATGCCTCCGCGTCCTGGGCACCCGCCTGTTGCAGGAGCGCCGCCCGCCGGTACGCCACCCGTAGTTCGAGCAGGAGCAGCGGCAGAACATCGCGGTCGAAGTCCAGTTGCGGCGTCCGGGTGCGCAGCCCGTCGACTGCCGACCGCGTGAACGCGACCGGCTCGTACGACACGACTGACGACGGCGCGGGTCGCGCGCGATACGGCAGGCCGGAGCGGGAGAACACGACGATGCGGGGCTCACGACCGCTCGCCACATACCGCTCGGGTAGGACCGTCCGGTCGAATCTGCCGCCCCGCCCCACCGTCAGCGCGAGGATCGCGTCCGTTGCCGTCAGACCGAGGCCCGCGATGGCGACGGTCTCGGACGGCTGTACGGACGCGAGTTGTCCAGGCAGCGGGTACGGCGAACCGATCAGTCGGTCGGCAGAGGCATCCTGATCGCGCTGCGGTTGGGAGGGGCGTTGGCCGACTGTCACGAAGACGTGATCCGCCTCGACGCGGTCACCGTTGTCGAGACACAGGATCGAGGTGTCACCCTTCTGCTGGAGGTCCACCGCGTTGGACGCGTGCCCGATCAGGCGCACGTTGTCCGGAGCGTTGTCCCGCAGATACTGTTGAAACCACAGCAGATACTCGCCGAAGACCCGCCGCGGCAGGTTGTCGTTCGGCCTGACCGGGCGCCCGTCGGCTCCTACCGTGAAGCCGTCGGCTGCCACCCGCATCCCGCGTTCCCGCGCCCACTCGAAGAGGTTCGGGCCGCGCATCGCGGGCGCGTGCGAGACGGATCTGGCGGAGGGAAACATCGAGGCGTACGCGCACGCGTGATTGAGCAGAAGATAGTCCGGCTGATGAATGTCGTACTGCCGCGGCTGGGCCGGGTTGGAGTCCACGAGGTGCAGGTCGAACGTCAGATTCTGATCGGCGAGGGCCGCGTGGCTGATGAGACGCTCCAGAACACTGAGCCCTCGGACACCGAGGCCCACGATCGCAACAGTGACCGATTTTCTCCGTTGGTCCGGCGCGTAGTACTCACCCATCGAAGACCCTCCAGGTAGGCAGTGATGGGCCAACGACCGCATACCGCACCGACGGCCCTCACTGACGATTTCAGTCCCGCACGACCTGTCACACCTTCGCGATTGCCGCCGTCAGCTCCGCTGATCGCGGCAGAATCGTGACTACGTCCCCAGATCAGCGGCTATCCGCCCCAGCACCACCGGGGAGTTCTCGAAAATCGCGAAGTGATCGCCGTCCAGCACGAGCTGCGCGTACCGGTCGCTCGTCTCCTGCTCCCATCCGGCGACCTGGTCCGGTGCCGCGAAGTGGTCACGTGTGCTGGCGAAAGCCGTGATGGGGATTGGCAGGCGGGGTTCGGGGTGGTAGCTGTACATCTCGTTGACGTGGAAGTCGGCGACGAGCAGCGGCTGGATCAGCTCCAGCATGAACGGCTCCGCCAGGATCTCCTCGGGTGTCCCGCCGAGCCGGCGCAGCACCACCGCCAGCTCGTCGGCCGGCAGCCCGGCAAGCTCGGTCCTGATCATCGGCATGCTCGGCGGACGCCGGCCGGCGACGAAGAGGTGGACCGGCAGCGGTCCGTTCAGACGACGGATCTCCCGCACGACCTCGAAGGCACACAGGGCGCCGGTGCTGTGGCCGAAGATGGCGTACGGCGGTCGCACCGTCCTGATCACCTCCGGGGCCAACTGCCGGGCCATCTCCACCGCCGACGTCAGCGGTTGTTCGGAGCGCCGGGTCTCCCGCCCGGGCGGTTGGACGGGGCAGGCGGCAACCGTCGCCGGCAAGCCGCGACCCCAGGCCCGGTAGACCGTCGCACCCGCACCGGCGTGCGGCAGGCACAGCAGGCGGACCGAAGCCTCCTCGCCCGTCTCGAACGGGAACCACGGGTTTCTGGGACGTACCCGCCCGGTGCTCCGCCCCGCGCCGCTACGCATGGCGAGGCCCGGCGGCAGCGGCAGCGGGAATGTCGGTGGCCTCGTCGGCGTCGAGCCGCGGGCGGGTGACCGCGAGCGAGGTGCCGTCCGCTTCAGCGCTCACGGCCGCGTCCCGATCTGACTCGACCGGCGGGCCGCGACTGCCGGGCGATCTCGTGCAGTGCCGCGCGGTCGACCTTGCCATTGGCGGTCACCGGATACTGCGCCAGGCCGCGGACGATCTGCGGCACCATGTACGCGGGCAGCAGTTGACGCAACTGGGCGTGCACGCCCAGGGGGTCGTCCTCCGGTGGCCCCGACGGATGCGCGTCCGATCTCGGGACCTGATACACCAGCGCCAACCGCTGTGGCAGGCCCTCCAGGTTGGTCATCGGGAAGGCGATGCAGTTCCGGACGCCCGGTAGCGAGCCGGCCACCGACTCGATCTCGGCGAGCTCGATCCGTTGTCCGCTGATCTTGATCTGGCGATCACGCCGGCCGCGGTAGTGCAGGACGCCGTCGTCGTCCCAGACCCCCATGTCGCCGGTGCGGTAGAGACGCACCAGAAGCCCGTCGAGGTCGATGGTCGGGAACTTCTCCAGGGTCAGCTCGGGCTGCCCGAGGTAGCCGGTCGCCAGGCCCTGGCCGGCGATGCACAGCTCGCCCTCCTGACCGGGTTCGCAGCGTTGATCGCTCTTGTCGAGCAGCACCACGCTCGTACCCTGCACCGGTGTGCCGACCGGAATCCCCCCCGGCACATCGCAGTCCGCGGGCACCAGCCGCCGGAGAGTTGTGATCATGCAGCTCTCGGCTGGCCCGTACGCGTTCCAGAGCGGGAGGTCGGGATGGCGGCTGAGGAAAGCGCGCATGTGCTCCGGCGACGCCTTCTCGCCGCCGGTGTAGACGCGGGCGAGGCCGCCGAAGCAGTCCGGGGCCTCGTCGACGAACATGTTGAACACGGACGTGGTGATCCACAGCGTGTCGACGCCGTGCCTCGACACGATCTGGCGCAGCGTGTCGGGTAGCAGGTAGTTCTCCGGGATCAGCACCACGGTGCCGCCCGTCGTGAGCTGCCCCCACAGCTCGAAGGCGTACATGTCCCAGGCCAGCGCCGCTACCTGCGGGGTCGTGTGGCCAGGCCCAAAACCGTCGAGGCCCGGGGACCCGAAGAGCCGGGTCACCGCCTGGTGCGGTGACAACACACCCTTCGGTACGCCCGTCGTGCCGGACGTGAAGAAGACGGTCGCCGGCGCGTCCGGTGGCACCGGTGCCGGGTGGAACGGTCGTGCGCGCCGGGCCGCGCCGTCGATGCCGCCATCCGACGGTTGGTAGCGGTCGAACCGGCCGTCCCACTGGTTGTCCGTGCTGACGACCACCGCGGGCGCGATGAGGTCGAGGATGATCCTCTGCCGCTCCACCGGCCAGTTCGGGTCGAGATTCGTGTAGGCCGCCCCCGTCTTGAGCACACCCAACTGGAGCGCCACCATGTCCGGCGACCGATCCAACAGAATCGGCACGACCTGCCCCGGCCGGACACCGCGATCATGCAGGTCTACGGCGTAGTCGTTCGCGGCCGCGTCGAGCGTGCCGTAGCTGATCGTCCGGTCGTGCCAGACGAGTGCGGTGGCGTCCGGGTCACGCGCGGCCTGCCCGGCCACGGCGGCGTGGATCAGCGGCTGAGGGCTGGGATGACCGGTCATGCGTCGGCTGCCAGCTCTGGGCGCCAGCCGCGTCCGTCACGGTCAACCAGCTGTTCCGGATATCTGCTCATGGGGTTCCTCCGAGATAAGGGCGCGAATCCGCGCTTCGGCAACACGACAGCGAGAGGTGCTTCCATCCGTCATCGTCGGAAGGCGCCCCCGCCGGTGCTACTCACCCGTTGCGGCCGGCCCGACCCGCTCGCCAGTGGAAACATCGCTCAGGTATTCGTTGACAGCGCCGACCGAGGGGTTGCTGAAGAACTGTTTGAGAGACAGCTCCACGCCGAAGCGCTCGGTGATCTTCGCGATGAGAACCGCTGCCAGCAGAGAGTGGCCGCCCAGATCGAAGAAGCTGTCCCCGACTCCCACCTGGTCGACACCCAGCACCTGCGCGAACAACTCGCACAGACGCTCCTCCTGCGGCGACGCCACCCCGTCACGAACTGGAGCGCCGGAGTCCGGAGACGGTGACGTCAGCTCGTCCAGTTGCCCCGCGAACTCCAGGGTCCCGTCCGGACGCCACCGCACCAGGTCGCCGGTCCGGTACATCCGCTCACCCACGCCGAACGGGCACGCCACGAACTGCTGGGCCGTCCGCCCTGCCTGGCCCAGATATCCTCGCGCCAGCCCCGCACCCGCCACGTACAGCTCTCCGGAAACACCCGGCGGGACCGGCCGCAAGAGGTTGTCGAGCACGAAGACGCGCGTGTTCCAGATCGGACGTCCCATCGGCACGACAGCACCCGACTCATCGCCGACGCGGTGCGCGACGCTGCCGACGGTGCACTCCTCCGCTCCGTACTCCCGGTGGATCTCCGCACCGCCGTGCGACCAGTCGCGCGTCACCGAGGTGGGAAGTGTCTCGCCACCGATGACCAGCACCGTCTTTCGGTCCGCCGCCCGGTCCTCGTGCCCGGCCATTGCCCGCAGATCCGACGGCTTCAGCCGCACGGGAGACACCGGGCCCGCCGCGCCGTCCAGGAAGGCGGTCAGCGGCTCGCCGCCGACACCCTCCGGGATCAGCACGACCGTGCCCCCGGCCAGCAACGGCAACAGGATCGAACTGATGGCGAGGCCGGACGACAACCCGGGGCGAACCGGGGCCGCACTTTCCCCGTCGACCCGATAGGTGGCGCTCGCCCAGGCGCAGTAGTTGATGACGCCCCGATGGGTGACGGTAACGCCCGCAGGGGCACCCGCCACGCCAGAGGTGTAGACCACGTACGCCGGGTGGGTGTGCCGCAGCGCGGCGGTCCGCTCGTCGTCGCAGAGGGCAGTCCCCGGCACACTCGTCAGGGCGTCGCGCGTACCGGCGGCATCCAGGATCATGACCGGGGGGCCACCGGCCGCGGGCAGCCCGGCAGCAGTGGCGTGGGTATCGGTGATCACCACCGTCGGGCGAGCGTCAGTGAACATGAACTCGACCTCGCCCGCGGGCCGGTCCGGGTCGACCGGCAGGTGGGCCGCACCGGCCTTCAACACCGCCAGCAGCGCGATGACCAGAAGCTCACCGTGCGGCAGTGCGATCGCCACCGACTTCTCCGGGCCGGCGCCGAGAGCGACCAGATGGCGAGCGAGCTGGTTGGCCCGGTGGTCCAGCTCGGCGTAGGAGAGCTGGTTCCCGCCGCAGACCACCGCCGTGGCATCCGGCGTCCGGGCCGCCTGTTGTTGGAACAGCTGCGGCAGGGTGAGCCCGGGCACCGCCCGGCCGGTGTCGTTCCAGTCGTGCAGGATCCGCTGCCGCTCGTCATCCGCCAGCACCTCGTATTCGCCGACCGGGCGGGACGGGTCGTCGACGACCTGGCGCAGCAGTCGCGTGAGTCGTTCGGCGAGAGCCTCGACGGTCGATTCGTCGAAGAGGTCCTGCGCGTACTCGAAGGTGCCCCGGATACCCGCGGGCGAGCCGTCGGCGTCGTACAGCGGGCGGACGAAGAGCGACAGGTCGAACTTGGTCGTCTCGTGACCGAGCGGCGTGGGCTCGATCCGCAGGCCGGGCAGCTCCCACCTGCCCGTGTCCGCGTTGTCGGAGACGAGCATCACCTGGAACAACGAATGCCGGGACACCGAGCGGGCCGGATTGAGGATCTCGACCAGGCGCTCGAACGGCACGTCCTGGTTGGAGTAGGCGGCGAGGTCGGTCTCGCGGATGCGGGCCAGCAGCTCGGCGAAGGTCGGGTCGCCGCTCAGGTCGGCTCGCAGCACGAGGGTGTTGACGAAGAACCCGACCAGATCGTGGACCGCCTCGTCGGAGCGGCCGGCAACCGGCGTGCCGATCGGGATGTCGGTGCCCGCGCCGCAGCGGGACAGCAGCGCCGCCAGCCCGGCATGGAGCACCATGAACAGGGTCGTCCTGTGTTGGCGCGCCAACGTTGCCAGGTCGCTGTGCAGTTGGGCGTCCAGTGTCACCACGACCATGCCGCCGTGGTCGGTCGGTTCGACCGGCCGCGGGCGGTCGTACGGGAGTGCCAGTTCGTCGGGCAGGTCACGCAGAGCCGACGTCCAGTAGTTCACCTGTCCGGACAAGATGCTGCTCGCCTCACCGCTGTCGCCGAGCAGGCCGCGCTCCCACAGGGTGTAGTCCGCGTACTGCACCGGCAGCTCTGGCCACCCTGGCGCGTGGCCGCCCGTCCGGGCCCGGTACGCCTCGGCCAGATCGCGCACCAGGATGCCCATCGACCATCCGTCACAGGCGGTGTGATGGGTCATCAGCAACAGCACATGCTCCTGCGGCGCCAGCCGGAACAACCAGGCCCGGACCGGCAGCTGGGTCGCCAGGTCGAAGACGTGTCGCGTCGCCTGCTCCAGAAGGCTGGGCAGGGTCGCCTGGTCCGTCTCCACCACCGTCAGTTCCGGCGCCGCCTCGGCGGCGTCCACGATCTGCTGGTACGGCTGACCGGCCACCACCGGAAAGATCGTCCGCAGCGACTCATGTCGCCGGACCACGTCCCGCAGCGCCGACTCCAGTGCGCCCACATCCGGCGAGCCCTCAAGCCGCCAGGCGAACGGCATGTTGTAGACCGGGCTCGGCCCGCTGAGCCGGTCCAGGAACCACAGTCGCCGCTGAGCGAACGACAGCGGCAGACGCTCCGGCCGCGTCGTGGCCACCAGCCGGGGCCGGGAGTTGCCGGCCTCGTCCAGGGCTCTGGCCAGCTGCGCGACTGTCGGATTCGAGAACAGCGTACGGACCGCGACCTCCACGCCGAGCACCGCGCGGATGCGGCTGATCAGCCGGATGGCCCGAA
The DNA here is from genome assembly GCF_039871815.1 of Micromonospora sp. B9E7. NCBI lineage: Bacteria > Bacillati > Actinomycetota > Actinomycetes > Micromonosporales > Micromonosporaceae > Micromonospora > Micromonospora sp. B9E7. Next base: position 64,739 of record NZ_JBDPLX010000012.1, read on the forward strand.
GGGACTGGCCGCCCAGGTCGAAGAAGCTGTCCTCGACCCTCACCCGGTCGACGCCCAGCACCTGCGCGAACAACCCGCACAGGATCTCCTCCCGCGCGGTGGTCAGGTCCCCCAGTACGCCACCGGCGTCGAAGCGATTTGCCATGCTCATTCCCATCCTGGCTGGAACGAATCGATCCGCGCCGGCCACGCCATAGGTGGAATCAGCTGCCCGCTCATCGCGCGCAGCACTCTGGGAGCGTCACAGCCGCGCTACCGACGGCCATCTCCGCTCTTGCTCGACGACCGCCGCGCCGACCACTGTGGTGGGAAGCGTGGCCGGGCAGCGTGGCCGGGCAGCAAGCGCGAAGACGCGGCAAGCCGGCCGACCTGGAAATGTCGGCATAGCCGCTGATTCCGATATCGGCCCCTATGACGCAGCGCGGCCGCGGGACGCCTGCTAAGGAGAAACTCGATGGAGATTACGCAAGCGCCGCCCAGGGACGAGCTGGTCCGTCGCGCCTCTGAGCTTGTCCCGCTGCTGCGGGACAAGGCCGTCTGGATGGAGGAGAACCGACGGATCCACGACGACGTCGTCGACGCGATCACCGACGCCGGCATCCTGAAGATGCGGGTCCCGGTGCGCTACGGCGGCTACGAGTCGGACATGCGAACTGTCGTGGATGTCGTGGCGGAGCTCGGACGCGGCGACGGCTCGACCGCGTGGACGGTCGCGGTGTGGTCGATCAGCACCTGGATGACGGGGCTGTTCCCGGACGAGGTGCAGGACGAGGTGTTCGCAACCCCGGACGTGCGCATCAGCGGAATTCTCAGCCCCGGCGCGGTGGCCGTTCCGACCGAGGGCGGCTTCGTCATCAACGGTCGGTGGTCGTTCAACACCGGGGCCCAGCAGAGTACCTGGAACACGAACGCCGCTGTCACGCCGACCGGTGACGGCGGCTTCGCACCGATCATGGCGGCCATCCCGATCGCCGACCTGGAGATCGTCGACGACTGGCACACGTCGGGGCTGCGCGGCTCCGGCAGCATCACCACGATCGCGAAGGACGTCTTCATCCCGGCCGAGCGGGTCCTCCAGATGGGGCCGGTGCTGCAGGGTCAGCACCAGTCCCGGCTGAACGCCGACGCGAGGATTTTCAAGGCCCCCTTCATGCCGACCGCCTGCGCCACCATCAGCGCGCCGGCCCTTGGCCTTGCCAGGGCGGCGAAGGACGCCTTCCTCGAGCGACTGCCCGGCCGGAAGATCACCTACACCGCCTACGAGAACCAGGCCGAGGCACCGGTCACCCACCTGGAGGTCGCCGAGGCGATCACCAACATCGACGAGGTCGGCTTCCACGCCCACCGCGCGGCCGACATGATCGACAGCAAGGGCCAGGCGGGCGAGCCGTGGACGCTCGAGGAGCGGGCCCGCATACGGCTCGATCTGGGCGCCGCCTGCCAGCGGGCCAAGGAGGCGGTCGACATCCTGCACGGCGCGAGCGGCGGTTCGTCCATTCACACGGACGTGCCGATCCAGCGCATCCAGCGGGACGTACAGGCGCTCAACCTGCACGCCATCCTGCACCCGAAGACCAACCTGGAGCTGTACGGCCGGATTGTCTGCGGACTGGACAGCAACACGCCCTTCGTCTGACCGTCGCGTTCACCGGGGCCCGCACAGGGTGGCCGGTGACCGCGACCAGGAGCACCGCTCCGGAGTGCCGTCCGCAGCTCACCCACGAGGCCTGCGGATCAACCGTGGACAGCGGACGGCCTCCGGAGGCGTTCCCCGGCTCGGCCAGCCCAGTGTGCGTTTCCCCTGACTTGGGTCCGACGGTGGCTGGTCGACGATCCGGTGTCCCAGGCGTGCTCGACCCGCCGCTGGGATCCGGCTGAGGACTTCATTCATCAGGATCGGCCGCCTCAACCGCCGGTCATACTCGGAAAGGCGTCGTCGTGATGCTGGCATCAGTGTGTCCCGCAGCCGGTCAGACCTGGGAGTTGACCGAGGTTCCCAAGCCCGTGCCGGGTCCCGGCGAGGTGCTCATCCGCGTGCACGCGAGCGGTCTGTGTCGCAATGATGTGTGGCTCACCGACGGTACGTATCCGTTTCCGCCGATCGAACCGGTCATCGTCGGGCACGAGCCTGCCGGTGAGGTCGCCGAGGTCGGTCTCGGGGTGACCGCGCGCAAGGTCGGTGACCGGGTCGGCGCCACCTGGATCCAGAGCGGCTGCGGCTCGTGCGATCACTGCCGGCTCAACCTCCCGGTCACCGGCATCACCGGCATGAACTGCGACAACCCGGAGATGACCGGGCTGACCAGGGCCGGTGGCCACGCCGAGTACCTGGTGGTACCCGCGTCCTCCACGGTGCTGCTGCCGGACGAGCTGCCGTACGAGATGGCCGCGCCGCTGCTGTGCGCCGGGTACACCTCGTGGTCGGCGTTGCGGGCCGCGAATCCCCAGCCACACGAACGGGTCGCCGTGCTCGGCATCGGCGGCCTCGGCCACCTGGCCGTGCAGTTCAGCAAGGCCTGCGGCTTCGAGACCGTGGCCGTGACCCGTACGCCGGACAAGCACGAGGTCGCCCGCGAACTTGGGGCCGACCACGTGGTGTCCGACGGGGAGGCTCTCGCGGGCATCGGCGGCGCGGACGTCGTCGTCGTCGCAGGCACCTCGTACGAGGCCGCCGCCGAATGCCTCACGGGCCTTCGGGTCAATGGCCGCATGGTGCTCGCGACAATCGACCCGTCGGGTTCCTTCGCCATCGACCCGTCGCGACAGTTCTTCGCCAAGGGTCAGTCGATCCTCGGTGCCACCCACAACGGTCTCCCCTATCTCGTCGAGGCCCTCGACCTGGCAGCTCGCGGGGCCGTCACCCCCCATATCGAGGTCTTTCCCAAGGAGGAGATCGCCGAGGCGGTCGACCGGGTGGCCGCTGGAGAGGTTCGTTTCCGCGCCGTCGTCACCTACTGAGCGGGCGGCCGTTCCCCGCGCGGTGACCTCTCGGAACGTCGATCAGAACAGCATGCCCGCAACGGCGGACCACCACGCCTGCGGCAGCATTCAGCAAGAGGTGTCCCCGGGGCAGGTCATGCCATCGTCATCGATGAAGGTCGGTCATTTTCCGGCACGAGGCTGGTCTCACTGAGCAGCGAGGACGGCGTTATGCAGAACGAAGACCCTCCGGTTGTCATCGACACGTCCGGTGCCGATATCCACGGGGAGAATGCGCAGATTCGCGAGCGCGGGCCAGTCGCCCAGGTCGAGCTACCCAATGGCGTACGGGCGTGGTCGATCACCGGCTACGAAGCCGGTAGGCAGGCGCTGGGAGACCCGCGGATGTCCAAGGACGGGCATCAGCACTGGACCGCGTTCGTCGACGGCGAGGTCGACCCGAGCTTCCCCCTCATCGACTGGGCGCTCATGGACAACATGAACACGACGTACGGACAAGCGCACAGCAAAATGCGTGGGCTGGTGGCAAGAAGATTCACGCCGCGACGGATCGAGGCGATGCGGCCGACGATCGACGCGGCCGTCGCGGGCCTGTTGGCCGGTCTTTCCACCAGCCAGACCGGCTCGATCGTCGACCTCAAGGCGAGGTACGCGTATCCGCTCGCCGCCCACGTGATATTCGATGTCCTCGGTATTGCCGACGCGGCCCGGGGGACCATTCTGGGCGACGGCGAGGCGCAGGTCGACACGACCAAGACCGGCGAGGAGATAGCGGCGAGCGTCGAGCAGGGCCTCATGGAGATGGCCGATCTGGTCGAGGCAAAGCGCGGAAACCCGGCGGACGATCTCATGAGTGATCTGATCGCCGCCCAGGAGAAGGATGGCTCAGGGCTGCGCGACGCCGAGATTGTCGGCACGTTGTCGTTCCTGCTGGGGACCGGCACCGAAACCGTCACCAACCTGGTGATCAACTCGATTCTCGCACTACTCACCCATCCCGACCAGCTCGAGCTGATCAGGTCCGGGAACGCCTCGTGGCAGGACGCGATCGAGGAGACACTTCGCGTCGAGGCTCCGGTGGCACATCTGCCGTTTCGCTTTCCCACCGAGGATGTCCAGCTCGGCGACGTGACGATCGGCGCGGGCGAGCCGGTCCTCATGAACTTCGCCGCCATCGGACGCGATCCCGCCATCCACGGCGCGAGCGCCGGCTCCTACGACATCACCCGGCCGCGCAAGGACCACCTGTCCTTCGGTCACGGCGGGTACAGCTGCATTGGCAAGGCCCTGGGGCGGCTGGAGGCCGAGATCGCGGTCCCTGCGCTGTTTGCCCACTTCCCCGATCTTGCTCTCGCGGTTCCGGCGTCGGAGATCAAGCCGCAGAGCACATTCATCATGAACGGTCGGGACGAGTTGCCAGTCCTGCTGTCCGCGCCCGCTGCCGAGTCAGCGTGACTCCACCAACCACTCCCCTGGTGCGGGACCGCCTACGGGCCGCGGTGACGGATGCCGCGGCCCGCACGGCCGACCTGTTGTCGACGTTGCCCGCTCCCGCCGACCGCAACCCCGACCAGCAGAGCCGAGCCAGTGCGGCACACGGACACGCGCGCGCAGCGAGGCGCCAACTGCTGGACGCCCGAGCGGACCAGCTCTGTCGGGACATCGTCGGAGAGAGCCCACAGCGGCGGTCCCTGGCTGACCTGTCGTACCGGCTGGCCGACCTGGTTCCCGGCTTGACGCCGAACCGGGCGGAGATGGAGCGGGAACGTGGCCGTCGTCAAGCCGCCAAGGAGGGCTTCGAGATCGACCAGGGCATCGCGTACTCCGCGCTGCTCCGATCCGGTGCGGGCGGCGACCTGCTGCGCTCACAGCGACTGCCGACGGACGAGGCCCGCTCGCGGCTGCCGAAGTTCCAACGGACCGGCGTGGTCGAGATGCCGGTGGTGTCCGTGCGACGTACGGACGGGGTCGCCGAGATAACCGTCGCCAACCAGCGCTATCTCAACGCGGAGGACGAGCCCCTCGGTGAGCAGTTGGAGGTCGCTGTCGACCTGGCCCTCCTGGATCCGGGCGTACGCGTGGGCGTCGTGCGGGGCGCCGTCATGGAGCACCCGAGGTACGCCGGCCGTCGGGTCTTCAGCTCGGGAATCAACCTGACACTCCTGTGCGCTGGGCAGATCCCCTTCCTGGGCTTCGTCATGCAGCGGGAGATGGGCTACCTGAGCAAGATCCAGCGTGGCCTGTGGGACCCCCGGCAGGAGGTCGATCCGACGGCTCGGGGCGGCAAGCCATGGGTCGCCGTGGTCGACGGGTTCGCCATCGGCGGCGGCATGCAGCTGATGCTGACCTTCGACTACGTGATCGGCCTGGACACGGCCTACTTCACGTTGCCGGCGGCACGGGAGGGCATCGTGCCCGGTGCGGCCAATCTCAGGCTCGGCCGCCTCCTCGGCCCGAGGCTGGCTCGACAGGTTCTCCTGGGCGGAAGGCGGATAGCGGCCCGCGACCCGGTCGCCGCGCTGCTGTGCGACGTCGTCGTGGCGGAGGACGGCGTCGACGACGCGGTCGACGACGCGGTCCACGCCATGGACAACCCGGCCGTGGTGGCCAATCGGCACATGCTCACCGCCTTCGAGGAGACCGAGGACCAGTTCCGGGGCTACCTCGCCGAGTTCGCGGAAGTCCAAGTTCAGCGGCTGTACAGCCGGGACGTACTGCATCGGTTGGAGCAGCAGTGGATGCAACGGCAACGCTGATCACCGGGACGCACCTGCACGCTGATGATCTGCATCGCAGCGTGTCCAGCCGACAGGTCGCCGCCATGACCTTCCTCAACGAGATCGTGGCCGAGTTCCCCGACGCCATCTCGTTCGCGCCGGGCGCCCCCTACGAACCGTTCTTCGCCGACGTCGCGGTCGGTCCGCTGCTGGACACCTTCGTCGAGGCCCGACGTGCCGCCGGTTTCAGCGAGGAGGCGGTGCGCCGACACCTGTTCCAGTACGGCCCAAGCAAGGGGATCATCAACGACCTGGTTGCCGCCGCACTGCGGGCCGACGAGGGCATCGACGTCTCCCCGGAAGCGATTGTCATGACGGTCGGGTGTCAGGAGGCGCTGTTCCTCACCCTGCGTGTCCTTCATCCGCCGGGTGCCAGCCTGGCGGTCACTGATCCGTCCTACGTCGGCGTGGTCGCGGCGGCCGGTTCCCTGGACATCGCGGTTCACCCGGTGCCGGACGATGGCACCGGTCCCGACCTGGCGGCCCTCCGTACGGTGTCGGAGCGGGAGAGGGCAGCCGGCCGTCGCCTCCGCGCGCTGTACGTCTCCCCTGACTTCGCCAACCCGTCGGGAAACCGGCTCTCGCTCGCCGCCCGACATCGTCTGCTGGCGGAGGCGTCTGCCCTCGACCTCATCCTGATCGAGGACAATCCGTACGCGTTCACGGCCGCTTCGGACGACCGGCTGCCCAGCCTCAAGGCGCTCGATCGCGACGGTCGGGTGGTGCACACCGGCACCTTCGCGAAGGTGGCGGTGCCGGGTGCCCGGGTGGGCTACGTGGTGGCTGACCAGTGGGTCGAGTCGCGCTCGGGTCCGCCGGTGCGACTGGCGGCCATGATCGCCGCTGCCAAGAACGCGGTCACCCTGAACACGTCGCCTCTGGCTCAGGCCCTGATCGGCGGGCTTCTCATTCAACATGGGGGTTCCATCGCCGCCCTGGGCCAGCGAAAGGCGGCGCACCTGCGCGGCAACCGAGCCGTCCTCCTCGATCGGCTTGTCCACCACTTCGGCGAACCCGATCAGCCGAGCACCAGGGTTCGCTGGTGGGCTCCCGAAGGCGGCTACTTCGTCCAGGTCGAGCTCCCGGTCGAGGCCGATGACGCGCTGTTGCGGCATTCCGCGGAGACGTACGGCGTGCTCTGGACCCCGATGCGCGGCTTCCACCTCGGCGGGGGCGGCGAGCGCCGAATTCGGCTGTCGTGCTCCTCGCTCGAGCATCAGGAGATCGTCGAGGGCACCGGTCGGCTGGCTGACTTTGTCAACGCGTTGTAGAGGACACGCCGATCGCGCTCGGCGCGAACATGCCGCTGGGGCGGTCACTCCGGTCGCTCGGTTGCCGCGTCGATCACGACACAGGCGCCGAGGCTGGCGACGACAGCCGGTGACGGCGACGACCGGCGCCCAGGCGAAGGAGGAGCAATGAGCAACGACGTCTCGTCATCCGAGCGGCGGCCGACCGCCAGCCAACTCGCGTTGTATCTTGCCGAGCAGACGGCCTTCTGGGCCGGCGGCCTGCAACACTGCCGGGCGGTCCTGGTAGCGGGTGACGTGGTCCTTGCCGCCCTGGCCGCCGCATGCGCAGATCTCCAGCGTCGACACGCCGTGTTGCGACGCCACTTCCGTGACGTCGACGGAGAACCGCTGCTGGTTTCCAGCGATGGATGGCCGGTGGAGTTCATCGCCGGTGCTCCACGATCGTTGGGCGCCGCGCTCAGGGTTGCCGCGGTCGACGCGAGCCGTCATTTCGACCTGGACGACCGACCTGCGATCAGGGTTGGCGGGTATCCGGTGGAGGGCGGCAGGACGCTGGTGGTGCTGACCATCCACGCCGCGGTGGGCGGCCGGTCCGTGGCAGCGCGGCTGCTCGACGAGCTGGGTGAGCGGTATCCGTCAGCACTCGCCGGCCCGCCCTGGCCGTCGAACGACATGCCTGCCGTGGAGCAGGGCAGCCCGGGCCGCGTCGTCGGGAGTGTCGCCACGCTCGACGGCGTCTCTCGTGCCGTGCTGGCACACAGGCCGATCACGTGGCCCGTCAGCCGTGGCCGCGGGCGCGGTCATGGCCGGTCGATCACGACGGCCTGGTGGCTGGAGGAGAGTCACACCGCCCTCCTGCGGGCGTTTGCCGACCGCGTGGGCGTCTCCGTGGCCACAGTCCTGCGGAGTGCCCTACGCATCCTTCTCCTCCGGGAGACCGGCGAGCGGGACATCCTGCTCGGCTCACCCAAACCCACCCGCATCGGCGACGTTGCTGTCGCAGCCGACGACATCCAGATCTTGCGACACGCTCTCGACCCGCACACCTCGGTCGTCGACACGCTCCAGGCCGAGCACACCATGGCGGCGCAGCCGGTCGACCACCCCGACGTGCTGAACGCGGTGCTCTCGCGGGCGCTGCGACCGGAACAGAGCGACGGGCTCGAAGTCCAGGTCGGCTTCCGGTGCGACACCGGAGCCGAACCGCCCACCACCTGGGCCGGAATGGTGGCACGGGACATCGACCTGCCGGTGGCGCACTCACCGTACGAACTCGAATTTGCCGTTGCCGTCGGTGACGACGGCATTGTCGGCGAGTGGCGAGGCGCGGTCGGGCTGTTCGACGAGCAGACCCTCGATCGGATGGGGCGCAGCTACTCGACCCTGCTGCATGGCCTCGTACAGTGCCCGGCCAGGCCGATCGGCGAACTCGACGTGATCCATCCGACCGACCGGACGCGGCTGGCCAAGTGGGAGGCCCCGACCTCGGGCGCCAGCGGTGAGGACACGCTTGTCGAGCTGGTCGGTCGTTGGATCCGGCGGACGCCCGACCGGCCGGCGGTGGTGATGGCCGACGTCGTGCACACCTACTCGGAGCTGGACGCCGCGGCGACCCGGATAGCAGCCGCGTTGGGCACGCTTCGACTTCCGCCCGAATCACCGATCGGCATCCTCGTCGCCCGTCGTGTGGAGCTGCCGGCGATCCTGCTCGGAGTTGCCCGAGCCGGTCTGGCCGCCGTACCCATGGATCCGGACCATCCCACCGAGCGCCTGTCCTACATCGTCGGCGACAGCGGATGCGGCGGGGTGATCACCGATGACGCCCTGCCGATCGAACGGGTGACAGCGCTCGGCGTACCGGTGGTGTCGCTGTCCGACCTGCTGGCGGCCGACCCGGCACCGCCCGGCCGACCGCCGCACCCGGATTCACTGGCCTACGTGCTGTACACCTCCGGATCCACCGGACGTCCGAAGGGCGTCGCGGTGACCCATCGCGGCCTGGCCAACTGCCTGGTCGCCACCCGGCAGCTGCTCGACTTCCAGCCGGCCCAGTCGCTGCTCGCGGTGACCACGATCTCCTTCGACATCGCGATGCTGGAGACGTTCCTCGCCCTGACCAGCGGCGGACGGACGATTCTGGCGACCAGCGCCCAGGCACGCAACGGAGCGGAGTTGCAGGCTGTCCTGGCACGGCATCGGCCCGACGTCATGCAGGCCACGCCGATGACCTGGCGCATCCTCTTCGCGACGGGTTGGCCCGGCGACCCGGAGTTGATCGTGTCGTGCGGAGGCGACGTCGTCTCGCCGGAGCTGGCCAGCCGGTTGGTCAGCTGTACGAAGGAGTTCTGGCACACCTACGGGCCCACGGAGGCCTCGATGTACGCGGTGTGCGAACGGCTGCCGCGAGACCCGCAGATGTCCATCGTGCCGGTCGGTCGCCCGTTGCCCGGTGTCTGGCTGCGCATCCTCGATGCCGCAGGTTCGCCCGTGCCGCCTGGTGTGGTCGGCGAGCTCTATCTCGGCGGTGTCGGTGTGGCGCGGGGTTACATCGGTGCCCCGGCGCAGACCGCCGAGCGCTTCGTGCCCGATCCGACCAGCGAAGGCGGCCGGCTCTACCGCACCGGTGACCTCGCCCGGTGGCGCGCCGACGGTCGGCTGGAGCTGCGAGGACGCAACGACCGTCAGGTCAAGATACGCGGGCATCGCATCGAACCGGACGAGATCGAGAGCGTCCTCAGCGGGCACCCGGACATCGCGTTCGCCGCGACCGTGGTGGCCGGCCACGATCGCGACAGCAGGAACATCGTGGCGTTCCTCCAGCCACGACAGTCAGGGGCCGTCCAGGACCTGGTGAGCCGGGTCGCTGCGCATGCCCGCCAGGCGTTGCCGGCGTACATGGTGCCGTCCTCGTACGCCCTGCTCAGCACGATGCCACTGACCGCGACCGGCAAGATCGATCGGGCGGCACTGGCCCGTATCAAGCCACCACGACGCAACGTCGTCGAGAGCGATCCGGAAGCACGCTGGATGTCCGAGGCATGGCAATACGTTTCCGGGGGCAGCGCCAGCCGCGACGACGACCCTGGTCAGCTCGCCGGAGACCTGCGACTCGCCTGGAAGCTTCGCGCCCACGTACGGCGCGAGTTGGGCGTCCAGCTTCGTCTGGACGACATCGTAGCCGCGGCCACCGCAGCCGATCTGGCACAGCGGATCCGGCAGCTTCGGCTCGCCGCCGGCGTACCGCCGCTGCGCTGGTCTGGTCGTGCGGATCGGTCCGCGCTGGTGCTCCTGCAGGGTGACGAGGCCTGGCCGGCGCAGGCCGTGGCGGATTTCGAGCGCTGGTTCAAGGTGTCGATCCTCGACATCGCCGACGGGCGGTGCCCGCAGGACGTGCCGGCACGGCTGGCGACGATTGATGCTCCGGGCGCGGCCGTGCTGGCAGCGCGCGGTGAACTGGTGACAGTGGCGGCCGACATCGCCCACACCGTCCGCGAGCGGATCGGCGTCGGGCCGAAGGTGCTCGCGGTCGAACCATCCGCGCCGAGCGAACCGCACCCGCCGGGGCATGCGCCGCAGTGGGTGGTGAGCCGCGACCACGCCCTGCTCCGCTCCTGGCGGGCGGCGGCAGAGGACACCGACCTCGTGCTGTTGGCGGTGGAGCCGGATGCGCCGACGGACTGGACGATGCTGGCATCCGTGGTCACCGGAATGGGTTGATCTGCACCGCTGACGCAACCTCCGGCAGCGGCGTCGCGACCACGACAATCGGCCGGGATCAGGCAACCGCGAAGTGGTCGACGGCGGCACGGAGGGACGAAGGTGGAGGCGTGGAGGCGACCAGTCGTCCGCGTTTCGAACGGATGGGCGGAAGACTCCCTTCACCCCCGTACGAGGAACTCCGCACCATTACATCCGGCAGCGGCGATCGTCGGTAAACCAGAGATGGATGGTCAATGACCGCGAACATGAAAACCGCCGAACCCGACCTCCCCACTCCGCCCGAACCGGGGCTCACGCCGGATCAGGTGATAGCGAGGGCCGAGGCGATGGTGCCCGAACTCGTGAAACGCCAAGGTGAGGCGGAGGAACGCGGTTTCTACGCCGAGGACATCCACGAACGCTTCGCCCGAAACGGCTTCTACCGAATTCTGGTGCCCCGTCGTTACGGCGGATACGAATTCGGCGTGGAGACCTTCCTGCGCGTCGCCATGACCCTGGTACGGGGATGCGCCTCGACCGGCTGGATGTACAGCCTCGGGGCCTCGCACGCGCTCATGGCCGCGACGTTGTTCGACGAGCGGGCGCAGGCGGAGCTCTTCAGCGGCGGCGACTTCATCTGCCCCAGTACCGCGGTCCCCAGCGGATCAGCCGTCCCCGCTGCCGGTGGCGGATGGACGGTCAACGGCACCTGGTCGTACTGCTCCGGAGCGCCGTACGGCACCCACTTCATGGCACACGCGATGATGCCCGCGGACAATGGGAACCCCCCGGAGACGCTGCTCTTCGTCGCGCCGCAGGACCAGTGGGTGCGACTGGACGACTGGGGACAGCTCATGGGCCTGCGGGGCAGTGGCTCGCACAGCATCACGATGAGGAACAGCCACATCCCCGACCACCTGGCGCAACCTGGCGTGCGGATCGTCGACCACGACGCGACGTCGGGCACGCCGGGCCGGACCCTGCACGGCAACCCGGAGTACGGCGGCACGCAGCATGCCTTCATCAGCCTCCTCAACTGCTCCATGGCGGTAGGCATGGCGCGGGGAGCGCTGGACACGTACGAGGACCTGCTCCGCGACCGGACGACCCTGGTGCCACCGGTGGTGCCCCGCTATCAGGACCCGGACTACCAGATGTGGTACAGCGAAGCCGTCGGGATGATCGGCACCGCCGAGGGCGCCCTGCTGAGCGCGATCCAGCAGTGGCATCGCACGGCGGCCCAGGGTCCGGCCGCGGCGACCAGGGAGTCGGATCTGCGCCTCTCGGCCGTCTGCCGACACGCCGCCAACCTGTGTTGGGAGGCGATGTCGAAGTACATCATCCCCACGGCGGGCTCGAGTGCGCTGCGGCAGGGTGAGCGCCTGGAGCGGGTGTGGCGGGACATGTCCACGCTGCGCACCCACGCCGGGCTCTCGATCCTGTTGCCCACGGTCGCCCTGCGCGAGCTCGCCAAGAGCCTGGCGAGCTGACACCCCACTGCCGCTTCGCCCGTCCGCACCGGTGACGCCGGGCGGACGGGTCGTCCTCCGCCCAGCACGGACGATCCCCGCTCAGCGCGTGGAGGGTTGTTCGAGCGTGCCACCGCCGCCGTTGGGGCGCGCCCGAACAACCTCGCGGTGTCCGCTGGTGGGAGTGGTCGGGTGCGGGCCACGGCATGCAGGGGTCGACGGCCGCCGGGCAAACCCGGCTTCGCGGCGAACCCGACGTGGTCGGGGACGCCGGCGGCGAAACCGTCGGGCCGGTCGCATCCACGACGCCGTCGGCAGGTCGAGCCGACGGCGGTCCACGCGCTGGCAGACAGCCCTCGCACGATCTTCGAACGGCCCAAAGCCGCCCCTGGCGGCCGCGCCGGCGGAGCGCGGGAATGGGTCAGCACCGCCCGGCGGGAAACTCCCAGCGCCTGGCGGTGCTGTCCATCGAGGTCAGAGTCGGACGCGGTCGGTTTCAACCGCAGGCACCTGATCAGGATCTCCGGCCGCCCCCGCTGTGACAGCCACGATTGTCAGCCCCGGTCACGACGTCCCCCGTTCAAGTCGCTCGGGCCCGTCGCGGATGATGTCGAGGAAGTGTTGCTGGATGTCGTCGACAAGGCTGGCGTCGTGCTTGTCGGTCCGCACCTGGAAGCCGATGTGAAGCCCCTCCGGAGTCGGCGTCACCATGAGCATCACGACGAAGAAGGTCTTCGTGGCAAACGCGGTGCCCTCGGTCACGAGTGCCCCGTCAACGCCACCGAGGCTGAGGCTGGGTGTCGAGTTGTAGTTCAGAGCGACCATCCGGTCGAGCGGGATCACTCCCTCGGATCCGCTGAGCGCGTCTGCCAGATCCTTCGGGGCGACGAGAGCGTCGCGGGCAGCCATCGCCTGCTGATACGACCCGCGGACTCGCGCGAGGAGGTGCGAGCCTGACCGGGACGGGGCATTCGGGCGCAGCAGAATCGTGCCGACCCGGTTGGTGATGGTCCTGTCGATCACCTCGCCGGAATTGTTCGCGATCGGGACCATCACCGCGAAATCTGGCGACGCACCCGCCCGGACGAGGGACTCCACGTACACCGCCGCGATACCCACGGATGGCGGCATGCCGTTGGCCCGGGCGTAGTCGTTCCAGGACCGCAGGTCCGACTCCGGTACCCGGAAGCTGCGCAGGACGGCCGGACCTGCGGCTGAGTACCGCGAGCCGTCATGCATGAGGGGCACCGTCACCGCCCCGTCGCGATGGCTGGGAAACTGGCAGGCCGGTAGTTCACGGAGCTCGTCGCGCCAGTACTGGCGCTGTGCCTCGATGTCCGACGACGCGAGCTGGTGCCGGAAGTCGCAGGCCATCTCGGCCAGCGAGGCGGTTCGGCCCGGCCACTGCGGCGCCCTCCCGGCCACCCGCGCCGCGTAGGCAACCGGCAGCTCTCCGGTCAAGATGTCCCACGAACGACCATCGAACCCCGAGTGGTCCACGGCCACCCCGAACAGGGTGCGCCCGGTCTGCCCGTTGCGTACGAGCACGCACCGCCAGACCTTCCCCTCGTCGACCCTGAGCGGCGTCCGCATCGCCCGCCTGAGCGCTTCGGTCGCAGCCTTGTCACTGGCCTCCTCGGCCAACCGGTGAAACTCCACCCGTCCCGGATCGGCCGGCACTTCCGCCAGGCCGAGATCCGGCCCGCTGAGGTACCGGGCGTGCAGCGCCTGGTGACGGCGATGGACATCGGTCGCGGCACTCTCCAGAGCCGCCGCATCGATTTCGCCGTCGAACCACCAGGCAATCTCGACCACGATCTTCTGCGGAACAGACTCCGCCTGAATCGGCGAGATGGCCACGAGTTCGTCGCCTTCGGCCCCGGAAGGCCCGGCGGGGACGTCCTGCTCGTTGCTCACCGAGCCGCGAGCGGAGTCGATCCACGCTGCGAGCTGGGCAACGGTGGGAGTCCGGAAGACCTGGGTGAACCTGACACGTACCCCGGTCATCTGCTCCAGCCGGGCACAGGCGACTGTCACCCACACCGAGTCGAGTCCGAGATCGAAGACGGAGGCCGTGCGCGGCAGGCCGGGGACATTGAGCATCTCGGCGAAGAGGCGCTCGACCATGACCTCCGTCTCGCCTTGCGGGCGCTCGTCCCCGACAACGCCCGACCACGGAGCGGTGTCGGAGGTTTCCAGGGCTTCTTGCTGCGTCATTTCCACTCCTCGGAGGGGATAGGAAGGGCCGGCAACCACGGTTGCCCAGAGGCTGAGGATCGCTCCACCTGCTGCGGCCTCGCACCTCTCTTGTTGCCCAGCGGCCTGCACCGTGCGGTCGCTGACCGAGGCGAGGGCAATCCCTGAGGTGCACCCGGTCGAACCGACTGCCACGTTGGGTTCCGCAAAGCACCTTCAGCTCCGGGCTCACGAATGGGGAAAGGTATGGATTCCAGCTCCGCCCGGGAACAGCTCGCCACGCAAGCCGCTCAGGCACCGTGCGCGGAGTTGCCCGAACCAGTATTCGCCAACCCGTCGGCCTACCGGGCGCCCGGTACGCGCCGGCAGGAGACGCTCTGTTCGCTGTTCGCGGAGGCCCTCGGCGTGACGAGGGTGGGATTGGACGACAGCTTCTTCGACCTCGGCGGCCAGTCACTGAACGGGGTCCGGCTGATCAACCTCATCAACAACGCCCTCGGTTTGGAGCTGACGATCGACGAGTTGTTCGACTTTCCCACCGTCGCCGAGTTGGACCAGCACCTCGGGGCCGATCCGGATCGAGCCCCCACTCAGCAGCAGATCGCGACCAGCAGGAGGCAGGCGTGACGACAACCGACGCCGAAGGTCAGGCCGTGACCGTCCCGTTGTCACTGAATCAGGAGTTCAACAGCCTCTTCGACGGGGGCGGCGACGACGGCCCGTTCGGTTGCCGCAACCACGCCGTTTCCGGCTGGCGCATCACCGGTGGTCCCGTCGACAGCGACGTCCTGCGCGATGCGCTGCTCGACGTCGTGACCCGGCACGAGGCGCTCCGGACGCGCATCGCCGGGCCGCCCCACGACCGGTACCAGGAGATTCTGCCGCCCAGCCCGGTCCGGCTGGATGTCCGTGACTTCCCGGCCGCTCCCGAGGCGTCCCGCGCGGAGCTGGCCGAGGCGCTGATCCACGAGATCGAGACGGAGACGATAAGCGCGTACGAGGCCCCGTTCCTGCGTGCCACGCTGGCCAGGTTCGATGAGCGCGATGCGGTCCTGATCCTGATGGCGCATCACATCAGCGTCGACGGACAGTCCCTGACGGTGATCATCCGGGACCTGGCCAATCGCTACGCCGCCCGGATCGGCCACAGCGTTCCGGACCTACCAGCGTCCCCGCAGTACCGCGAGTACGGCGTCTGGGAACGTACGGCGGCCGAATCGGCCGCGGCCCGCGAATACTGGCAGCGCCAACTTGACGGCGCCCTCTTCACGGCGATCCCGACCGACCTGCCGCGCTCGTTGGGCCTTGCGGAGTCGACCGCCCGGCATCGCTTTCTGATTCCGGGCGACGTGGTGTCGGCCATCGACCGCATGGCCAGGTCGAACCGAGCCACGCGCTTCATGGCCATCGCCGCGGTCTACCAGCTGCTCCTGCATCGGCTGACCGGCGTCACGGACGTGGTGATGGCGACGTTCACTCCGGGCCGCGGCGGAGGGCTCTTCGACGAGACTGTCGGTTCGCTCTACAACTTCATCCCGCTGCGAACGGACCTCGCCGGCTGCAAGACCTACGAGGACGTGCTCCAGCGGACCCGCCGAACGTGTCTCGAGGCCTTCGCGCACGACATCCCGTCTATTCAGATCTTCACCGAAGCGCCCCAACTGATGGGCCCGGTGATGACCGACAACGCGACCGCGATGGTGCTCCAGAGCGTCCCCCTGAACCCCATCGTCGACGCGCCGGGTGACCTGAGATTCGTGCAGATCACCCGACTGCTGAAATCGCAGGAGCTGGCGTCCGCGGTGCCGGACGGCGCGCTGTGGGACATAAACAAGGATCCGTCGGGCGATGCCATCGGCTCCGTCGCCTACAAGCGAAACCTCTTCCGCGAGGACACCATCGTCTCAATGGCCGCGGAGTTCGGCGAGATAGCGCGCCTCTTCAGCTCGTCCCCTGGCGCTTCGGCGGGTCTGCTCTGACCTCCGGCCGGGGGACACCTCGGCCGTGTCTTCCTCGCTCACGACAACGACAGCTTCGTGCAGGGCGAACCGGCACGATGCCAGGAGAGGACATGCTTCGTGACCAGTAATCCGCACAGCATGCGGTTCGGCATGTTCATCCCCCAGGGGGGTGATTTCGAGCTCGCGGGCATACCGACGACCGAGCAGTGGAACGTGCTGCGTGATCTTGCCCAGGCAGCCGACGCCGGGCCGTTCGAGTCGATCTGGGTGTTCGACCACTTCATCACCGACCCGCCGTCCGACGAGTCGACGTTCGAGGCATGGTCGATGATGGCGGCGTTCGCCGCCTGCACGTCGCGGGTGCGGCTGGGGCAGCTCTGCACGTGCATGGGCTACCGCAACCCGGCCTACCTGGCCAAGGTGGCGGCCTGCATCGACGTCATGTCCGGCGGCCGGCTGGATGTCGGCATCGGCGCCGGTTGGTACGAGCACGAGTGGCGCAGTTACGGCTACGGCTTCCCCAGCCTCGCCGACCGACTGGACATGCTCGACGAGGGCGCCCAGATCATGCGGCAGATGTGGAAGACCGGCACGGCCACCCTGATGGGGAAGCACTACCAGATCGACGGTGCGATCAGCCGTCCGCTGCCCTTGCAGGAGGGCGGGATCCCGTTGTGGATCGGTGGTGCCGGCGAGAAGAAGACCTTGCGGACCGCGGCGAAGTACGCGCAGTACACGAACTTCGGGGCCTCACTGGACGGGTTCGAGCACAAGTCCCAGGTCCTGGCCGCGCACTGCAAGGATGTGGGCACCGACTTCGACGCGATCGTCCGCTCGGTCCTCCTCAACGTGACCATCGGTGAGACCGAGAAGGAGGTTGCCGACAGGTTGGCCTGGGTGCGCGCCCACTACGAGCCGCTGCTGCCGGCCGCGCAACTGGAGCCGCTTCTTCGTTATTGGACGGAGGGCCTGATCGGCACGCCGGAACAGATCGTGGAACAGCTGACCAAGGCCGGTCAGATCGGCGTCGGGTACGTGATCGGCAGGTTCATCGACGCGGCCTACGACCGGAGGAGCATGGATCTGTTCGCCGACAAGGTGATACCGGAACTGACCCGCTGACTCGTGGGTGGAACGTGGGTGAGGTTATTCAGGCTGACGCCGGGCACGCGCCTGACCTACGGCGATGGCATCACCTGAGTAACCTCGCCCACCCGAGCACCCACGGCGCACGCGCTCGAATCGGCAGGTCGTCGCGGTCAACCGCGAACAGCCCTCAGGATGCCCGTTCAACGGCCTGAGGACGACCGGTCGCGCGATTCGCGCCGAACGCGCCGGCGTCCGTCGGACACGGCCGACGTCGGGCGAGGGCTGCTGCCGCCGTAGGCCTGGTCGTCGACGCCCTGCCGCCCTGACGCCGTGTGGCACGTGGCCGCGGCCCTCTCGCTGATCGGGATGCTGCCAACCGAAGATTTCCGGCACAGCGGCTATCATCCATAGCTGCTCCGGCCTCGCCATCCCAGGTGGATCGTGCGGTCGGACGGGCGAGCTGGGTCTTCGATTGAGTGGGGTGAGGGGGCGGCGCGTGTCGGCTGGCGGGTTTTCGGCGAAGCGGCTGGTCCGGGTACGGGACCTGCTCGAGCGTCTCGTTGGCTCCGGCTTCGTTCCGGGCGTCCTGGTAGCCCTTGCCCGCCACGGTGAGGTGCGTGTCGAAGCCACGGGGACCCTCGCGTTCCAGGGTGCGGGCGCGGGGATCCCGATGGCCGGAGACACCATCGTTCGGATGGGGTCGATGACGAAGCCGATCGTCGCCGCGTGCGCGATGACCCTGGTCGAGGAGTGCACGCTGCGTCTGGACGACCCGGTGGACGACCTGCTGCCGGAGCTGGCGGAAATGAGAGTGCTCGCCGATCCCGGTGGGTCGCTGCAGGACACCGTTGCGGCGAAACGCCCCGTAACGCTGCGGGATCTGCTGACCTTCACCCTGGGCACCGGTACGGTCATCGCCAAACCGGGCACGGTTCCGATCGCCGAGGCGCTGGACTCGATCGGCAGGCCAGACCTGGACGGGTGGGTGCGCGGCCTGGGCGCGCTGCCGCTGGTTCACCAGCCGGGTGAGCGCTGGATGTACGACACCGCCGCGGACGCGACAGGTGCGCTCATCGCCCGGGCCACCGGCAAGCCTCTCGGGCAGGCCCTGCGCGAGAGGGTCTGTGATCCGCTCGGGATGAGGGACACCGGTTTCAGTGTGGACACCGCACGTCTCGGCCGGCTCGCGACGGCGTACGCCCGTGACGATGGCCCGACCGGCGAGGCGGTCGTCGAGGACCCTCCGGACGGACGGTTCAGCGGGCCGGTGGCCTTCGAGGGCGGTGGTGGTGGACTCGTCTCGACCGCCGACGACTACCTCGCCTTCGCTTCGGCTCTACTCGCCGGCGGCACCCATCACGGCCGGCGGTTTCTCTCCCGGTCGTCGGTGACCCTGATGGCAACCGACCATCTGAGCCCCGCGCAGAAGGTCGTCTCTGGATTCGAACCGGGATATTTCGACAATTTCGGCTGGGGTTTCGGGATGTCGGTCGTCACCCGGCGTACGCACCTCGGTCCCTCGGTCGGCAGCTACGGATGGCCCGGCTTCTACGGCACCGCCTGGTACAACGACCCCGCCGAGGACATGGCGACGGTCGTCGTCATGCAGCGGGCGCACATGGGTAACCAGAAGCTGCCGCTGTGGAGCGACGTCTGGACCACCATCTATCAGGCCATCGACGACTGAGTCGGTGATCGGCGAGAAGGCCTGGAGAGTGGGGCGTGACCGGCTCCCACGAACCGGGCCCGCAGCTCTCGTCCGCCCCGGCCGGGTCATCCGACCGCCACGGCAGCCCGTTGGCGACCAGCCGACACAGCCGCTCGGCAGGGTGGTGGTTGATCGGTACTTCCCGATCGATCGTGTTAGCGTCTCCCAACCACTTTCGTTATGCGATCAGTTTCGGAGGGCTGATGAAGCCGAGCGAACGCATCGACCGGCGCTACAGCGACGACGAGGGCCGAGTGGTCCCGTGGGCCGACGCCGAGGCGAGGTTGGCAGCGACGGAGCTCGCCTGGGTGGTGACCGTGCGGCCGGACGGCCGTCCGCACGCGACGCCGATGGTGCCGGTGTTCCATGACGGAAAGGTCTACTTCCACACCGGCAGCAAAGAGGTGAAGTACGCCAACATCCAGGCCAATCCGCAGGTGCTCGTGCTCGCTGGCGACACCGCCTGGCAGCAGGGCCTCGACGTGGCCGTCGAGGGGACGGCCGTGCCGGTCACCGACGACGCACTGCTGCGCAAGCTCGCCGAGCTCTACCGCGACCGCTGGGACGGCCGCTGGCAGCTCGACATCAAGGACGGCGCCATAGTCTCCGAGCTGCCCGACAGCGAGGTCGTGGCCTTCGAAGTCACACCCAACATGGCGTTCAGCCACTCCAAGGGCGACCCGTTCAGCCAGACCAACTATCGCCTCTGATCCGGCGACGTCGACGCGACCGGGCAGGGGCATCGTCCGGCTCCTTCCCACGCCGGAAGCACCGACCTGAGCGCCCAGGACCGCGGACGCTGTCGGTCAGGCCGATCTGCCGGCGCCCCCGGACACACCGAGCCACTGGTGGAGTCCCGAGGCACCGGCAGAAGTCTGTGGGCCGAGCCCGGCGCCATTCACCCGCACTGCGGGTAACCGCTCCTCGACGAGATGGTCGCGCTGCTCCGCGATGTCGTCCGCTGCGTACGGTTCTGCGGGTTCGGCAAGCCTGCCCCGGCAGCCACGAGGATCATCTTCCCGAATTCCGCGGACTCGGATTGCTGTTGCGCGCCTTCAACCCTTTCCGGTGACGCCTCAGCTGGCCTGACTCCGACGTTGGCCCCGGTGTCGGGGAATTTCAGCTGACGCCCGGCAATCTCCAAGATGCCGCGTCCACGGCTCGAGCCGCATTGTCGTAGAACGAGCACAATGCTGCTTTGGCCAAGCACGCCAAGGTGGCTGAGATGCGGAAGGAAGATCTGCGCGTGACCGTTGACATCGCCAACACCCAGAGGCCATACGATCGGGCACTGGCGGCAGAGTTTCCCATTCTCCCACCCACACCCTACGAATCCACGATTGTCGGGGTGGGCACGGCCTCGTCCGCCTCGTCCTTCTCCCAGCAGGACCTGTTGGACACCTTCGCGATCTCCGATCCGAAGATCCGCTCCGTCTTCCTCAACAGCGCGATCCGTCGGCGGTTCCTCGAGCTACCGCTCCCGGCACCTGACGGCACTCGTTCTCCGGAGACACAGGCGGACCTCCTCGATCGGCACAAGAGGCTGGCCGTGGACATGGGGATGCGCGCCCTGCAGGCGTGCCTGGACGACGCTGGTGCGACGATCTCCGACATTCGCCACCTGTGCTGCGTGACATCCACCGGATTTCTCACGCCGGGGCTCAGTGCCCTCCTCATCCGTGAGCTGGGCATCGACCGGCACTGCAGCCGGACCGACATCGTGGGGATGGGATGCAATGCGGGGCTCAATGCCCTGAACGTGGTGTCGAGCTGGTCCGTGGCCAACCCGGGCGAACTGGCCGTGGTCTTGTGCACCGAGGCTTGTTCGGCTGCCTATGTCCTGGACTCGACCATGCGCACCGCGGTCGTGAACAGTCTGTTCGGCGACGGCGCCGCCGCGTTGGCCGTGGTCGGCCGCCCCGCCGGCGACTCCCTGGGCACCCCTGGTCGTCCGCGCATCCTCAAGTTCGCCAGTTGCATCATCCCCGACGCCGTCGACGCCATGCGCTACGACTGGGACAGCGTCCAGAATCGGTTCAGCTTCTTCCTCGATCCACAGATCCCGTATGTCGTCGGCGCGCACGCGGAAATCGTCGCGGATCGTCTGCTGGCGAACACCGGCCTGCATCGCAGCGATATCGCGCACTGGCTCGTGCACGCCGGCGGCAAGAAGGTCATCGACGCGGTGACGGTCAATCTGGGACTGAACCGTCACGAGGTCCGGCACACCACCGGTGTCCTCCGTGACTACGGCAACGTGTCGAGCGGCTCGTTCATTTTCTCGTACGAACGTCTCCAGCAGGAGCTAGTAACCGCCCCGGGCGATTATGGAGTACTGATGACCATGGGTCCTGGTTCCACGATCGAGACGGCGCTGATCCAGTGGTGAGCGCCGAAACCGTCCGGAGAGGCCGGGGCGAGCATTACGCCGCTGACGGCACGCGAAGTGACGTCACGCTACGCATCGACGGCTCGAAACCCCTGACGATGGAGGCCGTCGCCGCGGTGGAGGCCGCCTGCGCGGCGGCCGAGTCGGACGAGTCCACCACGATGCTTCCGGTCCAGGTCACCGGTACGCCCGGCAAGGACTGGACCCACGGCTTGGACGTGTCGCTGGTCAGCAAGTGGGAGCGGGCACTGCGCCGGCTCGAGCGTCTCAACGTCACCACGGTCGCGGTGGCCTCCGGCGACTGCGGGGGCCTCGCCCTGGACGTCCTGCTGGCGACGGACTATCGCATCGCCACACCCGACGTCCGGCTGTCGTTGCTCGTCGACGCTGAGGCCACCTGGCCGGGCATGGCGGTCTTCCGACTCGCCCAGCAGTCCGGCGGCTCCCGGCTGCGCCGGGCGATCCTGTTCGGTGCTCACCTGGATGCCCAGGAAAGCGTCGACCTGGGCCTCGTCGACGAGTTGACCGACGACCCAGCCACGGCCCTGACCGCCACAGCCAAGATGGTGACCGGTCTCTCCGGCAGAGAAATGGCCATCCGCCGACAACTGATGTTCGATGCGACGACCACCAGTTTCGAGGATGCCCTCGGTCGCCACCTCGCGGCCTGCGACAGAGCCCTGCGGCGGTCCGCCGACGCCGGGACGCCCTAGCGGATCCCCCGTCCCGCGTTCGCGCCGGAACTCCGGGTGATCGGGGCCGTGGCTCGCCGGCAGCCACGGCCCCAACTCCCTCGCCATCGCGCCACCGAGGTGGGGATCCCTGCGAGAGCGAGTAACGCGAGCCGTCACCGCTCCCTACTGCGTAGCCGTTTCACAACGACCCGATCCGAGGCGGTCGACTCTCGATCCGCTGATCCAGGGAGTCCCGCTCCTACAGGGCAGGTGGCTGGGCGTCGGCCTACTCGGCGTGCGCGTCCGTGACCTGCTCGAGCAACGGGGCGGACGCGGGATCCCGTTCGACGTCGCAGCGACCCGGACCAGCGCCAGGACCACCTGTCGACGTGTCGGTAGGCCGACCCCAGTGAAGCCGCACCTCGGGCAGGACCGCGTCCCGCAGCAGCTTTCCGGCAACGGCGTTGCCCGCCGCACCGAAGGCTGCCCCGACCCGGGAGAGCAGCGAGAGTGGACCGGCGCCACCACCAGACGGTACGAGCCGCGGGAGCGGGCAGCGAGGCCGACGCGGCAGGGCGTGTTGACGGATCGCGGAGCGGCAGGCCAGGACGGCCCCAGCTGATCGACAGTTTCGCCGACAGCGTCCACGACGGGCGGACATCACCTTGGATCGCGAGCAGGGTGACAGCGTGGCAGGCCAACCGACCGCAAACCGACCACCCCGCGGCCGGTCCGGTGACAGCCACCGGTCATGCGACGGGCGACCGGCGCTCTGGTGAGCACCGGTCGCCCGTTGGTCGGTCAATGAGCTCAGTCGCGCGGACAGTTCTGGTACACCGCCAGCTGCCACCGGCCGTCGCGCTTGACCAGGATCCAGGACGCCCGGATCGCGTCCCGGTCGGCCAGTTCGGTCTCGCCGGGCGCGATGACGCCGCCCGTGGTCAGCAGCGCCACGGCGCCTGCCGCGAGAGGCTTGAGGCCGATGGGCGTCCCGGTGACGCGCGTTCCCTGGTAGGGCCCGGCGTACTGGCTCGCCATGAACTCCCGGATCTCGTCGCGGCTCTTCTTGTACACCCCGGGAAGGATCAGCGTTCCGTCCTCGGTGAACAGGTCGGCGAAGGCGTCGGCGTCGTGCGCGGCCCAGGCCGCGACCATCCGCGCGGGTACGGCCGCAATCTCGGCCTGTTCGGCGTTGGGATCGGTCGGTGCGGTTGTCGGGGAAGAGTTCGTCGACATGGTTGTCTCGCTTTCGTGGTGCCGATAGGACGCGGTGCCTTCACGGTCGGTTGGTGCGGACGCTCGCGGGCGCCTCGCCCCAGGGCTGAGCGTGGCGCAGTCAGCGCGAGAGGGAACGGGCGAACGTGCGGATGTCGTCGACGAGAAGCTGTGGCTGCTCCAGCGCCGCGAAATGCCCACCGCGGTCGAACTCCGACCAGTGGGTGAGGGTCGGCATGATCTGTTCGGCGAATCGGCGTACCGGCCGCACCGCGTCCCTGGGGAAGGACGCGACCCCCACCGGCATCGCCAGCGGCCACGGCCCGGCCCAGGTCCGGACGAAGTCGGCATCCAGGTGGCTGGATTCGTAGTACAGCTGGGCGCTGGACCCGGCCGTCGCCGTCAGCCAGTAGATCGAGACCGCGGTGAGGATGTGGTCGCGGCTCACCGCGTCCTCGGGCACCTTCGCCGAGTCCGTCCATTCCTTGTACTTCTCGGCGATCCAGGCGAGCTGCCCCACCGGCGAGTCGGTCAGTGCGTAGGAGAGCGTCTGCGGACGGGTGGACTGGATCCGCTGCCACCCCGTTCCGTCCTGCATGAACCGGCCGGTGAACTCCAGCCGGGCCAGGTCGGCCTGGTCCAGACCGGCCATCGCCGCCGGATCGGGCGGCGGGAACGCCACGCACATGTTGAGGTGGATGCCCGCGACGTGCTCGGGGTCGGCCAGGCCGAGCCGCAGCGAGATCGGCGTTCCCCAGTCGCCTCCCTGAACCGCGTACCGGTCGTAGCCCAGGCGGCCCATCAGTTCCTTCCAGGCGCCGGCAACCCGGCCGGTGTCCCAGCCGACCTGACCGGTCGGACCGGAGAACGCGTACCCAGGAATCGACGGGATGACCAGGTGGAACGCGTCGGCCGCGTCACCGCCGTGCTTGACGGGATTGGTCATCGGCTCGATGACCTCCAGGAACTCCGCCACGGTGCCCGGCCAGCCGTGCGTCATGATGAGCGGCAGCGCGTCGGGTTCGGGCGACCTGATGTGCATGAAGTGCACGTTCGTGCCGTCGATCTCGGTGATGAACTGCGGGAACTCGTTCAGGCGTGCCTCGGCTGCCCGCCAGTCGTAGCCGCTCTGCCAGTAGTCGGCCAGTTCCTTGAGGTACCCCAGAGGTACGCCTCGGTCCCACCCGACCCCGGGCATCTCGTCCGGCCAGCGGGTGTTGGCGATCCGCTGCTTCAGGTCGTCGAGCTGGGACTGCGGAATCTCGATACGGAATGAGCGCATGCTGCACCTCCAGAATTAGTCACGGACCACTGCGAGCGGCGCGGGAGCCGGCGCCCGACGACCGGACTGCCGCAACGTCCGAAGAACCCTGCCGGGACGGAGGAGAGCCGTCGGCTCGTCGACGAGGCCAGCGACCCTCATGAAGGCGTTGGTCAGGCTGTCGTCGTGCACCGCCGCCCGCTGGAGCCGAGCGACGTAGCCGTTGATCATGCGGACCTTCGCCGTTCGGCGGCCCTCGACGCCCCGGTAGCCGAGGTCCGCGGTCGCCGCGAAATCCCAGGGTGAGTCGATCTCGCGGGAGATCGCCTGGAAGAAGTCACGCGCCGGTGGCAGGTGAGCCTTCCGGAGCTGATCGGCCAGGACCTGTGACTCGATGGCGGCGACAGCCATGCCCTGTGCGTACACCGGGTTGAAGCTGCACACCGCGTCCCCCATGACCAGCAGGCCTTCCGGGAACCGGGTCAGCCGCTCGTAGCGACGGCGGACGCTCGCCGGGAAGCGGAACATCACCGGGTCGTCGATCGGCTCAGCCTCGCGGATCGACTCGTAGATCTCCGGGACGGGCAGGGAGCGGACGAAGTCGAGGAAGCCGTCCGGGTCGGTGGGCGGGTGGTCGCCGAGTACGCCGGTGAGGGACAGCTCGACGCGGCCGTCGTCCCCGGGGAGCCGATAGTAGAAGGCACCGCGCGGATGCGAGGGCGTCGCCGCCGCGATGATGGCGATGTCGCTGCCGAACGGATCGCGAGGTACCCGGTAGTGCCGCGTGGTGTAGGCCAGATCGACCTTCACCCGGTCTTCGGACGGCCGGGAGTAGCCGAGCTCCTCCAGCCAGGCCGGTGTCCGTGAACCCCGGCCGGTGGTGTCGATGACCAGGTCGGCATTCAGTACCTCGGGGCCTGCACTCCCGTCGCGGGTCTGGATGCGCACCCCGGTGACCCGACCGGCGTCGGAGGTCGTCTCCAGTCCGACGATGTCGTACTGCTCGATGAACCGAACATTGGGGACCTTCTCCACCCTGCCGCGCACGAACCGCTCGATGACGGGCCGAGTGCACGGCACCGAGAGCAGGCCCGTCTGCGCCGGGCGAAGTTGCATGCCGTTGAAATACCAGCGAATGTCGCCGCTGAAGTCACCCGGTCGGACACCGGCGGTTTCCAGTTCCTGCATGAGGCCGGGGAACCGCTCTTCGAAGATCTGCTGGCCGCGGCCGACCAGACCGTGAGCGTGGCGGCCGTGCGGCACGCCGCGCCGAGGGCCCTCCACCCCGGCCAGTTCGTCGCGATCCACCACGAGTACTTCCGCGTAGACCTCGGCGAGTACATCGGCGGCGAGGAGGCCAGCCAGGCTCCCGCCAAGTACCACCGCCCGGTTACCGAGCTGATCAGGCATCGAGATCTCTTCCTCCCCTGTGGGCCCAGAAGCGTGCGCCCTCGCGTACCGGCAGCCGCTGCGTCGGGCCGGCGAGGGTTTCCCTTCGCCTCATGGCCGCGGCAGAGCCAGAGTCAGAATCGAGGATGGCGATGGGCCGGGCACCTTCCGCTGTGCTACGGAACCGGGGCCGGACACCGCCCCGCGAGGGCTCCTGATTGAGCACCGCCGGACAAGGATCCGGACGCTGGTCGGCGAAGGATGGTCGTCGACGACGGCCAGTCGGGTCGATCATGAGCCGGCGATGACCTGGCGGTACCGCTCCCGGGTGGTGGTCAGCCCTCGGGCGGCAGGGCCGCCGGCCGCATCGGCGGCGCGAGTGCTTGAGGGAGCGGCATGACGCATTCGGGCGACGAGCGGATTCTCCGGCGGTTGAGCGGTGGCGACACCGATCCGATCCTGGTAGCCGACTTCCAGGCGATGTCCATGTCCCCGCGCATGAGCGAGATGCTCAGCAAACGGATTCCGGACCGCGCGGTCTTTCAGATCGATCCCATCGGCGTGCTGTCCGAGGACCGCAGGTACGTTCCGTTGCCGGAGCTGGCCGCAGCCTGCGTGGACGAATTCCTCGGCTCCGGCGCGGACCACGGCCACGTACACGTCATCGGGCACTGCAGTGCCTCGCCGCTGGCCCTGCGTGTCGCGGGCCTGCTGGCATCCACCCGCTCGGTCACCGCCGTCCTGGTGAACCCGATGTGGCCCGTCGGCGAGGATGTGACGCTGAAGTTCAGCGAGTTTCTCGGCAAGTTCGGCCCCGCCACCCACACCCCCCCGGAGCTGACCGCGGACCCTGACCTCGACATGTCGAGGATGGAGCAAATCCTTCTCGACAAGGTGAGTGCTCTGGCGGCCAGCACGGGGCTCAGCGGCTCGGCGGGGGCTTTCTCGGACCTGATCGTGTGGTACCGCGCGTGGCTGGCCTTCCTGCTGGCCGGTCGCAACGACAGCCAGATCGGGCTCGCCGCCGGACGATCGACGGTGACGGTGCTGTCCGACTCCCCCTCGACCGTCGCCGTACCGGGCCGGGACGAGGATGCCTATCTGGTGCGGGAGATGCCGGCGCAACCGGTCGGCACGGTCACGCCCGAGCTGGCCGAGATCGTCGCCGCGACCATCGTGCCGGATCTCCGGAGGGCGTGAACGACCCAGTCCGAGACCGACAGCCACCGGTCCTGGCTGCGGAGCCGCCTGGGCTAATGCGGGTGCCCCGCGTCAGTCGACGATCGCCCGGCCACGAGCAGAGCCGGGGCGAGCGCGGAAAATCGCCGGCGGATCCCTGACGAGACCAGGGGCACCTCTCGCGCCTGTGCCGTGACGCCCGCGCCGGCGACGGCAGGGCCGGCCGGACCGATTCGGCCCAGCCGGCCCTGCTCAGATCCGTGCCCTGGCCGAGGCTGTGGCTAGCACCGGCCAGGGCGGGCCCGGATCACTTCACCGCATCGACAGCCTGCAGGTCGAGGGCTTCCTTTACCTGCGGCCTGGTGCGCTCACCCCAGCGCGTCACGGCCGGCATCAGCAGGCTCGGCAGGAGGAAGAACACGCCGAGTCCGATCAGCCCGGGCACGCCGAGGCTCAGGACCACCCCGAGGAGCAGCGCCGGAGCCGCCGCGTTACCGGTGCCGGCGAAGATCCCGCTGAAACCGTCGTACTGTGCCTGCGCGTGGGCCGGCGGCAGGTTCAGGGCGATGGAGAAGATGCCGGCCGTGTGCATGATCTCGCCGTAGCTGTGCAGAGCGACGGCCCCCACCACCACGACCAGCGCAGCCCAGCTGGGCAGCCCGGCCGCAAAGGCCAGCACGCAACAGCTGAGGAGGAAGGCCAACCCGGCACGCCGCCACGCGAGCCCGCCCTGCCGGACAGTCTGCACCTGACCGCCGAGGCGGACCTGGAGCAGAATGATCATGACGGTGTTGATCGCCAGGGACACCGGAATTGTCCAACGCGGAGCGTTCGTCTTGTCGACCACCCACAGCGGGAGCAACAGCGTGAGAACGTAGAACTGCGGGTGGATCGCCGCCTTCAGAAGCGCGAACGTGACGTACGGCTTGTCCCGTATCGCGATCCAGCGTGGGCCGGTGGCCGGCTTCGGGAGTGGCTTGTACCGCGGCAGTTTGCTCAGAACCACCCAGGTGACCAGGAAGCTGAGCAGGTTGATGACGATGAGCGTGCGATACGCGGTCGGGGTGCCGAGCTGAATCGCGATGCCGGAGGGTATCAAGCCGACCGACAAGCCCAGGTTCGTGACCGCGTAGATCGAGGATCGGAACGCGGGCGCGTCCTCGCCGGCCACCCGTCGCAACAGCGCTCCCTCGACGGTCCCGAGCGCGTTCGACGCCACCAGGTGCACCGAGGCGGCGACGAGGAAGCTGATGAAGTCACCGATGAAGAGGATGCCCAGCATCGCTGCGGCCTCCACCAGCAGCAGGGCCCTGATCACCTGGACCGGGCCGCGCCTGTCGGCCAGTTCACCGAGCGGGAGAGCCATCGCCAGTGCGACCGTGGCCGCGATGGTGAGACCCAGCCCGACCCGCGCGGCGGACAGGTCCACGACGCGGGTGAAATACAACGGCAGGCTTCCAATCAGCAGCCCACTTCCGAATGTGTTGATGAGCGTGGCCAGCACGTAGAGGCGCTTGGGGCCCGGCTCACTGGGGAATAAGGAGCTGACAACGCGAACTGGGTTCCATCGCGGCATGCTCCGCCTCCGATCTCTGTGTCGGTCGCTGGCAGCACGATCTCGGATCCGGCCTCCCGGTGACATCTTCGGGATTGCCTGGCCGTACGAGGGCGTGGGTACGCGACCCGCAGACGAACGCGGAACGGCTGGCCGGGCGCCCGCGACGGCCGGTGAAGTCGTTCCGCCGCGGCGTGGGACCCGTCCGTGGCCGACGCGCTCGGCCGGCGCCGGTTACGTCTGGCCGCCGAGGGCGGTCAACTCGAGCAGACTGTCGGCCTGGCTGAGCTCTTCGACGCCGCGATCGTAGGTGGAGTAGGTGTGGAAGACGCTTCCGTTGTCCTGGATGAAGCAACTCAGGCCGACGATCTCGACCGGAATCTCGCTCACGACCAGTTCGATCGGCGAACCGGCCGCCAGGATCTCCTCCTTGGACTCGAAGTTGTACATCACCGGGGCGACCCGCTCGTCCAAGGTGACGTGGAAGTCGTAGTTGAAATCACTACCAAATGACGAATACCAGGGGAAATGCCACCGCTGCCAGCCCCTGCTGGCCTTCAGCTTTGCCAGTGACGCGCGGGACACGGCGACGAACGCCGTGTCCCGCGCCCGCATCGCCGCGAGCGGCCCCGGGTGGAGCCTTCCCGAGAATGCCGAACAGCTCGGGCATGCCTCGTCCCAGGCGGGATCGAACATGAAGTGGAAGACGATCAGCTGGCGACAGCCCTCGAACAGCTCCGGCAGGGTGGCCCGCCCGCGTTCGCCCTCGAAGACGTAGTCCTTCTCGATCCGCACCATCGGCAGGCGACGGCGAGCGGCGGCCACCGCGGCATGCTGCCGGGAGAGCTGCTCCTCCCTGGCAAGGAGCTCTCTACGGGCCGTCAGCCATTGATCGCGGGAGACCACCTGCGGCAACACCATGAGCATCTCCTCTTCGGTTGATGGGCCATCAGAGGCGCCGAACCTCGACTGCTGCCCACATCGTCGCCCCGGCGCCGCTCTGCCGTTGCCCGTCAGAGCCCGCGGGAGAGGCGTGCGATCGTCTGGTCCGGCGTTAGGGTGCCGTGTGCCTGAGGGGGTCGGGTCCGATCCGGGCGCGCCGCTTGGGCAGAAGTCAGCCGCTGTGCAGGGCCTTACAGCATGCCGGATTCCGGGCCCGTGAGTCCACAGTAGACCTGTGGGCTGGTCTGTTACGGACATCGACGCCGGGCTCTAGTCGGCCTCGACCACGGACCCATCCGAGCCCCACCGGCTCTCGAGTTCCCCGGGGCAGAGTTCTAACGGATCGTGTTGCTGCGAACACGGAGGCCCACATGAACAGTGCTATCACATCCGCCATAGCGCGCATCTGGGAGGGCTACAGTGAGCCCTTGTCGCTCGACGAGATCGCGAAGAGCGCAATCCTCAGCCGGTTTCATTTCTCCAGGGTGTTCCGGGCCGCTACCCGCGTCTCCCCCGGGAGGTACCTCTCGGCGGTCCGCATCTACCAGGCAAAACGCCTGCTGGCCACCACCAAGCTGAGCGTCACGGACATCTCCCTGGCCGTCGGATTCAACAGCCTGGGCTCGTTCACGAACCACTTCACCGACAGCGTCGGCGCGTCACCGAGCCGATTCCGACGGATGTGGACCGAGGGCATGCGCGGGACGCCCCAGCCGGAGAAGCGCGCACTGCCCGAGTCGGGCACGGTGACCGGCACCGTCACCCTGCCGATCGGGTACGCCAGGGCCAGGGTCTACATCGGTGCCTTCGACACACCGATCATCCAGCGCCGACCGGCGTCCTGGACCGTCGTCGAGGCGGAGGCCGGCACCAAGGCACGCTACTGCCTGCCCGATGTGCCCCCCGGGCAGTGGTTCATCAGAGCTGTGGCAACGGCGGACAGCGTCGACCCGGAACCCTGGACCCGGCGGTCACTGCTCCTGGGCGACGTCGACCCGGTGACCGTGACGGACCGGTCCACGAGCATGGTCGGTGTCGCGCTGCGGCCGAAGCAGATGACGGACCTACCCATCCTCTACGCGATCCCCGACCTGGAAGCCCACAACCTGGGCCGTTCCGCGCGGTCGGAGTCGAGCCGCACCGCAGAGCTGGCGTCCCGAGGCAGGTGACGCGACGCGGGCCCGGACCCGTCGCCACGCCGGAAGCCCCCAGCGCCTGCGGCGGCCGCAACCCGCCGACCTGGTGGCTCGAACCACGTCGAGCCCGTCGCCGCCGGGCAGACCCAGGTCGACGAGGACCACGGTGCTGCGGACACACAGCGAGGTCCGCCCCCGCGAGCCCTCTCCAGGCGCTCGCGGGGGCGGACCTCGGCGTGGCTACCGCTTGGCGAACTGGCCAGGTCGGCGACCGGCCCCGGCCGGCCCGCGGTAGGCCTGCGCGATGTCGAGCCAGCGGTCGGCTTCCTCGCCCTGCGCAATCAGGGACAGGTCGTCGCGGTGTCGACGGCGGCTGACCAACAGGGCGAAGTCGACGGCTGGTCCGGTCACCCGTTGGGTCGCGTCCGCCGGCCCGAACTCCCAGACCACACCCGAGGGGCCGGTCACCTCGACCCGGAACTCCTCGGTCGGCGGCGTCAACCCGTGCGCGTGGTACCCGAAATCGCGGGTACGGAAGCCGAACCAGGCCAGGTGGCCGATCCGGTCGGTCAACTCGCGGGTCTGCCCGAGCGCGTCGGCGATGTCCTGGCCGTGGCCGAACAGCTCCATCATGCCGGCCGCGGCCAACACCGACGGCGGCAACGGCGTGACCAGCCAGGGCACGGTGGCCGTGGGCTCGACGGCGGCCAACGCCTTGGCGGCGGCGTTGCGTTCCTGCCGCCACTTGTCCACCAACGAGTCCGTGGACAGCGCCAGATACGCGGTCAGCGCGTTGTTCACCGCCGCCTGGAAGTCGCGCTTGGCGTCGGCCACGTGGTCGGCGAAGGCCTCCGGCTGGCTGGCCGACAGGGCGGCCAGGTGGGACACGAAGGCCAGGTGGGCGATCTGGTGCTTGATGGTCCAGCCCGGCGCCGGGGTGTCCAAGGACCACTGCGCTGGACTCAACCCGGTCACCAGTGTCTCGATGTCGTCTCCGTCAGCAATCAGATCATCGTAGGTATTCATCTGATCCGACACGTTTCCTCCTTGATTCGCCTATATCGAGGGGACTGTCACGGGCTGGCCGTCACGGCCGGTCACCGTGACCGGTGCCTTACGACTGACCCGGGCCGTCGCCGGCAGTGACCCGAGGTAGCGCACGTCGACGCCGCGGGCCTGGGCGGCCCGGACGATGTTCGGCACGGCGCGCTCGGCGATCGCGGCGATGGTGAACGCGGGGTTGACCGTCAACGCACCGGGCACCGCCGAGCCGTCGGTCACGAAGATTCCGGGGTGGTCGCGCAGCTCGTTCGTGTCGTCCAGAGCCGAGGTCTCGGGGTCGTCACCCATCCGGCACGACGCCAGCGGATGCACGGTGTACGCCCCGATGACCTCGTTGGTCCAGGGCATCACCCGGGCCAGGCCGTCGCGCTCCAGGATGTCGCGGATGTCCGCGTCGGCCAGAGCCCACCCGTGCCGGGTGTTGGCGCTGGGTTCGTACCGCAGATTTCCCCGACTGAGCATCTGCATGGAGATGCGTTCGGCGTTGCCGGTCTCCGGAGGAGGACCGAAGACTCCTTCGTTGTCGTCCTCCGACATGATGAAGATGGTCAGCCACGACTGCCAACGCCGCAGGATCTCCTTCTTGTCGACCCCGAACCAGCTCGGCCCCTCGGCGTCGGGCGCCTGCGCGAGAATCGTGCCGAACCCCGGTGGGAAGTACAGCTGTTCCAGGGAGTAGCGACTGAACTCCGGCAACGCGCCGTCGAGGCGGTCCCAGCTGGCGGCGGACGGGCCTCGACCGATCTGGTTGGCCGCGTAGGCCAAGCCGTCGCCCCGATCCAGGCCGAGGACGTCGCGAACCCGGTCTTCGTTGAGGATGGCCGTGTTGAGCCGCTCACCATTGCCGGAGAAGTAGCGCCCGACCGCGGGTGGCATCGCCCCGAGATTCTCCTCGGACCGTTGCAGGATGACCGGCGTCGCGGCCGCGCCGGCTGCGACCACCACGATCTTCGCCTCGATGACTCCGGCGTCGACCTGTACGCGGTAGTCGACCGGATCGACCACCGTGTAGTGGACCAGGAAGTCGCCCTCGGGCGACCGCTCGATGCGTTGCACCTCGTGCAGAGGTCGGATCTGTGCACCGTGGTCGACCGCCGCCGGCAGGTAGTTGAGCAGAAGCGACCGCTTCGCGTCGAACTTGCAGCCCGACATCATCCAGTTGCAGTTGGTGCACAGCTCCGTGTCGATCGCCGCCGCGACCGGGTTGGCCGTGCGGCCGGCATGGTCGCAGGCTGCGGCGAACACACCGCCGGCGTACGTGACGTCGTCCCAGGTGCTCTGGGTGATGGGCAGGGCCTGGGCGACCCGGTCGTACCAGGGCTCCAGTGATTCCCGGGTGATGGACTTCGGCCACATCCGGTGGCCGAGGCTGCCCTCGCGCTCGAAGACGAACTGCGGGGCGCGGGGCATGGCCGCGAAGTAGACGACGCTGCCACCGCCGACGCAGTTGCCGCCCAGCACGTTCATCCCCTCGCCCATGGTGAACTCGAACACCCGGGTCGACGACGAACCGAACTTGAAGTCGTGGTCGAACTCGTCGGCGGTCAGCCACGGGCCTCGTTCGAGAACGACGACCGAGGCGCCGCCGGCCGCCAGGTGGTACGCGGGAATCGCACCACCGAAGCCGCTGCCGATGACCAGGACATCGGTTCGATCGTGGGCTGTCACTGCGGATCTCCTCTCGGGGTCGTCCGCGGATGGATCGCGGCGAGGGCACGGCCATAGGAAAACCTCGGGAAGCGCCAGACGCCGTCCGGCTCGGGCGGCATGAAACCCATCGAGGTCAACCCTGGATGGCCCGACGCCAGGGCGTCGGACGTACTCATGTGGGCCCCGGTGTCCCAGGCCATGGCGCTGAACATGGCCAACGCGACCCACAGCTCCTGCTCCGGGTGGCCCGGCGCCAGCAGCTCCTGGGCGAGGGCGACCCGGTCGGCGAATGCCAGCGCCACGAAGGGCGGCACCGTGGGGTCCGGGTCGAGGCCGATCCGGGCGGTGTAGTGGCGCGCGTGCTCGTTGAGCCCTTCGGCCAGGCTGTCCAGCGTGCCGGCCAGACCGCCCTCCGGGGTGAGCATCAGCTCCACGGCGCCGGAGGCGACCGCGCCTCCCCCGCTCACCTCGCCGGCGACGGCCCGATCGGTCGGACCACGCTTCTCGCCGGGAATGATGGTGTCGGCGTACGCCTCCAGGGTCATCACCTGGTCGGCCGTCAGGCCATCGTTTGTGTCCACATACCTTCCTTTACGGCCGCGGCGTGTCGAACAGGGTCGGGAATCGCGTGGTGAGGCCCAGATCGCCGCGGGCCTTCATGCGGCCCCGCAGGAAGAGGATCTTGGGGTTTGCGTTGCCGGTGACCATCCTCAGGAAGTCGACCGGCCCGAGGGTCAGCGTCAGACGGGGCGTGTGGGTCGGTTCCAGGGACGCCGTCAGCGTTCCCTGCCTGATGACCAGTTCCAGCGTGTCGGTGCCGCCGTCAGAACGCCCGGTCACCTTCCAGTGCACCACTGCCTCGAGGCCGCCGGCCCGGTCGGCCCGGAAAACCGCGGGCAGGTCCTGGAGGATGTCGTGCACGATCGAGGCACGGCGTGGTGACTGCATCAGCGCCAGCAGCTCGCCGTTGGAGGCGGCCTTGACCTGTCGGGCAAACTCGAGCCGGTCCTGAAGAGGGCTCGTGTCGACTGGGCTCATCCGTCGAATCTCCTGTCGCGTAACGGTTTCCGGCAGTGCGGGCCACGCGGATGCCCTTGACCATGGCACCGCTGGCCACCCTCGGCCCTCTTCCCCCGTGCCGTTCGCCGGCAGCGCGACACCTGATCGGTGACCAGTGGCCGTGTGTTCCGAGCGGCGGACACCGCTGACGGATCGGCAGGGACGACAACGAGTGCCGGACGCCTGGGCGCCCGGCACTCGTGTCTCGTACGAAGGGAATACCGCCCTATCGCACTGCGATCCGTGACCGGTCGCGGACGAGCTCGGCTGCGGCGGTGAACGCGTCGGCCCCGTCCAGCTGCCAGACCCGTACGGGCCGGGTCGACAACACCGTGACCGCCCCGACGTATCCCGGTCCGGATTGCAGATCGACGATCTGTGTCGCCTCGACCAGCTCCGGACGGTTGGTGAAGCCGGCCAGTCGTACGTGCCCGTCTGGTGCCTCCAACGTCACGTTCGACATCGGGATCCGCAGCCCGTCACCGGTCGCCTTCAGCACCGACTCCTTGCGGGTCCAGCACTGGAAGAACGCCTCGAGTCGGGCCTGCCTGCCGCGAATCTCGTCGAAGAGGCCACGCTCGGCGTCGCCGAACACGAATCGCATCATGCCGTCCATGTCGACATCCGGGTTCACCTGCTCCACGTCCACCCCGACCGGCCCGTCCGCACACACCGCGGCCGCCAACAGGTCCGCGCTGTGCGACAGGGAGACGTTCGGTGTGCCACCCACCACCTCGGGGCGCCCGTGCAGCCGTCGGCAGTCCGGGCACTCCCGACGCAGCTTCACGTCGAAGGGATCGCAGCCCACCGATCCCGCCACGGCGACCTTGAGCAGAGCGGTGGCGGCCGCGAACTGTCGTCGTCCCGGAACCTGTCGGAAGGAGTCGGCGCGGGCCCGTTCCGGTTCGCTGAGCAGTTCCTCGCACCAGTCGGGAGCATCCGTCGCGTCCATCCACCACACGTGACAGTCGATGGCGTCGACCGCCCCGTCCGTCGCGACGCCCGAGACCGCAGCGCTCACGCGTCAGCCCGCCGGCGCGGCGGCGACCGTCTTCTGGCCGCGTTCGCGCCACCACTTCAGCCACCAGAACGCACCCCGACCCAGGCACACGAGAGTGGTCGCGAAGAAGAGGGTGTACACGATGTTGAACTGCATCAGCACGCCGTACACGAGACCGACACTCATGCCGAACATGAACTGGTGAAGCGGCCTGCTCGGGGTGGTGCCGGGGTCGGTCACCATGTAGTTGGTGTAGAGCAGGAACGCCACACCGGTCATCGGCACCAGCGCGGCCCACAGGGAGACGTCCCAGACCCAGTGCCGCACCAGGGCCTGGATGACGAACGTGCCGACCCAGCCCAGGATCAGCGGCACCTTCTTCGTCAGTACGGCGTTCAGCACCGTACCGGCGGTCAGCAGGACGACCGGGATGATGATCCGGAAGACATCGGGCACGTGTTCGGTGAAGTGGTAGGGCGGGGCGATGTTGACCCAGGTGAACAGGAGAAGGCACATCGTGATGCCGAAGTTCGACGGATTCATGAAGTGCCGCATCCGCCCCTTGATCGGCGCGACGAGCACCGCCTTCTGGCCGACACCGATCACCACCGCGAGGGCGATCGGCCAGAACCGGTCGTTCGCGTAGAGCAGCATGTTGACCGCGAGCGTGGTGATGTAGGCCGGTAGGAGGAAGGTGAAGACCCCCCAGGCTCCGTGTCCGGCGAAGGCGGGTGTGCTCCGGGTGGCCCAGGCCGCGATCAACGCGATCACGATCTCCAGGCCCAGGCCGATGGCCAGCGCGAAGAACGGCCAGGCCCATGGCTGCTCGAACCCGAGGACCGTGTAGCCCAGGATGTTGAAGATGCTCATGGAGATGGCGAAGTTGCGGAGCGCCAGGTAGCGCGGGTCGCGGCGGTCCACCCGTGGTGGCTTGGTGGCCTGCCGGTCCGCCGCAGCCTTCAGCGCCGGCGGCACCGGCACGTCCTTGGCTGGCGACGGGAGGGTCGTGGTGCTGGAGAGGTGATTCGGGCCGCGTCCGTCACTGGTCGCGACGCTGTCCGTCGCCGTCATTTCGCTGCTACCTCCTTGACCTGGTCGGTCAGCATCAGGTCGTGCCAGCCAGCGGCCAGGTCAACCGTCTGCACATGGGCGGTCCCGTTCACGTCCCGCCAGCTGATCTCGGCCGACACGGGCTGCGAGCCCTGGTCGCCGAGACCGAAGAACACATCGAAGCTCCGCTTGCCGGAGTGGCCGCCGCCACCGTCGAGCTGGGCGATCTGCCGTTTGCCGTCGGCGGTGGTCACCAGGACCTTGGCGCCGTACGCCGGGGTACCGACCGGTCCGCCCGCGGCGCCGCCGCTGACTGGCCGGTGGAGGCGCAGGCCCAGGTAGTCCCCACGACCGGCACTGTCGTTGCGGTAGAAGGCCGGTGGGCCCCACTGGCGGGCGATGGCGAACTCCTGCCCGCCGTCGCCGTCGGTGTCGGCGACCGCCACACCCCGGGTCGGGATCGGCACGTCCAGGCCCAGCTCGGCGCTGACGTTCACGTAGCGGCCGCTGCCGTCGCGTACCCAGAACGCCATGGGCTCGTGCCCGGCGATGTCGTCACCCGGCTCGGCCTTGGGCCACATGTCGGGGTTCTCCAGCAACAGGTCGTTGCTCATGGCCAGTTCCTGCAACCAGTTGAACCGGTTGATGGTGCCCTTGACGAATCCGCAGGCCTGCACCACGGACAGGTGACCGCTGTTGTTGAAGTCGGCCATCTTGGAATCCCAACCCCAGCCCGTCCAGGCCATGTCGAGGTCGGCGGCCTCGTTGCGGAACGGCGCGATGCCCTTGTCCAGCTTCGCCTTCGCCCCCGCCGCGCTGCTCTCGGTGTTGATCCAGGTCAGGTTGCTCTCCTCCAGACCCCACGCGGTGGTGATGTTGCTGACGAACGCGTCGAACTGGCCGTTGCCGTTCAGGTCGCCGAACTCGATGGACATGCCCTTGAACGAGTCGTGCCCGACGACCAGGGACTTCGGCGTGAGCGCGTCCCGCTCGCCCTCCACCAGCTCGAACTTGATGTCGCCCGGCGTCGACCGGTTGTGGAACATCCGGTCCTGGCCGAAGTCGTTGGCGAGGTAGAGCTCGGGGAGCAGGTCGCCGTCCAGATCGGCCGAGCTGGCGCCCAGCGTCCAGCCGGAGGCGAAGCGCGGGTTGAGGGCCGGCTCCTCCTCGAAGGAGACGGACGTCGCGGTCGCCCCGGTAAAGCGCAGAATATGCGCGCCACCGGCGTTGGTGGCCCGCGACATGGAGTGGTTCATCTGGACGTTGGGCTGCCCGTGCGGGTCCAGCACGCCGCTTTCCGGGAAGTAGTTGAACACTCCGATGTCCGGGTGCCCGTCCCCGTCGAAGTCCGCGACCGCCACGGCGTTGGTGTTCCACTGCTTGCCCTGGTAGGTGCCACCGGGCCCGGTCGACGGCGCGATCAGCTCGGTGGGCTGGTAACTGGCCAGGGTCAGCAGGCCCGGTTGGCCGCGGTGCAGGAACACCACGGGGGTACGACCCCAGTAGTAGACCAGCAGATCGTTCCAGCCGTCACCGTTGTAGTCGCCCGGGACGCAGCCCATCGGTGCGATGACGTCACTCATCGGCAGTGGGGCCGGATCCAGCACGAACGGCTGGTAGGAGTCGCCACCGACCGGGGCCGGGGTGACGATGGCCGCGTCGGAGCGCGTGTCGACCAGGCACAGGTCGTTGGCCACACCACGACCGTCCAGGTCGTTGACGGAGATGGCGGCACCGACCGACGAGATCCACGACCGAATGTGCTTGTACCGCGGGTTGACCACCCGGACGGACTTCTGCGGCAGGTTGGCCGGCAGAGCGATCGGGACTTCCGTGAATCGGTACTGCGAGGCCAGGGCGGCCTCGTGGGCCGCGGAGATCGAGGGCCGCTGGGCCACCACGAACAGCGTGCTGGCCAGGACGAGAACAAATAGCGCTGGGGCGAGTCTGCGGACCACCGCGACTGGGCTGGATCGCATTGGATCCTCTCATCTCGACGGAATGGCGTCACCCGACGCCGAACGGCGGCAGCAATGCCTGCCGAAGAAATCCTGATTTCTGCGCTGCGGCACGTCTTCTCGTGACATGCGCAATGGTTTGGGGACGGACGCGCGAAGACCCGGCGAGCCACCAGGACGGCCGAGCCGGGTCCGCGCGATCCGTGGACGAGACAATTGTTCCGAACAACCCGGCGGCTGCGGCCGCCCGGGCGTGAAGACCCGTCCTATGCGGCGTCGGTCGACCCCGGCTGGGCCGGCACCGGCTCCGGCTGGTCGTCGGTACGCAGGAACTGGCCGTTGAGGAACAGCAGTGCGTCATCACCGGGCCGACGCCACAATGACAGCACCCGACCGACATAGATCGTGTGGTCGCCCGCCTCGTGGCGTTGCTCCAGTTCGCATTCGAGATGGGCCAGCGACCCGTCGATGAGGGGCGCACCGCTGTGTGCCCCTGGGGACCACGACACCGCGTTGAACTGGTCCCGGCCGACCGGCCGCCGCTTGTCGGCGAAGTACCGCGCCAGCTGGGTCTGGTCGGCGGCCAGGATCGACACCGCGAACGCGGGCTGCTGCTCCATGACCTCGTGCATGAGGGCGTCCCGCCCGACACAGACCAGAATCAGCGGCGGGTCGAGGGAGACAGCGGTGAAGGAGTTGGCAGTCATGCCGTGAGCAATTTCTCCACCCACTGTCACCACGGTGACACCGGTAGCGAAAGCGCCGAACACACGGCGTAGCGACGCCCTCTCGTGGACCACACCCTGAGCTGGTTGGAGCTTTTCCACATTCGCCTCCGCGGGCCGTCTAGGCATAGGGCTGCAGGGCCTTGGCCAGTGCCTCCGGCACGCGAGCCGGAATCGTCCGGGTGTTGGGTCCCCGCATGCAGGCGACTCGTTGACTACCGCGGGCGACAAGGGTCTCCCCGCTCTCGTCCAACCGCACGTAGTCGAAGCCGAACTGCACCTGGGTCTGTGCCAGCTCGGTCAATCGCATGCGGATGCACAACTCGTCGAACGCGGCCAGCTCGGCGAAGAATTCGCAGTCGACCCGGAGGGTGAACAACTTCAGATCCTGCTGAAGATCCTCGAGGACCGCCGGTGCCCGGTCCTTGAGGAACATCTCCCGGCACCGGCCCTGCCACCGCAGATAGTTGACGTAATAGACGTTGCCGACCATGTTGGTTTCCTCGAACCCCACGGTGTGGCGGTACTCGTAGTATTTGCTCATCGCCTATTCACGCCCTCCGCTGAGAATGGCCAGGGCAACCTTGTCCTGTCCTCCGGACATCCGGGTGACAAAGGTGGCGACCCGCCGGTCACCGCACCCGAGCACGACCCAACCGATCGGTTCGGTCGCGATCAGACGCCACTCACCGGCATCGGGCAGGCAGTCCAGGGCGGCCTGGACCCGGCTTGCCGCGGCGTCGAGCGGTTCCCCGACGGCCTGGACGACCAGGTGTGCCACCTCCGCGTGTGAGCCGAGGTGATCGGCCCACTCCTGCGCGGTCCGGCGGGTCACCGGCGCGAGCGCGCAGCCGACCCGGTCCGAAGCAGCGACGGACAGGGCAAGGCCGGCCGCCGAACTGACCGAGACGTGCCGTCCCCCGGCGACCCGAGGTTGGCCGTCCTTGCCGTAGCGGACCTTGACCGGCGCACCCAGGGCCCGACCGACCGCGACCGTGGTGGTCGACTGGGCCGGCCCGGCCGGCGCGGGTTCGACCCCGACCGCGACCGCCGACCCCAGCACGTCCTGCATCGCCCGCTCCAGGTAGCAACCGAGCAGGACCGGATGCCAGGGCCCCGAGCCGTCCTGCTTGCGTACGGCGCGCAGCCGCAGGCCTTCCCACCGCTCGACCACGGTGCCGGCCGCGTCGCGCAACGCGATGTCGTAGACGTAGGTGTCCCCGTCCCGCGAGCGTTCGGTGGCCCGGAACCGGAGCGAGTCGGCGTCGAACATGGCCGCACCCGCCGGCACGATCCGCTCGATTCCCTGTGGCAGCAACGTCGCGTCGGGTACGCAGACCTGGTTGCCGTGCATCATCGCGTCCCGCACACCCGGATCGCCGAGCAGCAGGGTGGACGGCAGGTAGGAGGCGAACCAGTCGGTCGACGCGTCCGCCGCCACGGTGGCGTCCACCTCGCGCGCCGCGGCCAGATGGTACGTCCGCAGGCGCTGGAACCGACGGCCCTGGAACAGGACCGGGCCGTAGAGGTCGGTCGCCGGGTCCAGCGGAACCTCGGGCAGACCGGGCTCGATCTGCTCGGGAGCGCCAGCCGTCGGGCTCGTCGGCGCGAAGCTCAACCGGGCCCGGAAGTGATCGGCGTTGAACCCGGTCTCCTCGCTGTGCAAGGCGACCTCGACGGTGTCCGGACCGGTGACGACGGCCGCGATCCGAATCCGGGTGCTGCCGTGCACCGGCACGACGATCGGCCGGAGGAACTCGGCGTTGTCGACGACCGGTGCGTTGACCGCACCGGTGACGGCCGCCGCGACCTGAGCCATGGCTTCCATGCCGAACACCGCCGGGAAGAGCTGGTTGCCGTCGAGCAGGTGATCGGCCAGGTAGAGGTCGGTGCCGGAGCTGATCTCGACCTCGCAGATCAGCTCGACCCCGTGGTAGCGCACCAACGGGCGGTCGACGAAGCGCAGCAGTGGCAGCTCCGGCGCTTCGTAGCGCATCGTGTCGATGCCATGGGTCCGGCCGCTGATCACCACGGTGTTCGGGCTGTCCGGGTCGGCCAGCAATCGCCGGAGCACGGCGATCCCCTGCTCCGGCGGGATGGCGCTCACCCCGTCGCGTTCGAGCTTCTCGACCACGTCCAGCCGTTCGCCCATGCCGACGCCCGACCACACCGACCACTCCAGGCAGAGCGTGCGGCAGTGTGGGTTCCGCCGGCCGAACTCGGAGGTGGCGTCGTCCAGCCACTCGTTCGCCATGGCGTAGTGGGCCTCGCCGGGCAGCCCGGCACGGCCGATGATGCTGCCCAGGGTGACCAGCAGTCGCACCTGTTGCGGGTCGACGGCGGCCAGCACGGCACGCAGGCCACCGACCTTCGGCTCGAGCGTACGGGCGACGGTTTCCGGCTCCAGTGTGAGCAGCGATGCCGGCTCGTTGCGGCCGGCGCCGTGCAGCACCGCGGTGACCGGGCCGAGCGTTGCGGTCAGGGTGGCCACCGCACGGGTGACCGACCGAACGTCGGTGACATCGGCCCGCACGTACTCGACGGTGATGCCGGCCTGCGCCATCCGCTGGAGGTTGGCCGACAGCTCGGCGTCGTGGGCCGGGTCGGATCGTCCCAGCAGTGCGAGCTTGGCCCCGCTGTCCTGGGCCATAGCCAGGGCGCACTCGGCCGTGATGCCCTTGCCGCCCCCGGTGACGAGCAGCACGTCCTGTGCCGCGAGGGCCGGGACGGATCGGGCCGGTTCGAAGGGCAGCACCCGAAGTCGCGGGGTCCGCCTGGTCCCGTCCGCGTCGTAGAACACCTCTGCGAAGGTCTCCGTCACGGCGGTCTCCGCCGTCACCCGCCCCACCGCCTGATCGGCGTCGGCCAGATGAACCACGGTGACCCGGGTCTGCGGCGACTCCAGGTGCAGCGTCTTGGCCAGTCCCGCCGCGCCCCGGCCGTGCTGGACCAGGACGAACCGCCGGTTCGACGGCCCGGCCAGGACCACCTTGGCCCCGCGCAGGGCCAGTTCGAGGTCCTGCTCGGTGCAATCCGGTGGCAGGCAGACCAGCACGCCCGCGCCCACCCCGGCCGTGGCCAGGACGGCGCTCAGATCCCGGGCGAACGGGTGACCGGCCGGCGCGAAGACCTGCCACTCACCGTTGGTGTCCTTGGCCGCCGGGGGCGGCATCGGCGTGACGTCCAGGTCGACCGACCATGGGCGGACCCAGGGCGCCGCCCCGGTGGGCGCCACCGGCGCACCCGCGTCGAAGGGCTCGGCGTTGCGGGCCAGTGCCTCGTAGGCGTCCGCGAGCTCCCGCACCGTCGAGG
Organism: Micromonospora sp. B9E7; assembly: GCF_039871815.1. NCBI lineage: Bacteria > Bacillati > Actinomycetota > Actinomycetes > Micromonosporales > Micromonosporaceae > Micromonospora > Micromonospora sp. B9E7. The sequence goes on from NZ_JBDPLX010000012.1 coordinate 107,387, forward strand.
TGGCGAAGTTGGGCGGCGTCTGCCCGGCCGGGACCCCGAGCTGGGTCGCGACCTGGTTGACGATCTGACCGACGGTGATGGAGCTCAGGTGCAGGTCGTCGAGCAACCGGCTGTCCGGACGCACCAGCTCCAGCGGCAGCTCGGCCCGTTCGGCGGCCAGCCGCCGCAGCAGCTCCAGGCTCGAACCCGCAGGGTCGTCGCTGACTACGGGCCTCGACACGTCCGCCTGGGCCTGGACCGACGGCGCCGGTCCGATCGGTTGGCTGGGAATGTCGATGTCGAGCGACGGGGCCGCCTCGCACGGGTTGGCGAAGAACGACTGCGGTGCGCCGACCTCCAACGGCTTGAGCAGCCGACCGTGGAACAGGCTCGGGTCGACCTCGGCCGCACCGACCACGAACGCCGCCCCGACCACCCGCAGCACGCCGGTCAGCGACTCGTCGTCGGTGTCCAGGGCCACCGCGCGCAGATCGGCCGCCGCGGCGAGTCCCGTGAGCACGCGACCGGGACCGACCTCGATCAAAAGGTCGACCTCCTTGCCGACCAGGGCGAGAGCCTGCTGGAACAGCACCGGATCGGTCATCTGGTTGCGCAGCAACCCGGTGAGGTCCGCGTCGGCCGGCAGCAGCTCACCGGTCACCGAGGACATCACCCGACCGGTCAGCGGCGCCCAGGCCTGGCCGTCGAGCGCCGCCCCGAACACCCCGGCCGCCTTCGCGACCAACGGCGAGTGGAACGCGTGCGACACGGGCAGCCGGCCCGCGTCGAATCCAGCGGCCCGGGCCCGGTCACAGGCCGCTTCGACGGCCTCGACCCGCCCGGCGATGACCGTCTGCTGCGGGCCGTTGTAGGCGGCGATGACGACGTCCGAACCGTCGATGATCTGGTCGATCTCCACCGCCGGAGCGCTGATCCTGGCCATCGTGCCGGTCATGCCGTGCTCACCCATGGCCTGACCTCGCTGGGCGGCGAGGCGCAGCAGCGCATCCTCGTCCAGTGCCCCGGCCCAGTGCAGGGCCGAGAGCTCGCCGAGGCTGTGGCCGAGGGCGACCGTGCCGTGCAGCCCGAGCGAAGCCAGGACCCGCAGGCCGGCGATCGAGCCGGTGACGATCCGCGGTTGCGCCACCTCGGTGGCCACGGTGTCGCGGCTGACGGGTAGGGCGGCCTTGGCGTACACCGCGTCCGCTTCCGCGAAACGGCGTCGCATCGCGCCGCCGCTGGTTCCCTGGCCGGATCCCTGACCGGGGAACAGGAAGCCGATCTGTCCGCGCTTGGCGAAGTGGCCGAGCAGCGTCCGTCCGTCGGCGCTGAAGCTGGTCGTCTCGCCGGCCTCGACCTTCTCCAGCAGGCTGCGTAGCCGGCTGACGGCGTCGGCGGGCGAGCTGGCCACCACAGCCGCACGGAAGGGTAGGTCACGCAACCGCTGGTGCAGGCTCGCGGCCAGGTCGCCGAGCTGGGCGTACGAGATCACCGGCACGAAGTCGACCAGCTCCCGCAGCCGACCCGACAGCTCGGTGGCCGACGCCGCGTCGACCAGCAGCAGCTCGTGGTCCTGGATGGCCGTGGCGATGGCCCGGGTCCGGACATCGAATCCGTTACGCCGCTTGGTGTTCTCCAACACCACGTGGGTGTTGATGCCACCGAACCCCATGGCGGTCACACCGGCACGGACCGGTCCGGTGGCCGGCCACGGCTCGGCCTGACGCAGCACCCGGAGCGTCGCGTCCGGTGCGGTCAGCAGATCGTGGGGATCACCGCAGCCCAGGGCCGGCGGCAGGACCTGGTGGTGCACGGCCATCGCCGCCCTGATCAGACCGGCCACGCCGGCGGCCGCCTTGGTGTGGCCGATCATCGCCTTGACCGAGCCGACCACGGCCGGCGTCCCGGTGGCCCCGGCAGCCCGGCGTGCCTCGGACAACGCTCGCAGCTCGGTCGCGTCGCCGACCGAGGTGCCGGTGCCGTGGCCCTCGAACAGGCTCACCGTCTCCACCCCGAACCCGGCCCGCTCGTACGCACGCTGCATCGCCAGTTGGTAGCCGCTGAATTCGGGCCGGGTCATGCCACCCTTGCCGTCGGAGGACATGCCCCAGCCGGCCACGGTGGCAATCACCCGCTGGCTGCTGCGCAGGGCGTCCTCCTCGCGCATGAGGACGACCATGCCGCAGCCCTCACCGGGCCAGAAGCCGTTCGCGCCACGGTCGTAGACCTTCATATCGCCCCGGGCCAACGCCCCCGTCTTGGCGAAACCGATCATCTCGAACGGATCGATCGACAGGTCGACCCCGCCGGCCACGGCCACGTCCACCACACCGTCGACCAGGTTGTTGCAGGCGGTCGCCAGCGCCAGCAGTGACGAGGAGCAGGCGCCGTCGACGGTGAAGCCACCGCCGTTGAGGTCGAAGTAGTTGCAGATGCGACCCGCGATCGTGTTCGACAGACCGCCAGCGAGAGTGTCCTCGTCCACCTCGGGGAAGGGTGCCTTGTAGACGCCCTCCAACTTCGCGATGAAGGTGCCGAGCCGGTCGTCGTCCCAGCCCTCGCGCTGCAGCGCGGCGGCGACCGTACGCCGGACGAACGGCCATCGCAGCCGCATCTGACTGGCACGCGAGAACTCACCGGTGAGGCTGTTGCCGACGACAACGGCCGTGCGCTGGCGGGGCAGGCCTTCACCCCCGGGGAAACCAGCGTCGGCCAGTGCCTGCGACGCGACGTCCAGAGCGAGCCAGTGGGTCAGGTCGGTGGACCGGTACGTGCTACCCGCGACCTTGAAGGCCAGCCGGTCGAACTCGTAACCCTCGATGACCGCGGCCATCCGGGAGTAGAATTTGTCGGGTTCGTCCGGGTCGGCCGACCAGTAGTCGTCGAGGTTCATCCGCTCTGACGGGAGTTGGCGGAACGCGCGCCGCCCGGCTACCGCGTTCTCCCACAACTCGCGGGGACTGTTGGCATCGGGGTAACGGCAGGCCATGCCGACAATAGCGATCCGGGTCATTTTTGCTCCGTGGCGGTTAGTGCGTAGTGTCCGGAACGAGCAAAGGCGTCCGAGATCCGTTGGCGCCAGACCTCGAACGCCGGTACCTGGTCGTCGCCCGGAAGGTCCACCTTCGCCTCATCGGTGACCTTCTGCGCCAGCGCCACCGGCTGACCGCAGAAGATCCGGGTGGCCACCTCGTTGTGCGGGCAGATCAGGTTGGCAGTGGCACGAGCGCCGGCCGCGAAGGCAGCGCCCTGGGCCAGCTGCGGCCGGTAGTCCTCGGCGTGATCCCACAACGCGGTCAGCTCGGCCTCGGTGGCACCGCCGGCGTAGGTGGCGGCGAGCCCGATCCCGCTGTAGAGGTCGGGCCACCGACGGCGCGGAAAGCGTTCGACCAGGCCGGTCACGACGTCGACGTCGGTGCCGCCGATGAACCACAGGGCTCGGCCGATGCCCTGGTCGGTGGCGCGGGACGCGTAGTCCCTGGCGGCCGTGTCACGCCACGGCAGCGAGCTGTCCTCGTACAGGTCGTGGACGTAGCGCGCGGTGCGGAAATACGCCTGGTGGAACCCGTAGCCGTCGAGCACCAGCCATCGCAGCAACGGGTCGGGTGAGTGCAGCGTCGACCACCGGATCCGGGGCAGCCGTGCCATCGCCCATCCGACGCCGACGTACGCCATGTAGATGTGGTCGGCGCCGGCGCCGGCCAGGAAGCGTTCGACGTTGCGTCCGCCGGGGCGCAGGCCGTCGCGGACGGCGAAGGCCATGGCAGCGCCCTCGTGGGCGAAACCGCGGAACCGCATGGGTACGCTCGCCAACGGCGCCTCGGCCGCAGCCGGTGTCCGTGCTTCGGCGGCAATTCCATAGCCGTCAAGGAAAGTGCCACCGACGGTCTCCAGCAGAGTGCGCGCCTCGGGGCTCTTGACGTGGAATCCGCGGACATCCATCCTGGTGGCGGATCGGTTGGGTGTCATTATCTTGCGGCGAATCACTCGAAGAGCGTTCATCGGTGGGCTACTCCTGTGCCGCTAGTTCGACATTGGGAAGCTTTATACGCCTCGCCATCTCCCTGAGCCTGGCAAGGCGTCGACAACCTGTCTTCTTTGGAATTGCCCAGGGTTCAACAGAAAAGGCCCCTAGACGAGTTCAGACGGTGGCCCGGAAGAACGAAACTGGTCCGGATGCGGTGTCGCATCCGGACCAGTTTCCACAATGCGGCCGGTCATCGTCGGTACCCCGCGGCACGGCGGCCAGGGGACGGACCGACGCCTCAGGACCGCCGGGGCTGGGGCCGGTGAATGAGCATGACCAGCAGAGCGATGACAAATCCTCCGGCGACGACGGTGAGCCCGACGCTGAGCGGATCGCTGCCGAAATGATCGTGGCCGCCCGTGGCCGGCGGTGCCGCGTCGGCGGGCGCCGCCGCCGGGGACGCGAGCGACGAGGAGACCCGGAACCGGTTGGTGCCAGTGAAGGTGCGGCCATTCTCGAGAACCACGTGATAGGCCAGCGCGTAGTCGCCGTCGGCCTGGATGGTCACCGGCTTGTTGATCGCCGTGCCGTCCACCACGGGCGCACCCGAGGACACCAGGTGGCCGCTGCCGTCCGAGACCCCAATGTGGATCTGCTCGGGCCGCACGGCCGCGTCGAAGGTGAGTGACACCTGGCGGGGCGGCTCGCGCAGGGCCGCGCCGTTGGCCGGGAAGACCCGCCCCAGGGCGACCTCCCGACCACCGGCGAATATCAACACGCCGATCGCGACGACGACAGCCGCCCCGGCTGCCGCGACCAGCCGTCCCCACCGGGTGCGTGGGTTCATGACCGTCAGACCTTGACCAGCTCGCGGGCACACGTGCAGGCGGTCAACTCCCGCTCGGCATCCTTGGGTCGCAGGTGGAAGTACATGGCGACCACCATCGGGATGAAGACGACGGTGTTGTAGAACAGGTGCAGCTCCACGCGGGGATAGAAGTGCTGCAGGATGCTGGTCGGCACCGCGGCGCCGAACAGGAAGTGGTGCGTCTGCGCCTGGATCAGCAGCAGCAGGTGCTCGATGTGGTGCCAGAACTGGATGGCCAGCGCCACGGTCCACCAGGTCCTGGCGCGGCCGGCGAACCCGTCGCGCAAGGCGAACAGGCCGACCAGCATGACGATCGCGTAGGCGTAGTGCAGGATCTCCGACGAGACCAGCCACGGGTAGAACTGGCCGAGAACGCCCCGCGCCTGCGGTCGTGGCTGGTTGAAGGCCCAGATCTGAGCAGCCTGCACCAGGTGCTCGGCCCAGTGGGCCAGCACAATGAACATGAACACACCGAGAACAAGTCGATGCCCGGCCCCGTTGGCCCAGCTGACTGAGCGCTGGCTGCTTCTCCTGATCGTGGCCACAAGCCCCTCCGCACCATTTTGAAGGCACCCGACGGCGCCGATTCCACGATGGGATCGTACCGGGCGTGGCCCATCTCGTACATTGCTGAGTTGGGGGCGGCAAGGACCGTCGCATTGTCCATCATAAGTCTCATTGGTGCATCATCGACCAGCTTACGCAGGCTGCACCCGCACCCGCGATCGCAGGGCACGCAAGACTGGACCGAGTGTGCATAATCGCCACATAGCCCGCCATCACGTACGCTCTGCGGCTGGATGTTCTTCCAGATTGCGGGCCTGCATTCAGGAGGAGCAATCTGGAACAGCCGAGCCGCAGAATTCACCCCGACAATGACTCGCATGACTCTCTACGGTCGCGAACAGATAATCACCACACCGCCAGACAGCAGGCCCGCTCACCAGGGCCGGATCATCCTCGGCAGCGTCGTGGCCGGCGTGCTCCTGGCCATCCTCTGGTCGTTCGAGCTGGTCGACCACGTCATCGGCGACAACGTCGCCAACACCCTGCTCGGCCACGACGCCAAGGCCACCGCCATCGGCGGCACCCTGGCCGGTCTCGCGTTCGCGTTCGTCTCCGGCCTGGCCGGGACCTTCACCGCCTGCAACATCGCCATGGCGGCGTCCATCGGACCGATGAGCCAGGCCAGTGCCGGCTCCTCCACCCGCCGGGGTCTGCGCGCCATGCTGAAGCCGGTCGGGTGGCTGACCCTCGGCATGGTGACGGTCTCCGGGGTCTACGGCTTCGTCGGAGTGCTCATCGGTGACCGGCTGCCCCAGCTGTCGACCGCAACGGCCGGCGGCATACCCCTACGCCTCTGGCAGTCGATGGTGGTCTTCGGGCTCGTGGGTCTGATCTTCGTCTATCTCGGGCTTGCCGCTCTCGGAGTCCTGCCCGACCCGTTCGCCCGACGCCCGGTCGCCCGCGTGGTCACCCTCGGCGCGCTCGTCGGCGCCTTCCTCATCGGGCGCCCGTATCCGTTGTTCAACAAGCTGTTCCACTGGGCCGTCGACAGTGGCAACCCGCTGTACGGCGCCGGGGCCTTCATCCTTCAGTCACTGGGCAACATCGTCATCGTGACGGCCCTGTTCGGTTTGGTCGTGCTGCTCAGCCGGGGACGTGCCATCGACTGGCTGTCCAGCAGTCCGGCCCGTACCGTCGCGGTGACGGGCGCACTGCTGATCGCCCTGGGCGTCTTCACGTTCGTCTACTGGGACGTCCGGCTGCCCGCGATGTTCGGCCACGGATGGTTTCCCACGATGCCGTACAACCGCTGACACGGTGAACGCGAGCCGGCGAAGCGTCGCGGGGAACGACTACGAGTTGGGCATGTGGACGACCCGGAGAAAACCGGGCAGCAGCCACGGCCGGGGCCCGCCGATGATCACGTCGCGGTGCAGCACCGCCGAGAGCAGTCCGATGCGCCCGAACAGCATGAGGTTGTAACGCGCGGGGCGGTAGGTGATGCGCGCGTCCGGTGCGGTGCCAGGCGGAGCGACGGTCAGTCGGCCGTTTTCCAGGACGGTCGTCGTCTGCGCCGTGTACGCCGAACGGAACGCCACCGCGATTCGACCTGCGGGCTGTCGCGCACCGGTGTCGATGAGGACGCCGTGGTCGTGCCGCACCATGTCGAGGAAGAACAGGTCGAAGAACAGTGCCGCGTCGGCCTGCGGCATGGGCCACGGCTGGCCGGTCGCCCGGGCGATGTCCCAGCCGTGGATGAAGAGCTCGTTCGTCAGATGGGCGAGCAGACCCGCGACGGTGACCGACGCACCGCCCAGCCAGCGCACGGTGCTGCCCGGATCGCTCTGCGCAGTGGCACGGAGCAGGTGGTCGACGGCGGCCGACAGCTCTCGGCACAACACGTCGGCGTCACGCTCGGTCAGGTGGCGTAGGACGAGCACGTTGAGTGACGATACGGTGTCCACGGTCGTCCGTTGCAGGGCGCTGTCGAGGCCGGGCACCGGCACGGATTCGGCGTCCGGGTCGACCAGCGAGACGTAGAGCATCGCGATGGACATCACGTGCACGGTCGAATCCGACACGGTCCATTCCTTGGTGGCCATGGTTCGCGTCGGCGTCGCGCATGATCTGACCAGCGCGGTGAAGCGCTGGGTCGCCTGGTGCACGGCGACTCGGACATCGGGCCAGCGATCACGGGCGTTCTTCGTCACCGCCCCACTCTCACATCGGATCGCGCGGCGGCGGATCCTCCAGCGTGCGCAGTTCCGGCATCTGTAGAACGGGACGAGACGGACCCATGGGACGCGTCCGTCCCGGTCGGCAACACACGAGGTGGACGCTTCCGCAGGCGGTGCGAGGCTGGCGGCATGACCGAGTTCGACGCCGACGCCGGTCGACGAGGGTCCGCACCGACACCCGTAGTCGGCACCCCCGCCGACAACGACCCCACGGCGGTGGCCTGATCCAGCGCCGCCGCTACGCCGGACGACCCGGTGTGGCGGCGGTGCTTCCCACCGGCACCGACCCAGGCACCGCCTGACGCAGAGACGGGATCGGCATGACCACACTGTTCGCGCATGCGACGCGCCGAATCGGTCACTCGCATGTCCGGTACGTGCGCCCCGTGCCGATCGCCGCGGCCACCGGTCTCGTGGACACGGTGTACCGGCGGATCGAGGCGGAGTTCGGCATGCTCGCCCCTCCGCTGACCCTGCACGCTCCCGCACCGCCGGTGTTGGCGGCCAGCTGGTCGATCCTGCGTGAGGTGATGGTGGCGCCCGGGCTGGTCAGCCGCCCGGAAAAGGAGGCGGTCGCGGCGGCGGTATCGCTCGCCAACAACTGTCCCTACTGCGCCGAGGTGCACGGCACGACGCTACGAGGGCTGGTACGCGGGAAGGATCCCGAGGCGATCGCCGCGGGCCGCATCGCGGACGTGGCGGACGACCGGTTGCGGGCGCTCGCCGGCTGGGCGGCCGCCTCCGCCGAAGCTGCCGGCCCAGCCCCCTTCCCCCGGGCACAAGCACCGGAGCTGGTCGGCACGGTCCTGACCTTTCACTACATCAATCGCATGGTCAACGTCTTCCTGCAGGAGTCACCTCTGCCACCGGTCCGGGGCTTCGCACGGGAGGTGGTGCGGCGGGGTGCCGCCCGGGTGATGCGGCGCCTGGCTTCCTCCACTCCCCGGTCCGCACACGACACCGACGACCTCCTCCCCGCCGCGGAACTGCCCGACGACCTGCGTTGGGCCGCAGGTCGCCCCACCATCGCCAACGCCCTGGCCCGCGCCGCCAGGGCCATCGACGAGGGCGGCGAGCGGCGTCTCACGACCGCGGCACGCGAGCTCGTCCGGGCGGCTCTGCGAGAGCCCGGCCGCGACCCGGGAACAGCCCCGTGGCTCCGGGAGCGACTCGCCACACTGCCCGAGCGCGACCGCCCGACCGCACGCCTCGCCCTGCTCACCGCCGTCTCGTCCTACCGGGTCACCGACACCGTCATCGCCGACGTACGTGGCACCGGCGCGGACGACGCGGCGCTGATCGAGATCACGTCGTGGGCGAGCATGATCGCAGCCCGCCACATCGCGGCACGTCAGGACACCGGAGACGACCTCAGCGGCCACCACCGGGGGTAAGGCCCGCGACCTCGCTCGCCAGGTCGACCGGGCGCATCGGCTCCGCCACGCCCGGTCTCGCCGACGTCTACTCCCAGGCTGCTTGAAAAGAAGTTTCCGGGATGGTGTCGTATCAAGGTGCGCCCGTTCGTGGAACTAACGTACGGCGGCCTGCCGGGCCGCCGGACACGAGGAGTCGGGAGAGGGCCCTCGTCCGGGCATTGAGAGGAGACGACCTTGACGGAATATCTGATCGCCTTCAACGACGAGTGGGTGGGTCGGCACACGGCGGAGGAGATGGGCAAGAAGGGCGTGGCCGTCCTGGCCGTGATCGAGGAGATGCGGTCCCATGGTGTCCTGATCTCCAGCAACGGCGGGCTCGACGAGTCCACCGTGGTGTGCAGCGTCGAGTCGGTCAACGGTGAGCCCGTCTTCAGTGACGGCCCGTACGTCGAGACCAAGGAGCACCTCGGCGGCTTCGCCGTCGTCGACGTCGCCGACGACGCGGCGGCGCGGCACTGGGCCGGAAAACTGGCGACCGCGCTCGAGTGGCCGCAGGAGGTGCACCGGTTCCCCAATCCCGGGCAGAACCGGTTCAGCAGTTCTGGAGACAAGTGAGCCTGGTGCCCAGGTACCTGCTGTCCGTCTACGGACCGGCAGAGCGCACCGAGCTCGGCACCAGCACCTCCGGAAAGGCCATGCCGCAGACGACCGCCGACGTCGGCGCCTTCACCGAGAGGCTCCGCCGGGACGGTCACTTCGTCTTCGCCGACGGCCTGGAGCCCGTGACGACCGCCACCACCGTCGACGGCCAGGGTGCGAGGCCGGTCCTCACCGACGGGCCCTACCTGGTGACGGAGGAGCAACTCGACGGCTTCTGGGTCGTCGAGGCGGCCGACCTCGACGTGGCCCTGGTGCTTGCCGCCGAGGGGTCGAGAGCGTGCGGTGGTGCGGTCGAGGTACGTCCCTTCCGTACCGAGGGATCCGAGGGGACACTGCTGCAGCCGTGACTGGCCCCACCACTGTCGCGCAGGCGATCACCGGTGCCCACCGCGAGGAGTGGGCACCGGTGGTCGCCGGCCTCGCGCGCCGTTTCGGTGACCTCGACGTCGCCGAGGAGGCCGCCGCCGAGGCGTTCGCAGCGGCTGCGGAGCGATGGCCGCGCGAGGGCGTACCGCCGAACCCCGGCGGTTGGCTCGCCACCACCGCGACCCGCAAGGCGATCGACAGGCTCCGTCGCGAAACGCAGCGCGACGCCAAGCACCAGGAGGCCTTGATCGTGTACGACGACACCCCTCCTGAGCCGACCGGCCCGGTCGAGGACGACCGACTCAGGCTGATCTTCACCTGTTGCCACCCCGCGCTCGCGATGGAGGCCCGGGTGGCGCTCACCCTGCGCCTGCTCGGTGGTCTCACCGTAGCCGAGATCGCGCGCGCCTTCCTGGTGCAGGAAACGACGATGGCGCGACGGATCACCCGCGCCAAGACAAAGATCAAAGCGGCACATATCCCCTACCGGGTGCCCTGGGCCGCCGACATCCGTGAGCGGCTGGCCGGCGTGCTCGCGGTCGTCTACCTCATCTTCAACGAGGGCTATCTCGCCAGCGAGGGCGACGACCCGGTGCGCGTCGACCTCAGCGACGAGGCGATCCGCCTCGTTCGTCTGCTCCGCACCCTGCTCCCGGACGACGGCGAGGTGGCCGGGCTGCTCGCCCTGATGCTCCTCACCGACGCCCGTCGGCCGGCGCGGGTGTCCCGCACCGGGGAGCTGGTGACCCTCGACGAGCAGGACCGCGGCGCATGGAACCGGGCCCTCATCGCCGAGGGCAACGCCCTGATCCGCGAACGGGTCGAGGCGACGGCGACCGCAGGTGAGCCACCCGGGCGCTACCAGCTGCAGGCCGCCATCAACTCGGTCCACACGGATGCCCCCTCGGCCCGGGACACCGACTGGTCCACAGTGGTGGCCCTCTACGGGCGCCTGATGCTGCTCGACCCCTCCCCGATCGTGCGGCTCAACCGGGCGGTCGCGGTCGCCGAAGTCGACGGCCCCGCGGTCGGGCTGGCCGAGATCGACCGGCTCGCCGATGTTCTCGACGGCTACCACGCCTTCCACGCCGCGCGCGCCGACCTGCTGCGGCGAGCCCGACGCGGCGGCGAGTCGCGGGCTGCCTACGACCGAGCCATCGGTCTCACGGGCAACTCCGCGGAGCGGGCGTACCTCACCCGCCGCCGCGACCAGCTCACCAGCTGACCCACCGGCCGCGCCGGCCGCTCGCGGCACCGCTCGGGGCGATCCGTGCCGCTCACAACCTGCCTCCTCCACCGGTGTCCGCTGCCGGCCCGGTCCACCTGGCGCCGGCTCCCGACGACGACCACGGCGGTCTCCCCGCGGGGTGATGTCCCCGGCCTTGGTCGTCCGTCCGGCCGGAGTGACACAGAGGGCACGATCGATGAAGCGCAACCGGCGGTCGGTGTGGGATCGTGGCTGCACGGCGTCAGACCACGCCGTCCCGCACGGCCTGTCACGTACGGCAGAGGCGTGGCCCGGTCGGGCCACAGTTCACGGCTGGAGGCAGAAAACCATGGCACACATCGATCTCGGTGTCGACGAGAAGCAGTTTCCCGGCGTCACGGGTCCGATGCAGTACCGTCCGGAGACGGCGAAGCCGCTCAACGAGCTGGCCGAGGTGCTGTTGCGCGCGCCGCACTCGCTTCCGGCCGGGGAGCGGGAGCTGATCGCCGCGTACGTCTCGGGGCGCAACGAGTGCACCTTCTGCTGCGCGTCGCACTCGGCGTTCGCCGCGGCGCAGCTCGACGAGGGCATGGACCTCGTCGACCACGTACGCGCGGACCTCGACAGCGCGCCGATCTCGGCGAAGCTGCGCGCGCTGCTGCGCATCGCCGGCGCGGTACAGATCAGCGGCCGCAACGTCACCGCCGAGCTTGTCGCCGACGCCCGCGCGGAGGACGCCACCGACCTGGAAATCCACGACACCGTCCTAATCGCCGCCGCGTTCTGCATGTTCAACCGGTACGTCGACGGTCTCGGCACCTTCGCGCCCGAGGGCCAGGACGCCTACGCCGAGACCACCCGTCGGATCATCGACGTCGGCTACGGGTCGGCGGCCAGAACTCCGGCAGCCTGAGCACAGACGAGGATGACCCCAGCTCGGTGCCTCTGCAACGGTTGATGGAGAAGGCCCGGCCAGGCCATCAGCCGCGCCCCTGGAGTTGCCGCAGCCGTTCGTGGCCCACCAGGACGCTCCGGTCGGGGTTGGTTGTTCCGCACCGGTTTGATGGAGGCATCGAAACCTGGGAGGAACACGAGCGATGCCCGCACCGAAGAAGTACCCCGACGACCTGCGTGAGCGTGCCACCCGGTTGGCGTTCGAGGCCCGCCGAGACCCTGTCGGCGCGATCCGGCGGATCGTTGGTCAGCTCGGGGTTCATCCGGAGGTGTTGCGCGCGTGGGTGAAGAAGGCCGAGACCGACGTCGGTGACCGGCCGGGCACCACCAAGGGACGTCTCGTAACTGGGTGAAGGCGTTGTCCGAGGCGGGGTCGGTGGTCAGCCGGTGAGCTGAGCCTCGTCCGCAGCCCCCGAGATCGCCTTGCCCGGACGCTCGACCTGATAGCTGCGGTGCGGCAACAGTCCACCGAACTCGTCGATGTCGCCGGGCGTCCGCCACAGGATCCGGCCGGCCAGTGCTCAAGATCGGCTCTCCCGCCCGCATACTCGCCTGAACCTTTCGCCCCGGCGGCTGCTACCCATTTGGAGTAGGGGGTGAGCGGATGGATCCGGGCAGTGACGACGCGTTGCTGCGGTCGGTCGCGGCCGGTGACGCCGCCGCGCTGTCCCGGCTCTACGAGCGGTACTCCGGCGCGCTCTTCGGCTATCTGCACCGGCTGGCCGGCGACCGGATGACCGCCGAGGAGATCCTGCAGGACACGATGCTTGCGGTCTGGCGGTCGGCCGGCGCCTTCGAGGGGCGGTCGAAGGTGACGACGTGGCTGTTCGGCGTTGCCCGTCGCCAGGCGCACAACCGGTTACGCGGCCGGCCCGCGCCCGAGCCATCCGGCGCCGACCTGCCCGACCGGCCCGATCAGGGCGCCGGCCCGGAGGACCTCGCGATCGCGGCGGCCGGCGGGACCCCGGTGGCCGCCGCCATCAATGTGCTCCCCGCGCATCACCGGGACGTGATCGCGCTGGTGTTCGTGGCCGGCCTACCTCTCGCCGACGTCGCCGAGGTGCTCGCGATCCCGGTCGGCACGGTCAAGAGTCGGCTGTATCACGCTCGGGCCGCCGTCGCTGCGGCGCTCACCGCTCAGGAGGTGCCCGAATGAAGGACCTGTTGCCCGCGTACGCCGCCGGCTCGCTCTCCGGATCGGACCGCGACCGGGTCCGCGCGCATCTCGCCGGCTGCCCGCGCTGCCGTGCCGACCTGGCCTCCTGGCAGGCTATCGCGCTGGCCGCCGCGCCGGCCGCGACGCCGCCGGACCCGGCGTCGCTGGTGCGGACGGTGCTGAGCCGCAGCACCCTCGAACCCACCGTCCGCCGGCCCCCGCGGCGGTTGCGTCACCTCGTCGCGCTGGTCGCGGCCGAGGCGCGGCTGATCCGGCCGGCCGCGCCGATCGCCTCGGCGCTGGTGATGGCCCTCGGCGCGGGACTCGTGCTGCTGCGGACCACAGCCGGCGCGGACCTGATGCTCTCCCTGATCGCGCCGATCGTCGCCGCCGCGGGGGTCGCTGGCACCTACCGTTCCCGCCGCGATCCGGCCGCCGAGTTGCTCGCCGCCACACCCACCTCTGGCAGGCTGCTGCTGCTCATCCGCATCGCGCTGGTGTTCGGCTACGACCTGGTGCTCGCCCTGGGCGCCTCGGCGGTGCTGACCGCCACCGGCGCGGCGGGCGCGGACGGCCTGAACGAGCTCGTCGGCGCCTGGCTCGGGCCGATGGCGCTGCTGTCCTCGGTCAGCCTGTTGATCGCCGTCTTCCTCGGGCCGGACGCGGCGCTGGGCACGGCCGTCGGGTTGTGGGCGGTGCGGGTGCTGGCGGGCAGCGTGCTGAGCCCCGACGACTGGCCGGCCTGGTCCATCATGAAGGTCTGGTCGACGAACGCGCCGGTGCTCTTGGCCAGCGCCGCCCTCGCGATCGTCGCGGTGGCGATGTCCGGCCGCGGTGAACCTCACGGCGGCGGACGCGCTACCCACCCGATGTGAGACCACTGACCCTCTGGCGGTACGAGATGCGCCGGGCGGGCTGGACGGCCTTCCTCGGCCCGCCCATCGCCCTCGTCCTCGGCATCACGGCCGCGATCGCGAATCCGCAACCGAGCGACCCGACCACCGCCCGCATCCTGCTCGGCGCCCTGGAGATGGCGATACCGCTCGCCGCCGCGGTCGCCTGTTCCTCCCTCGTCGGCCGGGATCCGGCCCGCGAGCTCCAGCTCGCCTCGCCGACGCCGTACCGCGTCACGCTGCTGCGCCGGATGATCGTGACGCTCGGCTGGACCGCGGCGGTCGCCGTGCCGGCGGCGGTCGTGCTGATCGCGACCGGCTGGTGGGCCCGCTGGCCGGAGAACCACGGCGCGTTCGCCGGCCAGCTCACCTGGCTGGCGCCGACCCTGGGCCTGAGCGGCCTGGCCTTCGCCGCGGGTGCTGTCTTTCGCAGCCCGGGCGCGGCCGGGGCGCTGGTCACCTCGGTGTGGGCGATCCAGCAGTTCTTCGCCGGCTCGGCGCAGGCGCACCTGCCGGGCCGGCTGCTCTACCTGTTCGCGACGACCCGGGGCGCGGCGCCCGGCGACTGGACCGCGAACCGCCTGACGTTGCTCGGCGCGGGCGCCGCGCTCATCGTGTTCGCCCTGGTCCTGCTGGGCCGCTCGGAACGCCTCATCGGCGAGGAGGACGAATGACCACCTTTGTTGCCAGCCTGCGGTACGAGTTTCGGATGCAGGTCCGCAAGCCGACGGTGTGGATCGTGCCGGCGCTGACCCTGGTGCTGTTCGTGCTGATCGGGGGCAGCCTGCTGCGGGACCTGTTCGATCCGGGCGAACGGTCGGTCGATCCGCGGACCGCCGTGGTCGGCCTGGCGGTCCAGCTCCACGCGCTGCTGTCGATCGGGTTCGGCTGCCTGCTCGCCGACCGGCTGATCCGCGACGACCGACTGCGGGTGGCCTCGATCCTGGACGCGACGCCCGCCTCGCCGAGGGCGCGCCTGCTCGGCAAGTACGTGGGCGCCGGCGCCGCGACAGCCATCCCGGTCGCGGTGGCGTACTTCGGCCTCGCCGCGGCGTACGCGGTGGACACCGGGGAGCCCCGGGCGCTGGGCTGGGCGCTGGCCATCTTCGGGGCGGTGTTCATCCCCGGCCTGCTGTTCGTGGCCGCCTTCGCGCTGGCCGCGCCGCTGGTCATGCCGGCGCCGCTGTTCCGTGTCCTGTTCGTCGGCTACTGGCTGTGGGGCAACGTGGTCTCGCCGGACATGATGCCGACGCTCGCACGGACCCTGGTCCACCCCCTGGGCGGCTATCCGCTCGCCGCGCTGTTCGACTTCCACGGCATCGACGGCCAGGACACCTGGGCCGGCCCGATACCCGGCGCGACGCTCAACGCCCTGCGGCCCGACCCGACGCCGGCGCTGGCCTGGCTGTCCATCGCCCTGCTGTCGATCATTGCCGCCGCCGTGCTCGCGGGCGGCCACGCCCTGCGCGCGCGCCGCGTCCGATAACGAGCCCGCGTCCGACAACGAGAAGGAACTCCCATGCGAATCGAGATCTCCGGCCTGACGAAAACGTACCGCGGTGGGGTGGCCGCCATCGACGGCCTCGACCTGGCCGTGCCCACCGGGATGTTCGGCCTGCTCGGCGCGAACGGCGCCGGCAAGACCACGCTGATGCGCATCCTGGCCGGCATCGTCCGTCCGACGTCCGGCCGGATCACCGTCGGCGAGCACGACCTCGGCACCAGCGCCGGGCGGACCGCCGTGCAGCGTGACCTCGGCTACCTGCCGCAGGACCTCGGCGTCTACCCCGACCTGACCGCCCGGCAGTTCCTCGACTACGTGGCGCTGCTCAAGGGCATGGACGACCGGACCGTCCGGCGCCAGCGGGTCGGCGAGCTGCTGGAGGTGGTGGCGCTGACCGAGCACGCGGACCGGCGGCTGCGCGGCTTCTCCGGCGGCATGCGGCAGCGGGTCGGCATCGCCCAGGCCCTACTCGCCGACCCGCAGCTGCTGATCGTGGACGAGCCGACCGCGGGCCTCGACCCGGAGGAGCGGATCCGTTTCCGCACGCTGCTGTCCCAGTTCGCCGGCCGGCGCACGGTCCTGCTGAGCACGCACATCGTCGACGACATCGGGCAGACCTGCCGGGAGGTGGCGGTGCTCGCCAAGGGGCGGCTCATCTTCCGTGGCACAGTCGAGGAGCTGACCCGCCGCGCCCAGGGGCAGGTCTGGTCGGTCGTCACGGACGGACCGGTGCCGACCGAGGGGACGGTGGTGTCCGCGCTGCCGCACGACGACGGCATGCGCTACCGGATCGTGGCGCCGTCCGCGCCGAGCCCCGGGGCGCGTCCCCTGGAGCCCGGCCTGGAGGACGGCTACCTCGCGGTGGCTACCGGTCGCGGTAACGCTTCGCGGCAGCCAGCTTCGCCGCCAGGACCTCGGCCGTGACCTGGGCCTCCTGCTTGTAGACCAGGACGTAGCCGGGAGAGTCGCGCTGGAAGAGCCTTCGCCACGGTGGCCCAGTTCCCCCGCGATCTGCTCGCCGCGGCGTCGGCCAACGCCCGCAACAAGATCCACTTCACCGTCGCGCCGGAAGACGCGAAGGTCCTGTCCCGGCACACCCTGCCGGAACTGGGCGAGCACGACCTCGCTCACCTCGACGCGTACACCGCCGCCGCGCGGCTGGTCGTCAACGGCCGTCAAACCCCGGCGTTCACGATGAAGACCCGGCCGCCGAAGCCGGTCGTCGGGGAGGCGACCGCCATCCGCCGGGCCGCCGCCGCGGCGGTACCGAGCCAGGACACCAGCGCCGTCGACGACCTCGTCGAACGGCTCAGCCGCAAGCCCGAACAACGTCGGTCCCCTCCCAAGAGCGACCGGACCTGAGAGGGCGATTCGGAAGACGAGGTCTGGTTCTGGGCGAGTGTCAATGTTCCGGGCTCGTCTTCGGTGAGGACCTGGCGGTTGACCGTGCGTATCAGCTTCGCGCGGGAGCCTTCAACATGTTTCGGTGGGGGTTCGACGCCGAACGCGAGGCCGATGCCCTTGCTCGCATGCGGGTGGGGGTGGTGCCGAGGATGTGCGGGATCTGCTGGTCGGGGCGCTGACTATCGTCGGGTCGGCATGAGGTTCCCTCGCAGTCATATCGCTCGCGGGGAGATGTCAGCTTTGGGCGTGGCCGACCCCAGGCGGCGTCGGCCGTTACGGCACCGCACAAGCGTTCGCGACGACCACCGGGTCAGATGGTGATGACGATCTTCCCCGCCGGGTGCCCGTTCCGGAGGTGCCGCATCGCGTCCGCCGCCTGGCTCAGGGGATAAGTGCGGCCAACCGCCGGGGTGAGCGCCCCCGATTCGATGAGGGTCCCCAGTTCGCTCAGGTCCTCGGTCCGCTCGACCGCACTCACGCTACGCAGGCGTTGACCGACGAACAGGGATAGCAGCGGCGCGCGGAACATCTGCCGGTCGTAGCCGCTGAGCACGGGGCCCTTGGTGTACGTGCCGCCGACCAGCGCCAGTGTCCCGTGTGGGGTGAGGGCGCGGCGCAGGAGAGAGACCGGCCGATCGCCGCCGGTGTCGATGACCACGTCGTAGATCGGGCCACGGCGGTCGACCTCCTCGCTGGTGTAGTCGAGGATGTCGTCGGCACCGAGAGAGCGTACGAACGCGGCCCTGGCCGGCGTGCAGACGCCGGTGACCGTCGCCCCGTACGCCTTGGCGATCTGTACGGCATGCGACCCGACACCGCCGGATGCGCCGATGACCAGCACGCGGTGCCCCTTGCGCACCGCGCCGCTGTCGCGGACCGCACGCAGCGCCGTCATACCGGAGACCGGCGCGGCGGCGGCCTGCGCGAACGACAGGTTGGCCGGTTTGTGGGCCAGCCGCCGCTCCGGCGCGCTCGCGAACTCGGCGTACGAGCCGCGCAGACAGGTGCCGAACACCTCGTCGCCGGCCCGGAACCGGGTCACCCGAGCGCCGACCGCAACCACCACACCGGCCAGGTCCCGCCCGCGCACCGGAACCCGGGGCCGGCGCAGCCCTGCGGCCAGCCGCGCCAGGTAGGGGCGACCGGTCATGAAGATCCACACTCCGGGGTCGACCCCGGCGGCGCGGACCTGGACGAGGACCTCCTCGTCGTTCACGGCCGGTTGGTCTATGTCGCGGAGGTGGAGCACGTCGGCTGGACCGTAGCTGTCCTGGACGATGGCCTTCATGGTGCCGCCTCCTCGGGGTACTGGAACACGTCGTCGAGACGTGCGTCGAACAAGCGCGCGATCTTGAATGCCATCTCCAGCGACGGCGAGTAGCGGCTTTGCTCGATGGCGATGACGGTCTGCCGGGTCACGCCGATCCGCTCGGCGAGCTCGGCCTGGGTCATCTCGCCGTGCGCGAACCGCAGCGCGCGGATGTTGTTCGTGACGCGGGTCGGCTTCACCACTGCGGGACACCCTTGCGGTAGACGATCACCTTGGCCAGGGAACCGACCGCCGCCGACAGGACGAAGCACAGGTAGATGACGTTGGCGATCCAGAACCAGTCCCACTCGGCCAACGCCATCAGCATCGCCGATACGGCGCCGACGACCACGAACGCCTGGCCGACGTGGTCACCGAGCCGTCCGATCTCCCGGTCGCGTACGTCCTTGACCCGGGAAGCACGCGGGTTCACCACGCCCACCCCGATCTCGGCCACGATGCTCGCGACGATGGCCCCGCCAACCGTCCACAGCAGAACCCCGGCGTACGGGGCGGCGGTGACCGGCCCACTGTCGGCCCGATTCAGGACGACGGCGGCATAGACGGCATACCCCACCACGCTGACTACCAGCATGATCCAGGCGCGTTTCTCCTCGTGCGTCACAGCCGCCCCCCTTGTAAAGAATTCTTGACACGGTCATAGTATGGCGTCTTTGACATCGTGTCTAGAAAGTTTTACATGGAGGTCGACCCCCTGGTCGGGTAGCAGGGATCTGCTGGTGCGCGACACGACTCTCAGGCATCAATTCCTGACAGTCTTATCGCTCCTGAGGAGACACCTGGCCCCGGTGACTGCGGCCGCGGCGAGGAGTTGGGCCACGAGAGTCGGGTTGAGATCGGTGAACTCGCGGTGGCGAGGGTCGGCAGGTGGTTCGGGTGGTCGTCAGGTCGGCCAGTTCGCCGTCGATGCGGCGAGTTCGCCGGTCAGCGCCGGCGATCTGCTCGCGTAGCTGTTCGGCGTGCTGGCGTGTGCCGTAGCGCCACCACCGCGGTCAGCCGTGACTACGGGGTTCTCGGTCCGCTGGCGAGGACCGGGACTGCGACCGGCCAGGTCTCGGCCGCCGGGGACCTGGCGCGCACACCGAATGGAATCCGATCTAGATCAGCGACATCTGCTCGTGGTCGGGGAGGTCGAAGCGCACGACACGGGTGGGGTCAATGGCACCGGTGGCGGCGAGTTGTTGCGCTTCCCGGGCGTTACGCACGTAGACCGGGACCGCAGGGCGCAGCCGATGCAGTGATGCAGGGCTGGGCCGGAGTACCCCGGAGCCGCTGGCGAACGCGAATCGCGATGCCGTAGGCGCGGTCTGGGGTAGGGCCTTGGGCATCGAACTCGGGGCGGGCGGCGTGCGTCTTCCACAGCGGATCCGCGACGGCCTCGCGGAATTCGTGGATCTGCTCGGCAGGCAATTCCCCCACCATCGGTCCGCGGCCAGTCGCCGTTGATGGCTCCTACCCACCCGATCTGTGACGGGGTGGTGCCGAAGCGATTCATCGATAGGATTGCCTCTCGCGCTCATACCGACGGCGGGGGCTGGTTTGCATGGCGACGGAACTGCTACCGCTGGTAGCGGCGGTGCCGAGGGCGACGGCCCAACCGGAGCCTGAGCCGCCACCGGCCCGGTCACTTCGGGTCGCGCTGGTCAACATGCCATGGGCCCGCGTCGATGCGCCGTCCATTCAGTGTGGGCTGCTCCAGTCCGTCGTCCGCGCCGCGGGCCACCAGTGTGACGTGCACTACCTGAACCTCGACTTCGCCGCGGAGGTCGGGGCCCAGACCTACGACGGGCTGTCGGGGCTTCCCAGTGAGCGCCTGCACCTTATCGGCGAGTGGCTCTTCTCGTACGCCGCCTTCGGTGAGGTGCTGCCTGAGTCGGCCTACTACGAGGACTTTCCCGAGGTCGAAAAGCAGTGGGCGAAGCTGACTGGCGGAAGTCTCGACGAGCTGACCGAGCTGCGCCGGGCCATGATTCCGGAGTGGCTGCGCGGGTGCGTGCGTCGTATCGACTGGGCCGACTACGACGTCGTCGGGTTCACCTCCACCTTCCTGCAGAACACGGCTTCGTTGGGGCTGGGCCGGATGCTGCGTGCAGAGCATCCCGACCTGGTTCAGGTGTACGGCGGCGCGAACTTTGATGGCACCATGGGCGCCGAGTACGCAGGCACCCTGTCCTGGCTCGACTACGTGGTGACCGGCGAGGGCGACGTTGCGTTTCCCCGCCTGCTGGCGCAATTGGCCGCTGCCGAGCACCCCGCGGCGGCCAGTTGTCGGGTGCCCGGCGTGCTCGGTGCCTCCGGCGACGCCGCACAGACCCGCGACGCGCCCCGCACTCAGGATCTGGACCGACTGCCGGTCCCGGACTACGCGGACTACTTCGCGGCGTTGGAGCGCCTCGGCCGGGCGACGATTCTCGGCGACGATCCGGTCAAGTTGCCCATCGAGTTCGCCCGCGGTTGCTGGTGGGGCCAGAAGCACCACTGCACGTTCTGCGGGCTGAACGCGCTCGGTATGGCCTACCGGTCCAAGAGCCCGGACCGCGCCATGTCGGAGCTGTCCACGCTGCTCAGCGCCTACCCGACGGTGCACGTCGAGGCGGTTGACAACATCCTCGACATGTCCTATCTCTCGTCGTTCTGCACCGAACTCGCTAACCGCCGGTGGGACATTCACGTCTTCTTCGAGGTTAAGGCGAACCTCACCCGAGAGCAGTTGGCGGTGCTGCGCCGGGCGGGGATCCTGTCCATTCAGCCCGGCATCGAGAGCCTCAGCAGTCACGTGCTGAAGCTAATGCGCAAGGGCTCCACCAAGCTGCTGAACATCCGGTTGTTGAAGTGGGCCCGCTACCACGGAATCCGGGTGGCCTGGAACCTGCTGACCGGTTTTCCGGGTGAGACCGACGAGGACTACCGCGAGCAGGTCGAACTGATCCCGCTGCTGCACCATCTCTATCCGCCGGATGGGTGCAGCCGGTTATGGCTGGAACGCTTCAGCCCTTACTTCACCGACCCCTCGTTCCCGATCTCGGACGTCCGGCCACGGTCGAGCTACCGGCACATCTACCCGGACTACCTCGACCACTCACGGATCGCTTACTTCTTCGACTACACGGCGGAGGGGACCGGCAGCGACGATGCGTTCGGCGCGCTGTCCGCCGCCGCCCGACAGTGGCGGCAGCGCTGGTCGGAACAACGACCGTCCCTCATCTACCAACGACTGCCGGGGCGGCTGGTGCTGGTCGACACCCGTACCGAGCAACCCCGCCGGGCCGTCCTCACCGGCTGGGAGGCCGAGGCGTACGAGCTGTGCGGGGACCGGCCGCACTCGGCCGACCGGGTCCGGGCCGGGTTGGTGTCCGCCGGGCACCGGGTCACCACCGCCGAGGTCGGCGCCTTGCTGGACAGGTGCTGCCGCTCCGGGGTGATGGTGTCTGAGGACGGCCATTACCTCTCCCTAGCGATCCCGGAGAACCCCGGATGGTGGTGACGGCGCCCGAGCGGCTCGCGCTGGCCCGCAAGGTGGCCGCGCGGCTGGCGACCCGGCCGGGAGTGACAAGCGTTTTCATCACCGGCAGCATGGCCGTGGGGTTGGGCAACCAGACCTCCGACGTGGACGTGTACGTCGCCGGGCCGGAGGTTGAGGCGAGTCGGGAGCAAATCTTCGCCGGCCCCGTTCGGATCGACGTGCACCGCCTGTCCAAGCAGGCGCTGGAGGCGACAGTATGGCGGGTGGTGGGGGCGACCCTGCGCAGCGATGACGGCGCGGACGTGGTCCGCGAGCAAGACGTCACCATCGCGCTGCGGCTGCACATCGGGGAGATCGTGGTCGACGGCGGAGCGACCGCCCTGCAAGAGACCCTCAGCAAGCACGAACTCACGCTCCGCCAGCTGTTGATCACTCGGTGGCTCAACCTCGCCCACTACGGCCAGGAGGACCTAGCCGGGTTGGTCGACGTTCCCGAGGACGGTGACAGCGCCGTGATGATCGCCCGGCTGCTGCTGCGTACCGCCGGCAAGGCTCTCGCCGCGGCCTGCGGCGATCTGTTTCCAGGGGAGAAGTGGGTCTGGCGTCAACTCGACCGGTCCGCGCCGGCCACCTTCCCACATGCCCACTACCGTCATTTACTGCGCGCCGACCCACTGGCCACCGGGCAGGGCGCAGTAAGCCTGACCGATCTACGCCGATTCGCACAGACCTGCCTCGCCGCCACGGCCACTTTCGGCTGGCACGGAGTGCCGCTGGCCTACCAGCCGCGCTGGCGCGGCGGCGACGGACCGTTACGGCGGATGCCGGAATTGTCCGTCCGGACCTACCGGGACGGGGTGGTGATCACGTCGCCGGAGAGCCGCCGGGTCCGATTGAGCCACGAGGCTGCGCTGATCTGGGCGCTGTGTGACGGAGTCGACGAGTCGACGGTGCAGCGCGACGTCGAGCGGCTGCGCGCGGTACACACCGCCGCCCGCCGGTTGGAGCCCGAACGGGTGGCCGTGCTCGCCGACGAACTGCTCGCAGCGCGATTGATCCACCGGGGGCCGGCATGAAGGTGACCTATGCCCGCAGCGACACCCTCGACCTCTGCCTGGCCCTGCACCGGGAACTGGTCGGTCGTTGCTCGTGGGAGGTGTGCCTGCTGCCCCGACCGGTCGAGTCGGCGATCGCGGCGTTCCGGGACGGGCTACGGGGCTGGCAGAAGAACGGCGTGACGATCCCGCCAGCCGCCTTGGCTGCACCGGACGAACCGGCGGTCAACGACGAGGCGACCCGGACGGTGCTCGCCGCTATGGAAGCCGCCCGGCCCCGTCTCGCGCCGGCAATCGCCGCCTTCGACGAACGTCGTGCCCTCGCCGAGGTCGACCTCGACCAGCGCCTTTGCCTCCCCCAGGTGGGCGACACGCTAGCAGCGGCCATGGGAGTCCCGGGGAGCTCGCTGGAACTACCGGTCTATCTGGTGCCGTTCGCGCCGTACCCGCCCTCGGTGGGGCTACTCCTCGACGGTTCCCGGGTGGCAGGCACCTACCTGGACTTCCGGCGGTACGTCGGCGCCACCCTGGCAGACGCGGTGCTGACCCAGCTGGGCTGGGCGTTGCTGCGCAGCGAGCATGGCCCGGGCCACCTGCTGGGCCGGTTGCGGGCGCTGCTGCCCGGCACCGGGCCGTACCAGAGGCGGATGCGCCTGCTGCTGACCAAGACGCTGGTGGAGCTGACCGCCGGGCACCTCGTCCGGACGACGGACCCGACGCACCGCCCGTGCGTGGAGGTGCTCGGCACGGCGTTCCGCTTTCCCCGCCTATACGACCTGGCCCGCCGCCACTGGATCCCCTACCTCAACGGCCACCTGGACCGGGAGCTGGCGCTGGCCGCGATCACCGAGGAGGCCGCCGACTACACCCCCCGGTGGTACATAGAAAACATCGACGGCGCGGCCCTGGCGGCCGACTTCTACCTACTCGAGTGGTTGGCGGCGCAGGGCGACGCGGGGGCTGCGGAGCGGCTGGCCCAATGGGCACCTCAGGTCAGCGCCGACTTCGCCGGCCAGCTCGACCTCATCATCGGCACCGAACTCGGTCACTACGAGTGCGCTCGTGTCGACACGTTCCCGCCGGACCTCGCCGGGTTCCTGAAACGGGTCAACCTCGGTGACAGCCGGGTGGGTTGGTGGCGGACCCGCCGCGAAATCGGCGAGATCCGCGCGCTGGACCTCGCGGTGGACGCGTTCGCGGGGCCTGGCATCGAATACGGCGGCGAGGCGTGGGCCCCGATCGCGGCCATGCTACGGCGGCACGCCGCCGGCGAGCTACCCGCCCGCGTCTTCATCGACCAATGCTTCACCTTGCAACACAACAACGGCTGCCTTTTCGACAAGTACTTCGAGGCCGAGCACCTGATGCCGGTGCTCGAGGCGCAGGCCGCCGGGGATCTGGCAACGCTCGCCCGGCACTCGTCCGCCGAGGTACGCCGCCGCTGGCAGCGCCACCGTTACCAGCTGGAGCGCGGCTACTCCTCGGAGTGGCTGGGCGACGACCGGGCGGCGGACGTGCCGCCGCCGGATCGGCCTCGGACCACCCGGCTCGTCCTCGGCGCCCCACCCCCGGGCAGCCTCGGCTGCGGATCCGCCGCAGAGGCTGAGCAGCTAGCTGCGTCACCTGCGGACGCCACCGCGGCTATCCACCCCCGTACCTGGCAGTTCCGCCGACCGTGGCCGGCGGTGCCGCGCCGCTACACCGCCGTGACCGCAGTCCTGCACACCGACCTAGGCGAGGTGAAGCTAGAACTGTGGCCGACAGTGGTGCCGCACACCGTCGACAACTTCATCGCGCTAGCCAGCGGGTCACGGACGTGGCGGGACCCGGTCACCGGTGCGCGGCGCGACGACCCGTTCTACGACGGCGTGAAGTTCCACCGTCGGGTGCCAGGGTTCGTAATCGAGGCCGGCGACCACTCCGGCACCGGACAGGGTGGCCCGGGATACCGGATCCCCGACGAGTTCCAGGCCGACACCGTCTTCGAACGGCCGTTCCTGGTGGCGATGGCGAACAACGGGCGGGACAGTGCCGGATCTCGATTCTTCGTTACCCTGGCCGCCGCCCGCCACCTGAACGGCGCGTTCGTGCAGTTTGGTGAGGTAGTCGACGAGGGCTCCCGGGCCGTGGTGACGGCGATCGCGGAGGCGCCAGGGCCGGTCCGGCTGCGCCAGGTGACGATCGACGCCACGCCGGCCTGAGATCGAGTCGCCCTTCGCCGACAACATGCAACGCGACGGTGCCGCGCATGGTCTTCTGCTCAGGCGAAGTCGTCGTGCCCGTGCCGGCGTGCCCGGCGGATCTGCACGGCGACGACGGCAGCGGCAACGCCCAGCCAGGCGATCCCCACCACGGCCTCGACAACCACCTGTGAAAGCCAGGGGTCGCCGCGCAGCCAGGCGCGCACTGCGGCGAGCCCGTGCCGGCCAGGCAGGAACGCCCCGACGAAATCCAGCACCGGCACCCGCCCCGGCGGCAGGAACGCTCCGCTGCACAGCATCACCACATAGCCCATCAGGTTGCTGGCCAACGTCTCCGCCCGGCGGCCCACGGCGAAGGCGGCGGCGGCCAGGCCCGCCGCGGTCGCGGTGAAGGAGATCAGCAGGTAGACCATCGCCATCGGGGCCAGGCGCACCGCGAGGTCACCGAGCCCGGCGGCGGGAGCCACCACGACAGCGGCGACGAGAACCACGCCGAAGCCGACGAGCGGGTACGGCAACGAACGGGCGATGAAAAGGGCCGTCGGGTGCAACAGCCCGGTGCGCAGCCGCCAGAACGTGGCGGACTCCTTGTCTGCCACCGGAACCTGCGAGACGTAGAGGATGTTGGTCATCGCAAGTGCGAGCACCAGTCCGCCGACGTACGCGAACTCCTGGTGCTGGGCACCCGCGACGACGCCGCCGAGCAGGGTAAAGAACAGCGTCTGCAGCACCACGCGGGGCAGGATGCTGCCGCCCACCACGCTCGGCGGGTTCATAGCGAGGAATTCGCGCCAACCGAAGCGGACGGCCTCGCCCAGCCGCCACAGCAGCGGGATGTCGAAGAGGCTAGACGAGCTCAAGGGTTCCCCTCCGGCGACCGGCGTCGACGGCGGCGCGCAGGCACGCGACCCCTGCGATCAGGTAAGCCACGGTCAGTGCCACCGCGACAGTCAGCGGCGTCGCGCGTACCGCGCCGGAGCTGATGCCAACCACGAACTCGTGGACCCAGTGCAGGCTGAGCAGCGTCGGCACCCAGCGCAGCCACTCCGGCAGCGCCTCTGGCGGGATCAGCAGCCCGCCCAGGATGAAGACCGGATAGATTAGCGCGCCGGACCAGGCCAGTCCGTGTCGGGTGACCAGGAACAGGCAGGCAAGTAGCATGCCCAGCGCGGTGCCGGAGGCGACGACGACGAGCAGTGCAACGAGCAACCAAAGCGGATGCGGCACGGCGATGCGCAGTTCCAACAGCACGATTACGACGGCCGAACTGGCGAGGATCACCGCGGCGCTGTAGAGCGTCGCGCCTAGGCTCCGGCCGAACAGCACCAAACTCGGCGAAAATTGGCTGGTGACGCTGCGGGCCAGGGTGCCGTACGTGCGTTCGCGCCGCAGCACGCCACCGGCGGTCCATACGGTGGCGCTCCACATCGCGGTCAGCACCACGGCGGAGACGACGACACTCGTCTCATCGGATGTGAGGCGACGGGTCCCCGCCACGATGGCCAGCAGCGCGACCGGCTGCACGACGGAGACGACGACCACCATTGGTCGGGTGCGCATGCCCTGTTGCTCGGCGCGCAGGGCCGTCCAGACCACCCATGCGGCGGTGAGCACGCGCTCGTTCACTGCGCCCTCATCGGAGTGGGTTCGTCGGCCGCCAGGCGGTCCATGATCGTGGCGTAGACGTCCTCGAGGCGTACCGGCGCGACGTCCACCGCCAGCACATCGAGGCCGGTCAGCGCGGTGCCTAACTGATCGAAGGTCCCGCTGCCCCATTCCGGTACGCGAAGCCGAACGGTCCAGACTCCGTCCTTCTCCTCGATGTCGTCCTGCGCTGCCCCCGACGAGTCGAGGTGCCGCGGCACCGGACCGCGACCCCGCACCGTGACCGTGGCGGCGAACCCCGCCGAGCGGGCGAACTCACCCGCCGTGGTGTCCATCGTCACCGTTCCTCCGGACAGGATCAGCACCCGGTCCGCCAGCCGCTCGATGTCCAGCAGGTAGTGGCTGGTCAGCAGGATCGACACTCCGGTGCTGCGCAGCCGCGCGACGGTGGTGCGCAGTCGTTCGGCTTCGACCGGGTCGAGGCCGACGGTGGGCTCGTCCAGCAACAGCAGGCGCGGCTCCGCGACCAGGCCCAGCGCGATGTGCAGTCGCTGGCGCATGCCCTTCGAGTAGGTCTCCACCGGGCGGCGGGCGGCCTCGGCGAGCCCGACGTCGGTCAGGGCATCGTCCACTTTGCTGCGAATGGCCCGCTGTCCGATGCCGGCGAGCATCGCGAAGTAGCGCAGATTCTCCTGCCCGGACAGGGCACCGTAGAAGCCTCGGTCACCGCCGAACACCACGCCGGTCAGCCGCCGGACCGCGCGCAGGTCCCGTCGGACGTCGTGACCGAAGACCCAAGCGCTGCCCGTGCTGGGCTCCAGCAGGGTGGCCAGGATCTTGGTCAAGGTCGTCTTTCCAGCGCCATTGCTGCCCAGGATCCCCAGGATCTGCCCTTCGGCGACCTGGAAGGTGACGTCGTGCAACGCAATCACCTGGTCTCGGCCGCGGCCGAACACCCGCCCCACCCCGGCCACCTCGACCGCTGGTGCGCTCATTGCCCCTCCATCCCTCGCTTCATCGCGACCGTCACCTGCCCGGTGGTCAGCCGGGCCACGGGTAGGCGCGCAGGAGAGCACGAGACGTAGTCGGCCCCTAGCTCGACCAGAAGCCGGACGGCCGCTGGGTCGAGCGCGTGCTCCCCACAGATACCGACGCCAATGTCCGGCCTCACCCTATACGCGGCGGTGACCGCCTGCCGGACGAGCTCGCCGACCCCGTGGTCGTCCCAGTGGTCCGCCGGCGACTCGTCGATCAGTCCGAGATCCCGGTAGCGGGGGATCAGCTCCCGTTCGGCATCGTCCCGGCACAGCCCCCAGCCGAGCGCCGTCAGGTCGTTGCTGCCGATGGAGAGGAAGTCCGCCCGCCGCGCCAGGTCACCGGCGACGAGCGCGGCGCGCGGTGTCTCGATCATCGCACCGATCGGCATGGTTTCCGCTTTGGTCCCGCCGAACTGCTCGTACGCCTCGGCCAGCCGGTCGCGCACCAGGTCCAGTTCGGCCGGCACGGTCACCATCGGCACCAGCAGTTCGGGCTGCGGATCGCCGCCGTCCCGGCGCACCAGCCCGGTTGCCTCGACCAGCGCGGTCAGTTGCGCCTCCAGCAACCGCGGATTGAGGACACCCAACCTGATCCCCCGGACGCCGAGCATCGGGTTGGTCTCCTGCAGTCGCCGGGCGGTGGCGAGCGTCACCGGGTCGGGCCCGACCCCGCCGCCGACCCGCGCCTCGGCGGCGGCGATCTCGAGTCGGGCCAGGTCGGGGAGGAACTCGTGCCGGGGCGGGTCGAGCAGCCGAATCGCCACAGGCAACCCGTCCATGGCCCGCAGCATGGCGACGAAGTCATCCCGTAATACGTCCCGCAGGCGGTCGAGCGCCTCGGACGTCTCGGCGCTGCCGGTGCCGGTCAGCACCTTCGCCAGCAGTGACTGCCGTTCGCCGAGCAGCATGTGCTCGATCCGGCAGAGCCCGATGCCGGTGGCGCCCGCGCGCCGGCCGGCCTCGGCGTCGGCGGGCGAGTCGGCATTGACCCGTACGGCGAGGCCGGCGTGCCGGTCCGCGGCGGCCAGGATCGCGCGTACCGCAGGTGCCACCGGCTCGGTGCCGGCGCCACCGGTGCGGGTGGTCCGCGCGGTCGGCAGGCCGCCCCTGTAAACGGTGCCGACCGAGCCGTCCACGGTCACCCGGTCGCCCGGCCGTACCGGCTCCCCGCCGTCGGGACGCAGGCAGGGTTCGTCTAGGTCGACCCGAGCGTCGCGCAGCGCGGTCACGCAGACCCGGCCGAGCCCACGGGTGACCACGGCCGCGTGGGAGGTGCTGCCGCCCTGCTCTGTGACCACGGCGGCGGCGGCGAGTAGGCCGGGAAGGTCCTGCGGCTTGGTCACTGGAAGGATCAGCACGGGGTCGGCCCCGCCTTGCCGGGCCGCCACCGCGGCATCGGCGCTGAAGACGGCGACGCCGTCGGCCACACCGGGCGCCACGCCCTGGCCGTGGCAGAGCACCGGAAGGTTTGGCGCCCGGCCGGCCGGCGTCAGGGCCCGGGTCAGGTCCTCCGTGTGGATCAGGCCGAGAGCGTCCCGCTCGGTGAGCACACCGTCGTCCACGAGACGTGCCACGTGGGTGAGCAGCGCGGCGCCGTGGAGTACGGCTGGGGCTACGGCGGCGACCCTGAGCCGATGGGCCTGGACGATGAACTCAATGCATACCGGCTGGCCGGCATCGCGTTGGGCGGATTCCACCAGCGCGGCGATTTCCTCGCCCCACGGCTGGTCGGCGGCGATCGCGGCGAGATCCCTGCCGCCGCGCAGGAGCAGCTGGGCGCCCGTGACTCCGAACTGAAACTGACCCGAGAGTCCGGGCTGCCCGGTGATCGGATCACATGAATAGGCGAGACCAGTACCGGAATCGGTGATCAGCCTGCGTCTCCCGTCGTGGACGTGGAGACTCCGGCGAGCGGACACTCGCCGGATCCCCCGTGATCTGGTGCTGTGCCGTCAGCCTCGGACGGCGTCTACGTGGACGCCGAACAGGTACGTCCGGTCCTCCACCTTGATGGCCTCCTCGTTGCTGATCGGGGCGAAGTCGAGCTCCGCCAAGTCCTCCTGCATGTCCTTCGGAAGCGCGTTCTCGCGCGTGTCGCTCACCATATCGGCGACGATACATGCGTGCATGCGTTCCGGTGACCCCATGACAACCGTTCACCATGGTTCTCCGTGCGGCACCGACGCATTTATCGGACCGGTTCCGACGCCGGCAGCGAAGACGCTGGGCTGCGGCTTCAAGGGCTCCGAGTGCACGTCCGGCGGTTGCACCGATTCTTCGAAGCGGATTCCTCACATACTGAACAACTTCCTGATTACGGCGGCGTACCTCCGCGGGAGCGCCTCCAGCCCCAGCCGGCTCCGAAGCCCGCATCGCCGAGTGGAAGGCCACCGGCGAACGGCCGACGGTCGCCGTGTGGACGTCGGCGCAGCTCGCTAGCTTTCTGGACTACGTCCGCGACGACACCCTGTACCCGCCGTGAGCGCCAACAGCTTGCCTATCCGAGACACTCCCGAACACGGCCGAATAAGGGTCACCATGTTGCACCCGCCGCCTGCGACGCGGACAGTCTTCGGACACCTCGGGCACGTCGGGCACTGGTGGCGTGGGTGCTCAACTCCGTGGGGCAACACGAACCATTGCCCCACCACCGATGCTGATCGGCACGATATTGAAGCTCACCTAGCCGGCAGCAGGTAACCACCGCTCCATCAAAGCGGGGGGAACTCAACCAGGCGCGGAGTCAGGCGAACCGAGACGCCGGCGCCAGCACTGGGGAACATCTCCCGGATCCGGTTGAGGACCTCAAAGCAGCGTGTGCGTGGGACACGAAGACCTCCTGGTTGGCGGAGCAGCCGAGGGGCGCAGAGCGTTACGACCTCGGTATGGATCGGAAACAGTGCCCGGCAAACATCGGACGGGTGAGCGCATCGTCCATGATCGATACGCATTGTCCCTACTGCGCCATGCAGTGCGGGATATCCCTGACGATCGGCGACGGGCCGCCTCTGCTGGCACCCAACGACTTCCCGGTCAACAGGGGCGGCCTGTGCGCCAAGGGATGGACGGCTGCCGACCTTCTCGACCACAGTGACCGGCTGCTGAGCCCGCTCGTCCGTAAGGATCCCGCCGACCGCACCAGCCCGTTGCGACCGGCAAGCTGGGACGAGGCCCTCGACCGTATCGTCGACGCCATCCGCACCAGCCAACACCGGTATGGCCCCGACAGCGTCGGGGCCTTCGGTGGCGGCGGGCTGACCAACGAAAAGGCGTACGCGCTGGGCAAGTTCGTCCGGGTGGCGCTGCGGTCGGCGTCGATCGACTACAACGGCCGGTTCTGCATGTCGTCCGCGGCGACCGCTTCGAACCGCTCTCTCGGGATCGACCGTGGCCTGCCTTTCCCCCTGGCCGACATCGCCCAGGCGCAGGCCGTGCTGCTGGTGGGCGCAAATCCGGCTGACGCGCTGCCGCCGTCCATGCAGTACTTCGACGCCGGACGGGCCGCCGGCGCGCGGCACGTCGTCGTCGATCCCCGCCGTACGACCACCGTGGGGGGAGCTCATCTCCACCTGCAGCCACTGCCGGGCACGGACCTCGCACTGGCGAACGGGCTGCTGCACGTCGCGATCCGCGAGGGCCTGGTCGACGAGACGTACGTGCGCGACCGTACGAGCGGCTTCGACGCGGTCCGGGCCACCGTCGCGGCGTACTGGCCGGACCGGGTGGAGCGGATGACCGGCGTACCGGAACGGGACCTGCGGGAGACGGTACGGCTGCTGGCGACCGCGACGTCGGCGATGGTGCTCACCGCTCGCGGCGCCGAGCAGCACAGCAACGGCACGGACACCGCGCAGGCGTACCTCAATCTGGCCCTCGCCCTGGGCCTGCCCGGACGGCCCTTCTCCGGCTACGGCACGGTCACCGGGCAGGGCAACGGGCAGGGTGGCCGCGAGCACGGGCAGAAAGCCGATCAACTGCCCGGCTACCGGCGCCTGGACGACCCCGCGGCGCGCGCACACGTCGCGGCCGTCTGGGGCATCGACCCGGACGAGCTGCCCCGGCCGGGCCGGTCGGCCTGGGAGATGCTCGACCGACTCGGGACCGACGACGGAGTACGCGTGCTGCTCGTGTTCGCCAGCAACATCGCCGTGTCGGCCCCGCACACCAACCGGGTGATGGACCGGCTGCAGGCCCTGGACTTGCTGGTCGTCTCCGACATCTTCCTCTCCGAGACCGCAGCCGTGGCCGACGTGGTGCTGCCCACGGCTCAGTGGGCGGAGGAGGAGGGCACGATGACGAATCTGGAGGGGCGCGTCATCCGCCGTAAGCGGGCCCTGTCGCCGCCGCCGCAGGTCCGCACCGACCTGCGGATGCTCGCCGACCTCGCCGGTCGGCTCGGGCGCGGCCGCTACTTCGACGACGATCCGCGCCGCGTCTTCGACGAGTTGCGCCGGGCCAGCGCCGGCGGGACGGCCGACTACGCCGGAATCACGTACGAGCGCATCGAGGCGGAGCAGGGAGTCTTCTGGCCGTGCCCGAGCGAGGACCATCCCGGTACGCCGCGGCTGTTCACCGACCAGTTCCCGACCGCCGATGGGCGGGCGAAGTTCTTCCGGGTGGAGCACCGCGATCCGGCGGAACTGCCCGACGCCGACTATCCGTACGTGCTGACCACCGGCCGCAACATGCAGCAGTACCAGAGCGGCAACCAGACCCGCAGGGTCGGCGCCCTGACCATGGCGCTGCCGGACGCCCGGGCGGAGCTGCACCCGGACCTCGCCCTCCGGCACGGCATCGCCGACAACGACGTGGTGGAACTGCGCAGCCGACGCGGGCGGGCTCTCTTCCGGGCGCGCCTGACCAACGGCATCCGCCGCGACACCATCTTCGCACCGTTCCACTGGGCCGGCAGCTCCGCCGTGAACGCGCTGACCGACCCGGCGCTGGACCGCCATTCGCGGATGCCGGCCTTCAAGTCCTGCGCGGTGTCGATCGCCCGCGCGGGCGGCCCGGACGACACGGACCTGTTGACCACCCGACCGCCCAATCCAGCACCTCAATGAGCAAGGGAGCGTCGCTGTGCACACCACTCCCCGTTTCTTGCAAGGCGTCTACAGCTTTGAGGGCAAGGGCCTCGACCGGCCCGGCCTCGTCGACGGCACGCTCAGCTACGTGGTGCCGGGCGGCGTCGTTGCCCAGCCGGTCTACTTCCGGGGCGGCAATGCCAGTGATGAGCTGATCTGTGTCCTGCTCATGCGCGACGGCCAGCCGATGCGGTACTTCCCGATCGGCGCCAAGTCCGACGTCCACGTGCCGCTGCGGGTGGTCGAGGACCTCGACTCCGGCACCGGTATCGAGGTGCACGTGGCGGCGCCCGCCGGGGTGTCCGGCACCGTGATCGTCGACCTGGGGCTGGTCGAGGTCTGATGGAGGTCGTCGACCAGCGCCGGCGCCTCGTCGTGGTGGGCAACGGGATGGCCGGCGCCCGCACGGTCGAGGAGATCCTCGAACGCGGCGGGGGCGACCAGTTCGCCATCACGATGTTCGGCGAGGAGCCGTACGGCAACTACAACCGCATCCTGCTCTCCAACGTGCTCTCCGGGGTCGACGACGAGGCGGGCATCTTCCTCAACGACATGTCGTGGTACGCCGAGAACGGCATCACCCTGCACGCCGGCACCCGGGTCACCCGCATCGACCGCTTCGCGCGACGGATCTACGCGGACGACGGCACCGAGACGCCGTACGACAAGCTGATCATCGCCACCGGCAGCCGGGCGTTCGTCCCGCCGATTCCCGGCATCCACCGCCCGGGGCGCGGCTACCACCAGGGAGTGTTCGCATTTCGCACCATCGACGACACCCGCAACATGATCCGGTACGCCCGCGAGCATGAGCGCGCGGTGGTGATCGGCGGCGGCCTGCTCGGTCTGGAAGCCGCCCGCGGCCTGCAGAATCACCTGGCCCACGTGACCCTGGTGCACGCCGCCGACCATCTGATGAACGCTCAACTGGACGCTCAGGCGGGGGCGGTCCTGCGGCGCAGCATCGAGCGACTCGGCATCGAGGTCGTCCTCGGAGCGCACACCACCGAGGTGCTCGGCAAGCACGCCGTGACGGGAGTCAAGCTCAAGGACGGTCGGACCGTGGCCTGCGACGTCGTCGTCGTGGCCGCCGGCATCCGGGCGAACGCCGAGATGGCCGCGACCAGCGGGCTGCCGGTGGAGCGGGGCATCGTCGTCGACGACCAGATGCGCGTGCAGGACGAGGTCGACATCTACTCGGTCGGCGAGTGCGTCCAGCACCGCGGCGAGACGTACGGCCTGGTGGCTCCGCTGTGGGAGCAGGCGCGAGTGCTCGCCGACCACATCACCGGGACGAACCCGAACGCGGCGTACCACGGCTCTCGGCTGGCCACGAAGCTCAAGGTAGCGGGCGTGGACGTCGCTTCGATGGGCCTGAAGGAGGCGGAACGCGACGACGACGAGACCGTCGTCTTCGCCGAGCCGCGCAAGGGCGTCTACAAGAGCATCATCATCCGCGACGACCGGCTTGTCGGCGCGACCCTCCTCGGCGACGTGCAGAAGGTCGCGTTCCTCATGCAGGCCTTCGACCGTGGGCTTGCCCTGCCGAAGGAGCGGGTCGAGATGTTGTTCGACCTCGGCGCGCCGTCGGCCGACGTTAGTGCCGCGGAGCTCGGCGACGACGTGCAGGTGTGCAACTGCAACGGCGTCACCAAGCGTGCGCTGGTCGGCACCGTGCAGGGTGGCGTGAAGACGCTCACCGGCGTCATGGACGCCACCCGTGCCGGCAAGGGCTGCGGGTCGTGCAAGGGCCTGGTCGCCCAGATCGTCGAGTGGGCCGCTGACGGCAAGGTCGAGGACGACCCGGCCGCGAGCTGGTATGTCCCCGGTGTGCCGATGCCCAAGGCGGAGCTGATGGCGGTGATCCGCGAGCACGGCCTGAAGTCCGTCTCCGCAGTGTTCGCCACCCTCGTGCCCGGCGGCGAGGAGGACGCGAAGAGCAAGATGGGCCTGGCCTCGCTGCTGCGGATGATGTGGGGCGACGAGTACGTCGACGAACGCGACGCCCGCTTCATCAACGACCGGGTGCACGCCAACATCCAGCGCGACGGCACCTTCTCGGTCGTCCCCCAGATCAAGGGCGGCGTGACCACACCGGCGCAGCTCAAGCGGATCGCCGAAGTGGCCGAGAAGTACTCCGTACCACTGGTAAAGATCACCGGCGGCCAGCGCATCGATCTGCTCGGCATCCGCAAGGAAGACCTGCCGAGCGTGTGGGCGGACCTCGACATGCCGTCCGGGTACGCGTACGGCAAGAGCTTCCGGACGGTCAAGACCTGCGTCGGCTCCGACTTCTGCCGCTTTGGCGTCGGCGACTCCACCGCTCTCGGCATCGCGATCGAGGACCGGTTCAAGGCCATCGAGGGCCCCGGCAAGATGAAACTTGCCGTCACCGGCTGCCCCCGTAACTGCGCCGAGGCGTACGTGAAGGATCTTGGTGTGGTCGCCATCGACGGCGGCAGGTGGGAGATCTACGTCGGCGGGGCCGCCGGCGCCCACGTGCGCAAGGGGGACCTCCTCGCCGTCGTCGACTCGCCCGACGAGGTCATCACGCTGACCGGCCGGTTCCTGCAGTACTACCGGGAGAACGCGAACTGGTTGGTACGCACGTACGCGTGGGTGCCCCGCCTCGGCATCGACCACATCCGGGCGGTGGTCGTCGACGACAGCGACGGCATCGCGGCGCGGCTCGACGCGGCCATGGCTGCCTCCGTGGCCGCATACCGGGACCCGTGGCTGGAACGGCGCGACCCGGTCACTCCAGGGCAGTTCCGCACCTCCCTGCCGTTGGCGGTCCTGCCTCAGGTGCCGGTCCGCGAAGCCGTACCGGTCTCTGTCCCGGGGCCGGTGGTGCCGTCGATCGGCTCCGCCGTGCCGGAGGGCGGCTCGGCCGACAACGGGCACGGCGGCAACGGCCACAAGGGGCGCGGCGACAACGGGATCGGTGCCGGTCCGGCATCCGCAAGGCGGGCGTGATGGCCAGGCTCATCGCCGTGGAACACCAGCTCGGGCCGGTCGAGGAGATCCCCCTCGGGGAGGGACGTGCCTACGCCGTGGGCGACGACATGATCGCCATCTTCCGGCTGCGTGATGGCAGCCTGCGCGCGGTGTCGGCGGTCTGCCCACACGCCGGCGGGCCGCTCGCGGACGGCCTGGTGGATATGAGGGTCGTCGTCTGCCCCCTGCACCAGAACACCTTCGAGTTGGCGACCGGCTCTTCGACCACCGGACAGTCCCCACTCACCGTGTACCCCGTCCGTGCCGACGCCGACGGACGCCTGGTGGTGGGTCTGCCGCCGGCCTGAGGAACGAACCAATCAAGGTGTCAAGCGGACCGAGGACTCACCTGGGAGGAACCATGACCACGGTCGTGCCCGGCAGCATCGAGCAGGACCGGCGCAGCCTGACCCTTCGCGGACACTGGATCGACGACTGGCGGCCCGAGGACCCCATCTTCTGGGAACGCCGGGGATCCCGCATCGCCCGGCGCAACCTGATCTTCTCCATCTTCTCCGAACACATCGGCTTCTCCATCTGGACGATGTGGTCGGTACTGGTGCTGTTCCTCGGGCCGCAGTACGGCATCGATCCGGCCGGGAAATTCCTGCTCACCGCCGTGCCCGCACTGGTCGGGTCGGTACTGCGGATCCCGTACACCCTTGCCGTGGCGCGGTTCGGCGGCCGCAACTGGACGATCATCAGCGCGTCGCTGCTGCTGATCCCGAGCCTGCTCGGCGCCTTCCTGATCCAGCCCGGAGTCTCGTACTCGACGCTGGTGCTCATCGCCGCGCTGGCCGGCGTCGGCGGCGGGAACTTCGCCTCCTCGATGGCGAACATCAACGCGTACTACCCCGACCGGCTCAAGGGCTGGGCGCTCGGCATCAACGCCGGCGGCGGCAACCTCGGCGTCGCCGCGGTCCAGCTCGTCGGCCTGTTCGTGCTGGCAGTCCTGGGGACGGCCAGTCCCGGCATCGTCGCCGGCATCTACCTGCCGGCGATCGTGCTGGCCGCACTCGGTTCCGCGATGTTCATGGACAACCTCAGCCATGCCCGCAACGAGAAACGGGCCATGCGTGACGTCACCCGCGAACCGCACACCTGGATCATGTCCCTGCTCTACATCGGCACGTTCGGGTCGTTCATCGGCTTCGGGTTCGCCTTCGGCCAGGTGCTTCAGGTGCAGTTCGCCGACACCTTCAACACCCCGGTGAAGGCCGCGTACCTGACGTTCCTCGGACCGCTGCTCGGCTCGCTCATCCGTCCCGTGGGCGGTGTCCTGGCCGACCGGCTCGGCGGGGCCCGGGTCACCTTCGTGAACTTCGTGGCGATGGCGGCCGGCGCGTCGATCGTCCTGCTCGCCTCCCAGCAGCGTTCGCTGCCGTTGTACCTGGTCGGCTTCATCGCGCTGTTCGTGTTCAGCGGCATCGGCAACGGCTCGACGTACAAGATGATCCCGGCGATCTTCCGGGCCAAGTGCGGTGTGCAGTTGACCGCCGACGGCGCGGCCGACCCGCACGACCGGGCGGCGGAGCACGAGGCCCGGCGCCTCTCCGGCGCGCTCATCGGCGTCGCCGGTGCCATCGGCGCGTTCGGCGGAGTCCTCGTCAACCTTGCCTTCCGGCAGTCGTTCCTGGCCTACAAGACCGCGGACGCGGCCTACATCGCCTTCATCGCCTTCTACGCGATCTGCTTCGTCATCACCTGGTTCGTGTACATGCGCCCGTCGCCCGGGAGACTTGAGGGGGTCTGACAGCCGGCAGCCGGGGCATTGGCAGCGGCCGGCGCGGCCGAGGCAGCGACCTCGCTACGGCTTGAGCGACGTTGTCGGGAAACGCGGTGGACGGGGAAGTTTCGCCTCGCCCACCGCGTGTCGCGATTGTTCAGTGCGCTGACGTGGCCGCCGACTCCGAAGGGCTGGCCCCGGCCGGCGTTGCCGACGGGTCGGAGCGGGTGGCGTCGCGACGGCCCGGCCACCAGGCGTGGCCGAGGAGCGCGGTGACCCCGGGGACGAGGATGGCTGTCGAGCCGTACGCGAGCGGCGCCCAGACGACCGCGGCCACCGTGACAGTCACAGCCCGAACGTCAAGGCCGAGTACCTCGGCTTCGACTACCTGAAGGCGTCGGTGGGTACGGCAGAGTTCGGGGTGCCCTCCGGCCCGGCCGCCGTCAAGGTCCAGGCGAAAGCCGCACCGGCATCGGTTGTCGCCGGGGGGCACGTTCAGATTGAACGTGCCTGTTGGGCCGGCGGGCGGGCGGAAGCACCACGCTCCGACCCGACCGGCGAGGTCACCGTCACCTTCGGCGGCACCGTGCAAGTCCTGCCGCTGGCGGCCGGTAAGGCCGTCGTCGAACTGCAGACCGCCAATCTGCGGCCCGGGGCCTACCGGGTCCACCTTGCCTACTCTGGCAACCCGACCTACCAGCCCCACGCCGCCAACTACCAGAAGCTGACGGTACGGAAGCCGCATCGGCGCCCCTAGGCGTGCTGGGATGCGCCACAGTAGGAGCGGGCGAGATCTGTTGATCTCGCCCGCTCGCTGCTGCACGGCCCGGCAACCGGACTATGGAGTGATCATGCCCTTCTCGACGGCCAGGTTGTAGTTCTCGCCGAAAACGTTCAGTTCGTGGACCCCGACCTTGACGGTCTCGGTCGTACCCAGGACCTTCAGCCTGACTGCGTTCGTCAGCACCCGGTCGAAGGTGACGTAGTCAGCCGTGTACGCGGTGGAGTTCGTACTCCTATCGACCAGGGGCCGCCACGTGTTGGTGGGGATGTCCTTGTACTCCAGCGTGTACTGCACCGCGTTGTCCTTGGTAAACGTGCGTCCGAGTTCCTTCCACTGGATCTGCGCAGCGGAGATGTGGAAAATGGTCCCGAAGCCCCTGATATACGTGGGCACGGTATCGCTGTCAGCCGGCTCCCACCAAGTGGATAGGGAGCGGTCCCCTCCGTAGTACGGGTTGCGCCCGGGCGCATAGCTGCTTGCCCAGTACGCCTGGCTGTTGGTGGCCACATTGTAGAGCCCGGTGTCGTCCCTGCCCGAGATCTTCTTCCCCGGGGCCAGTTGCGGCGTGTTGGACAACTCGCAATCGATTGCTCCCCGTTTCGGACCGGCGGGAATCACGTTGCAGATGTCCATCCCCAGTCGCCGCTCGAAGAACTCCTCGTACGCGATGACATAGGTGTAGAAGAACACCAGGTTGCCGTACCTGTCGAGTACGAAACTGCCGTGCCCAGCGTTCGGATATATCGCACTCGGATGGTTGTTTCCGTAGCCGATCGGGTTCTGCTGAGTAACTTTGAACCCGGACAGCGGTTTATTCGACGTCATCACGCCGGTCGCGTACGTGGTGAACTCCGTGCCACCGGACGCGACCGATAGGTAATACGTGTCCCTCACCTTGAACAGCTGCGAACCCTCCACGTACCCATGTGTGTAGGTCGCCTTGTTGTCCCCGATGTGCTGCCACTCCTGGCGCGGGTCAAAGGTCCAGAGCACGACCGGGTCGCTGATGAGCTGCCGAGGGTTGTTCGGGTCGAGTTCGGCGCCCATGATCGGCGAGCCGATGTTGTACGTCAAGTACAGCCGGCCGTCCGTGTCCGGGAAGAACTGCACGTCGCCAACGCTCAGGGTCTGGCCGGTCGGGCGCAGGAAACTTCCCATGCTGGTCCACGGCCCGGTGGGCGAGTTTGCTTGATAGACCGGCGTGTTGTTGCCGGCCATGTAGAACTTGTCGCCGAGCTGCACGACGGTTGGTGCGACCAGGCCCAGGTTCATCTGATGGGGCGTCCACGTTAGGTAGTCGGTGGTGGACCAGACAGTGCGGTTGTTGTTCGGTGCGTTCTGCATGGCACCCGATGCATAGAGATAGATGGTCCCGTCGACGTTCAGCGCGGACCAGTCCGCCCCGGTCCGTGCAGAGTTCTCGGAAATCCTGGTGAACCCGGCGGTGGATCGGCCCGCGAGGGTCCGCCCGGACGCTGCCGTCCACGTCTCCAAGTTCAAGCTGGCCGGGATTTGCGAGGTGTCTGCGACATTCTCGTCCGTAGGCGGCATCGTCCCTACGATGTTGCGCACGGCCATCCCGGGCAAATTGATCGGGTTCACGTACGTCTGAGCCATGTCGACGCCGGCCAGTGGCACCTTGGCGGACGGGGTTCGAGGTCCGACGCCGGGTGCCACCGGCGGCACGGGCTTCTCCGCCGAGGCCGGCACGATCGGTGTCAGCTGACCCACGCCCACTCCTACCGCGAGAGCAAGGCCAATAGCCGCCAACCCTCGACGTCGATTGCCGGAAGTCCTCTCGATAACCATTAGGTCCCACCTTCCGTCTGGGCGTGCTTAGCGCTAACAACGGGCAGAAGTGTGCGATCTTACGGATAGCCGACTGACATGGTTGATTGCTGGATGTGAGGTATCCTTCGACGGTGATCACGAAGGGTGGGAGAAAGCTTTTCCGCTCGACCAGTTGGGCTTCCAGCGCACACGCCCATCGACTCGGTCTCGTCCAGCGCGGATCAGCGACCGGCGACTGTTAGCGCTAACAACGTTTCGGTGATGTTAACGGTGCTATCTGGAGCGTGTCAAGAGCATCAATGCGATGCGACTAACGACCTCGTGCACGGTTGTCGGGAGGGCCAGTCACCTCATCGGCGGTGGATGCCCTCGACGCCCGGCTCCACGGCCACCCAAAACTGCACCCTCAGGGTCACAGTCGAGCTCCGCAGCGCTCAGGATGTCCGCCAGCGCGTCCAGGTCGGCTGGAGTCTGCTGTCACACCTCGATTACCCGGCCACCGTACCGAATGGCCACGACTTTGCTCTTGGCCTGAGGCACCTCCCGAGCGGGACCAAGTCACCTTCCTGAGACCCCGGCATCCGGTCGGCCGATCACCGCCGCCGATCAGCCCCGGCACACTCGCGTAGGTGAAGCCCTTGAGCCCGCGCAGACGCTCGCACTCACCGCCGCCGCAGTCATCAGCATGATCATCTGCGGGGCAAACATCGGCGACGACAAGCCGGCCGCCCAGAGTCAGCCCTCAACTGTCCGCGTCGGCTCAGGTGCAGCGCATCACCGCCACGAACGCCGGCACCAACGACCCCGTGCCGATGCCGCGACCCACCGCCGTCGCTGTCGCGCCCACCAGCACGGCGTCGGCCCGGAAACCGGCACCCCAGCCGTCGCGCACCAGCAGTCCACCCAAAACGCCGTACTACAAAAAAGGTCGTTCAGGGCACCCCGCTGCTCCCAGCCTGCTCCCCTAACCGGGCTCGCACCGGGCCGCCGGCGGATCGTGAGCTGCCGGCCCAGTGCTTAGATGGCGCCAACGCTTACATCCGTAGCCGCATCAATCGATCGGTGGACACTGGCGGGATCGCCCCGCCCTGTCCGCGGCATCAGCGTGCACGAGTCGCACTGGCCGCCGTTCCTGCCGAAGCATCTTCCGTTAAAGCCCTTCGGCGAGCCTTCCCGTCCGAGACGCCGGTTTGCCGCAGCCGGTGAAGTCAGCCAGGAACCGAGCCCGCCGCAGTCGCAGCCGCAGCCTTGGATTTGCGGCGGTGGAGCGTGAGAGTCATGACCAGCACGACCAGCGCTCCGACGATCAGCCCGAGGATCGCACTGGCCACCGTGTTGACGAGCCAGCCGACGAGCCCGCCGAGAACACCCGTGGCGTCGTGGGCGGCGGCCTCCACGTGGTGCACGGCCTCGTACAGGAAGTGCAGGTTCAGCTCGTTCGTGCCTAGCAGCAGGATGTGCCCGCCCACCCACAGCATCGCCGCGGTGCCGACTACCGTCAGCACGCTGAGGACAACCGGCATCGCCCTCACCAGACCCCGGCCGAACGTGGCGACGGCGCCGGAACGTTGCGACAGGCGCAGCCCGGCGTCGTCCATCTTCACGATCAGGGCCACCACGCCGTACACCAGGACGGTTATGACGACGGCGACGACAGCCAGGATCGCCAGGCGGGACCAGAACGCCTCATCGATCACCTCGTTAAGAGTGATGACCATGATCTCTGCCGAGAGGATCAGGTCGGTTCGTACCGCCCCGGACACCAGTGTCGTCTCGTCCTGCACCGTTTCCTCGCCCGCGCCGTGGGCATCGTGATGGGCGAACTTGGCCCACACCTTTTCCGCGCCTTCGTAACAGAGGTAGGCGCCGCCGAGCATGAGGATCGGAGTGAGCAGCCAGGGCACGAACTGACTG
Source organism: Micromonospora sp. B9E7 (assembly GCF_039871815.1). Classification (NCBI taxonomy): domain Bacteria; kingdom Bacillati; phylum Actinomycetota; class Actinomycetes; order Micromonosporales; family Micromonosporaceae; genus Micromonospora; species Micromonospora sp. B9E7. The sequence continues at coordinate 149,452 of NZ_JBDPLX010000012.1, forward strand.
AGCAGCAGCACCGCCGGCAGGATGATGAAGAACTTGTTGCGCAGCGACCCCAGGGCAATGCGCTTGATAATCGGCAATTCGCGCTCGGCCGCCAGGCTCCGCACGTACTGCGGCGTGACGGCAGCGTCGTCGACGACGACGCCCGCAGCCTTGGCGCCGGCCTTCGCGGCGCCCGCCCCGATGTCATCGATCGACGCGGCAGCGGCGCGAGCCAGCGCCGCCACGTCATCCAGCAGGGCTACGAGTCCACTGGCCAAGGGAGGGTCCTTCCAGGGTTGCGCAGAGTTCGAACTGGCCCATTCTCGCTCAGGTCCCTGTGCGCGGCATGCCACCGCCCGGTCGCATCTGGGGCGGGAAGCCGGGCGAGAGCTCGAGGTGACCGGCTATCGCGCTCAGCCGACGACCCACCACCACCGCGCCCGGCCCGCGCCAGCCATTGCGGAACGACACGCCTGACCACTTCGACCTCTACCGGGAGGTCACGCCGCAAGGCTCGACCTCCATCACCGCAGGTCAAAGCCCCTCATCTCCGTCCGGCATCTGTGAGTACTTCGGGCGCGGAGACCTCTTCGCCAACCTGCACCCAGTCTGCTCCCAGCTGCGAGGCTGGGCCAACCAACGACTCCTTACCGCCTTGACCTGCGCACACTCCCCCGCCAGGCGACATAGAGAGTTGTCGACTGCTGCGCAGAACTGCGGAGCACTCCGCAGTACAACAGGACGCCGGACCGACTCTGACCTGCGGCAACGTGGAGCCGCAGGCAGGGGTGGGTGCAGTTGAGCGCCGTTCGTCGCCGTTGGACGCGGTTCAAGGCCGTTCGGCACACCCTGCTGCTCCCAACCTGCCCCCCTAAACCGGGCTCGCACCGGGCCGCCGACCGATCGTGAGCTGCCGGCCCAGTACCTTGGTTGGCACCAGCGCTGCATCGGTCGATCGGGGAGCAGACTCACGGGCCTTGTCAGCGGCAGATGCACGCACCGTCTCGACAGCCCCGGGCGTCGTTGTCGCTCACAGCAGCCGAGCCCTAGCCGGGTAGCCGAGGGCCGAGCACCTTCTCAAGGGCAAAGATCGCCCAGGTCCTACGGCACTGGGGGTATCGCGTCCGCGTCGCGTCGGGCTCCACGGATGTTGGCTATCTCGACGGCCCCGCGTGAGCTGACTGGCACGAACCCACCGCCCAACGGCTGTCACACTCGGATGGCGCCAGATGAGCGCATGCGGGACCACTCGTGCGCGCCCCTTCGGGTGGCCGAGCCGGCCGGGTCGACGCGTGGCTCGCCGCGAACACCCTGCAACCACGATTGGCGAGGAGAAGACCATCGACAACTCCGACATCATTGGCTGGCGCGACCGGAAGCGTCGACGTCTCCGCGGCCCGGCGATCCAGCCCGATGATGCTAACTAGGACGAACTGCAACGTGGCGACCCGATGCGGGACTGCCTGATCATCGCCACCATCAGCCGCTCGCACCTGCCGCCGCTTCGCGGTGGGGCAGCCCGCGTAGACGTCCGGGAACTACGTGCCAGGCAGCTTCTTCCGTCTATTCGCCCGCGGTGACCTGGCCGCACAGTTGAGGCGTTCCGGACGGAACATCCGGACGGACGAAGCCGAGGGATCTGGTGATCAAAATGAAGAAGAATGCGCTTTTCGCAAGCACGCTGGCCGCCATGATCGTGATTCTCTTCCCGGCCGCCGCGAATGCCGACGCCCCGACGGACCCCGCCGCTCCCCCTGTCACTGTCGTGGACAGCAGCAACTCGACGGCCTGGGACTGAACGCAGCGATCAAGACTCGCCCTGCCGGCCTTGGCGGTCCGCAGTCGTGGGGATTCACCCGCCGGAGAACGCCAATGGAAGGCAGTTGACCGATGACTGAAGCAGTACCGGTCACCCCCATCGCGGGATTGATCGTCGTCGGACCACGTTCAGAACACCCTCAACTGCACGATCTGCTGACCGAGCGCACCGCGCTCTGGCGGCGGGCGCAGATCCCGACCGGTTCGGTGAGCGGCAAGCCTTGGACCGCCGGATCGGTCGAGGCCGCGGTGCGCGACGCCGTCCTATCTGTGGACTGGGCCGACGACAGCACCGCGGCTGTCGTGGACCCGGAGCATCGGGTCACGACACTCCTCGTACTGCCTGGTGAGGGCCGGACCCGCTGGACCGGAATTCGGAGCTTGACGGATCTCGAATCGATGCCGACGACTACCCACGTGCCAGGTGACGCCCTCGCGATATTGGCACCGTGGGCGGGACTGCTTGCTCCCGAACCGCTCGCGGCACACGATTCGACGCGAATCTCCGCGGCTGCGGTGCGGACGTCCGACCCCGCGCAGCCACACTGGGGGCTGGGCTGGGCGACTCGAACGGACCTGGCGCTGCGGCACGCGGTCCTGGACAGTCTGCGGTCGATGTCGTCGGACGCGGTCCCGACATCTGGCCGCGAGGTAGTCGGCGCCTCGGGCTCGACGGAGTGGACGTGGCTTCTCGACGGCTCGCTCAACCTCCTGAGCGCGTACAGCCGGGATGCCCAGCGGCACTCCCTGCCGGACACCGGCTTCGACGTCATCACCCGCTACGTTCCGCAGTTCAGCGGGCCGCTGCGGCTCGCCGCAGTCGTACGTCGGTCGTCCAGTGCCGTCGTGGCTGCAGCCTGGGGCCGGCAGAGCGAGGAGGCGATCGACTACGCCCTCACTACGGCCCGGACCCGAGACCTGCTGCTCCCCATGACTTCCCCAGCAGCCGTCCCGAGCCCGCCGGAGACCGCTCCCCTGATCAGCGCCCTGTCCCCGGGCGACGTCCAACGCCTGCTACACGACATCCACGCCACCGTCTTCGGCACCTCCGGCCAGCGGGTCCTCGGGATCCGGGTCGCCGCCGACGCGCTACTCGGTCCGCAGGACCTGGCCTGGGGGCCGGTCTGGCTCGGCTGAGCCAGTCACCAGTGATGTCAGTGGAGTGACAGCGAGACGTAGGTCGATCGGTTATCGGCACCCGATGGAATGGTCTTAGTCACCACGGCGGGCCGAACCGGAGACGGGCAGCCCAGACATCGCTGAGGAGTAGCAATGAACATCGACGACAAGACCAACCTGGCCGACCTGGCGAACGAGATCCTCGAGCTCGAGTCGGAGACCTTCGAGATCTCGGACTACGCGGACGCGAGCGGCGTCCTGCTGGCCGTGGCCGCCTCGTGCAGCACGAGCTCCACCAGCACCTGCTCCAGCACCACCAGCACCACCTCCTGCTCCGCCTGATCGTCCCCCGATCAGCCGCCTGAGGACCTGTTCTCTCCCGAACGGCCCGCTTGGACGAAGACGTCCATGCGGGCCGTTCGGCATGTCGCCCCGCAACAGATTGCGACAGGAACAACGTGGCGCCCCGCCGAAGGTGGACCGGCGGGGCGCCACGCGTCGAACGAGGCTCATGGGAACGGGTGCGGGATCGCCCGAATGTCGTGATCGGTGAGGTCGCTTGTGCGCAGGCCGGCCCGCCGCGGCGCGGTGCGCAGCCGAGGCATCTGCAGGACCCGTTGCCTGGTCCAGCCGAAGTCGATCGGCAGCAGGCCGGGGACGATCGTCGACACCGTGTGCAGGCCCATCCGGTGCTGTTCCGGGGTGGTCTGGTCGACCACGATCACGTCGTATCCGGCCCGTTCCAGCTCGTGCTGGCAGGCACGGAGGTCGAGCAGGAGGTCTCGGGAGTCCGGGTCGCCGGGGGGACGGATGTCCTGGATCGCGCAGTGGCCGGCCGGTTCGAGGTAGTTGCGGGCGTGTTCGGTCATCCGTGGCAGGCCGAACAGTTGAGGGTGGTCGCCCAGGTTGGCGCAGAGGGTGTAGTCGTCCGCCATGGCGTCGAGTTCGTCCCAGCGCTCGTTGACCTGCCGGGACAGGTGCGGAATGTAGGTGAGCACCTCCGACAGCGCACCCTCGACGGCCGTCTCCGGGTTGAGGCTGGCGCCGGCGGCGAAGGAGAGGGCGCCCGCGCCGCCGTCGCGGCGGACCGCGAGGCCGGTGACGACGGGTACGGCCAGGTCGACGCGGCTGTCGAAGGCGTGCACGTCGTACCCGCGGAAGGCCGCTCGGTCCACCATGGCGCGGACGGCGGGGCTGCGGCACGAGTCGAGGTCGATCTCGGTGAGCGCCAGGTTGCCGTACCAGCCGAGCAGGAAAGCATCGCGTTCGATGAGTTCGAGCAGACCGAAGAGGATCGCCTCCTCCAGGCAGCTGCCGATCGCGCAGCCGTTGGAGGATTCATAGACGAAGTTGTCGGCGGCCTGCCCGGAGGCGTAGTACGTGAGGCGGGCTGGCACGAGCACGGGCCGGTTGTCACGCAGGGAGTAACCCCACACCCACGGGATCGGTCGGTCCGGGGCGAACGGTTCGACCATCGGGTCGGTCCGGTACGTCTGCGCCGAGTACTCCCCGCAGCTACGCGGGTCGAGCGCGGTGTCCCCGAGGTCGGTGTACGCGGCGACGATCGGCTCGGCCCGGCGTCGCTGGTGGGTGCCGGCGTACCGTTCGAGCCCCTCCAGATACGCGAGGTCCTTGCTGGTGCGGAAGGAGTTGGCCTGCCCGCTCCAGCTGAAGTTGACGAGCCCGGCGTACCCGCGGATGAAGACGCTGCCGGTGACCGGGGAGGTGGTGGGCGAGGTGACGTCGAGCCAGGTGCCGGCGCCCAGGCTGCCGCAGACCGGGTTGGCCATCGCCCCGGTGGCCAGCGGGTATGACGTTGTCGAGGTGAGCCGGTAGCTCTCCGGGTCCGGCTTGGGGCGGGACACCAGGTCGAGGGTGGCAAGTTGCGGGGTGGCCTCTTCCAGCGGCGCGCAGTTGGGGCAGAGCGGATCGGTGAGCAGCGGGAAGGTCAGCACGTGCAGCGTCTGGAGGTCGATCCGGGTGACCTGCGGCAAGCTGAGGTCGGCAGTGGCGTGCCAGCCGCCGGCGGCCCGCCGGCCGACGGCCCCGGATCGGCCGAGGACGGCCGCCTGGTACACCGACCAGACGGCGTCCACGACGTAGTCCGGGACGACCGGCCAGGTGCCGGCCGGGATGACGGTCCGGCCGTGTTCGAGGGCCTCCCGTTCCGATCTGGTCCGCAATCGCTGCCACCGCATCGCAAGGCACTGGCCGCAGGCCTGGGCGTCGGAGACGCCACCCCACGGGCCGATGAGTACGGCCTGGGCGCTGAGATGCACGTCCGCGACGCCGCGTACGGGTGCGAGGCGGGTGGCGGGCGCACCGAACACGTCGATCGCGCCGACGGTCTGCACCGCCGGGCCGGGGCCGTTTGAGGCGTCCCCGACGTCACGCCGGAACCGGTCGGTGAGCGCTTGCTGCAGGGTCAGCCGGGCGAACTCCAACGGGATGGGGCGAGTGTCGGCTCGCGTCGTCGTGCTCACGAGTTGTTGCTCCAGCGAAAGGTCCGCACCGCGAGGAAGCCGAAGACGACGGTGAAACCGGCCAGGGCCGCGCTGCTCAGGCCGATGGTCGCGAGGTCGCCGCTGCCGGTGAGGGCGGTCGAGATGCCGTCGTTCATGTAGCGCAGCGGCAGGGCTCGGGAGATGTTCTGCAGCCACGTGGGCATGAGATCGATCGGCAGGAACGAGCCCGACAGGAACGCCATCGGCACCATGATCGAGTTGGCGATGGCGGCGACGGCCTCGGGGGTGTTGGCGCGGGATCCGACGACGACGCCCATGGACAGGAACGCCGTGACACCGAGCAACAGCACGGGCAGGGCGAGCGGCCAACTGCCGGCGAGGCTGAGGCCGAACACCGGCAGCAGGGCCACGCCGACGAACAGCACGGCCTGCACCAGGCCGATCACCAGCGCGCCGGTGTATCGCGAGGCGAGCACCGTGGTCAGCGGTGTGGGCGTCATCCGGATCAGGCGCAGGATGTCGTCGTTGCGCCACTGCATGAGCGTGAACGCGATGCCGAAGAGGGCGGCGTTGCCGACGCCCCAGGAGAGCACGCCGGGTGCGATGTAGTCGATGTAGTTACGCCCGGAGCCCTCCACCTCCTGCCCCGCGAAGATCAGGCCGAAGACCACCAGGAAGAGCAGCGGGAAGGCGAAGGTGAAGAACACGGTGGTCTTGTCGCGTACGGATGCCTTGTAGTTGGCCGTGCTCAGCGCGGCGAATGCGGTCATGAGCGCGTCTCCGATCCGGTGAGTTCCAGGTAGACGTCCTCGAGGGTGGCGGTGCGGGTCTGCACCTCGTCGAGGCCGATGAGGTCGCCGACGGCGGCCAGGGTGGCGCCGGCGGCGGTGGTCTCCAGCACGACGGAGCCCCCCTCGACGGTGACCCGCATGACGCCGGGAAGAGCCCCGGCCTGGTCGGTGGAGAGCTGGCCGACCGGCACCATGACGCGGGTGGGTACGTGCGCCGCGCCGACGAGTCGGTGCGGGGTGTCGAGCGCGATGACGGCGCCGGAGACGACGATGGCGACGCGGTCGCAGAGCGCCTCGGCCTCGTCGAGGTGGTGGGTGGTGTAGACGATCGTGCGGCCCTGCGCCTTCAGCTCGCGCAGCACCTGCCACAGGTCGCGGCGAGCCTGCGTGTCGAGTGCCGCGGTGGGCTCGTCGAGGAAGACCAGCTCCGGCTCGTGGATGAGGGCGCCGGCGATGGCGAGCCGCTGCCGCTGACCGCCGGAGAGATCCCCGACCCGCTTGTCCGCGTCCCCGGTCAGCCCGACCAGCTTCAGGGCGGGGCCGGCCGCCGTGGCCGGCAGTCCGTACAGGGCGGCGACCGTGGCAAGGTGCTCGCGGGCCGTCAGCCGGGCGAAGAACGCGCTCTTCTGGGTCTGCAAGCCGAGGCGGGGCAGCAGTGCCACGTTGCGGGGCCAGGGCGACATCCCGAGCACCTCGATGGTGCCGGCGTCCGCCTGGCGCAGGCCCTCCATGATCTCGATCAGGGTCGTCTTGCCGGCGCCGTTGGGGCCGAGGATGCCGAAGAACTCTCCGCGTCGGATGGTCAGCGAGATGCCGTCGACGGCCTGCACGTCGCCGTAGCGCTTCCGGACGCCGTCCAACACGACGGCCGACTCCGTGCCTGCCTCCACGATGGGCTCCTCACTGCTCAGTGTCGACGATTCGAATGCGTGCGTCGTGGTCATTTCTGGACCTCTCCTCTGCGGCCGTCGGCCGGCTTGCGGGTCCCCGTGAACGAGGTGCGGGGCACCACGAAACACATCCCGATCAGTACGGCCAGCCCGGCCGAGACGGCCCCGGCGACCGGCCCGAAGTGGTCGGCGGCAACACGTTGCGCGACCAACGCGACGATCGTCACGATGCTCACGACCAGAGCCGCCCCGCCCAGGGCGTACGCGCAGTAGGCGATCCGGGCGGCCCGGGGGTATCCCGCCAGGCCCGGGCCGCGGCCGACCATGCCGGCCAGCGCCCGGCCGGCGAAGCGCCGGCTGCCACTGGCGTAGCGCAGCATGCCCAGCGAGTGGGCGAGCATCTTGTAGCCGTCCATCGGTGGCAGCGGCAGCAGGAACAGCGCGGCCTGGGCGAGCCCCAGCAGCAGGAACGCGCCGAGCAGCGCCCGGGCCGGTTCGTCCGCCGGCAGCAACAGCCAGGCCGGCAGCACCGGCAGCAGCAACAGCAGGTTCACCAGGATGCCGGCCGACGCGGTCGTCACCTGCTGCCGGCGGGTTCGCAGGAACAGGTAGTCGTCGACTCGGCAGTACATGACGACCATGGGCAGCTGCCAGCGGATCCCGATCTCGCCGACCGTGCCGCCGAAGTGGTGCGCCACCACGCCGTGCCCAAGCTCGTGCAGGCCCATGGTGACCCACAGCGCGGTGGCGACCGCCATCAGCGCGAACGGGTTGTCGAGCACCCGGGCGGTGTCGGCGACCAGGGCCGGCCCGTGCCACATCACAGCGGCCAGCATCAGCAGAATCGCCGCGCACGCCGGAACGAGGAATCCGCCCCGGAATGTGAACCCGAAGAAGCGGTGCAGGCTGGCCGTGGTGGCCGTGGCGTCACTGACCAGCCGCAGCGAGCCGCCGAGGAGTTTGCGCCGGGCTGCCGGCGGCGGATCGGCCGCCGGCGCCGGGCACCCCTCGATGAGGCCCCGGGCGGCCAGCAGTCCGAGCAGCTGCTGCCAGGCGGCCGGCCCGAGCGAACGACCGAACGTGCGGCCGTACGCCTCAGCGATCTCCTCACGCGACGTCACCCCGTCGAGCCGAACGAGGACGAAGTGCTCCTTCACCCCGATCTCGAACGTCTTGTCCGCAGCGGGATCCCGCACCAGGTGCACCGACGTAGCGTCACGCAGGTACCGCCCGCTGATCTGGATGTCGGCGCGCACCGCCGGCCCGGCGGCGACGGCGGTGGTCATGCCCGCTCGCCATGCTCGCGTAACGCCCGGCCCAGCATGTACGACAGGTACGCCTCGTCGGTGATCGTGACGTGCAGCCGGTTGTTGGTCATGTGCATGTACGGCGACAGCAGCAGCGGCAGCGAGGTCTGCGGGTCGGTGGGGATCTCGTCGCGGGTGTCGTCCCAGGAGCGGAACACGAGCTGCCCGCGCTCGGTCAGCTCGGCGGCCCGACGGCGCAGCTCAAGGCAGTGTTCGGCCCAGCCGCGCAACAGCCCGGGTAGGTCTTGGCCCCCGGTGGTCCGCAGCGAATGCCGGATCTCGGCGAAACGCCGGCCGATCTCGGCGCCCGTCGCGGCGTACTGCTGCTGGTATTCGTCGTCGCCCGCGTAGTTGGTGTCCGGGAACGCGCTGCGCCAGAACTTGTGGTACCGGTTCAGATAGTCGACGAGGTCGTCGGTCTCTGGCAGGAAGCACGCCGACATCACCATCATCAGCTGCGCCGACGTGCCGAGCAGCACGGTGCGCAGGTGCAGGTTCTTCGTGCGGATGGCGTCGACGACCATCTCGCTCGAGTGCGCGAAGTGCCACTCGGCGAGCTCGATCCCGGCTGCGCCGCCGTACTTGCCGTACTCCGGCTCGTACGGCTCGTAGCTGTAGGTGTTGTTCTCGCGCAGGTTCATCCGGCCGTCGCCACGCAGGTAGCTGGATTTCTCGTCGGCGGAGAACTCCATGTCGAACAGGGAGTTGTAGAAGTCCTCCAGGAACCCGGCGTCGACCTGGTACAGCGCCGGCCGGACCCGCAGGTACTCGGTAATGGCCGCCTCTGCTCGCCGCTTCACCTCGGCGGTGGCGGCCACGGTCACCGGCTTGAGCCGCAGCCGTACGTGCGGACCCTCCAGCCAGTAGTTGATGAAGAAGTGGCCGGCGATCAGCCCGTCGGCCTGGAGCCCGCCGATCAGCGGGCGCACGCACTGCACGAGCAGCGGCTGCGGGTTGGCCGCGTAGTAGATGTGGATGGCCTGCCACTCGCCGGCTGCCACGTCCGTCACGGGGTCGATGAGGGTCTGCGTCATGGCTGCCCGTCCTGTCGCGTCGCGGGGGGAAGGATCGAAGGGGAACGGAGGGTCTCGACGGCCAGCTCGGCGACGTGTTCGCCACGGCTCGACCGCACGTGCAGCGCGTCCTCGTCGGGGAGCATCTCCCGGAACACCACCCGCGCTCCCGGGCTCTGCAGCAGTCCGTCGAGGGCGTACAGGGAGAGGTAACTGGCGAAGTCCACGTACTGCGGCTTGCCGCTGCGCGATCGGCCGTCCCCGGCGGTCTCGGTGACCGTGGCGAACGTGCGGTTCGGCAGGCCGTGCGTCCGCCGCCAGCGCTGCCAGGCCAGGAACCAGTCCTCGTCGGCGACCTGCGGCGACAGCCGAGGCAGGTCCTGGCCGGCGACGGTCCAGGCCCGGCGGCTCAGCACCAGGTTGCGATGGCGCACCCGTGGCCGGTGCCGCACCCCGTCGCGCGGCTCCGCTTCGGGCACTCCGCCCCACAGGTTCACCGGGGCCAGCGCCGTCGGCGACAGCAGCAGCAGGGTCCGGGGGATCTCCGGAAGCGCCAGCGGCACCAGGTAGCCGAGGTAGACCGGGATGACCTCACGGCCCAGCCGGTGTGACCGCAGCACCAGGCGCTCCTCGGCCACGTCGTGCTCCAGGTAGAGATCGTCGAGGTGGAGTTGGTCCTCGGCCGGCACGGAGCTGGTCTCGCCCGGGCAGACGATCTGGTAGCGGGTCAGCCGACCGTGCAGGTTGAGGTTGGTGACCACCGCGCCACCGGTGATCTCCGCGAGGACCGCGCCGTCCGGTTCGATCTCCCCCGCCTGCCGCAGCAGCTGTTGCGCCAGCCCGTCCGGCTCCAGCTCGTCCGGCGGCGCGTCGAAGCAGTGCGTGAAGCGGCTGAACGGGAAGGACAACCCGCCGTACGACTGGTTCAGGACCGCGACCGGGTCATCGGGCCGGTCCGCGAGCTGGACGAAGTGGCTCTGCGGGGCGAACCGGGTGATCACCGGGGTCAGGTGCGCGGCGACGGCGTCGACCGTCGCCTCGTCGAGCCGCACCTCCCCCGCGTCCGCGGCCCCGGCCCAGACCTCGCGCATCCGGACGACCAGCTCGCGGCGGGCGTCGTCGAGGGCCGTGATGCTGGGCAACCGCAGCCAGTTCACCTCCGGGACGTACTCGCCGTCCACGAACGACTTCGGGCGCCCGTTGAACGACAGGTACTGGTCGAAGAAGTCCTCGTGGAAGTCGTGCACCAACTTCAACAGGTCGTCGCAGCGCCCGCCGCGGCCGTACCGGGCCAGGAAGTACCCGTTGAACGTGATGCGCTGGGGCAGGGTCACGTCGAAGGCCGGCAGGATCCGTTCCACCGACCGCAGCGAGTCCGCGAGCAGCCCGGTCCACGCCTGCCGGTCGAGCACGAGGGCCTCGGCACCGGCTCGGACGTCCTCATAGAGCAGGGTCCGGGGCAGCGTCGCGGCCTCGTCACCGAGACTGGTCTGCAGCTCGTGCAGACTGGCGCGCAGCCGCCCGAGCAGCTCCCGGCGCTCGACGTGACCCGCGAGCGCGTACCTGTCGACGCACGAGATCGGCTCGGTCAGCCCGTCGGCCAGCTCGTCCGCCCAGGGGCGCTCGATCGCCCGCAGGGCCTCCTGGAAACCGCGCAGCGGGTCACGGCTGTGCACGTCGGTCAGCAGCAACGGGAACTGCAGCATGCCGAGTTGCAGGAGCGCGGCGAGGTACCTGTCGCACTCGTCGGCGCTCGCCCGCTCGGTGGCCCCGAGCCACTCGGTGAGCTGCCCGAACGACAGACCCGGGGTGCTCTCCATCATCCGCAGCATGCGTTCGAGAACGCCCGTACGCTGCAGGAAGTAGAGCCGGTCGGAGGCCGCGTCGAAGGTCACCGCGGCGTTGTCGTCGCCCGTGGTGACCCAGCGGCGGACGAACCTTACGCGGTCTTCGTCGTTGCGCCATCCGGTGGCCGCCTGGACCGGCAGGTCGGCGCGTCGCCGCTGGTCGGCCAGGACGAGTTCGGCGAGCCGACCCAGCACGACCACGTTCAGCCGGGGATGGCTGGACCAGTCGTCGGCCACGGCCACCCGGTGCCCGGCGCCGGCGGCCTCGGCGAGCTGACCCACCCCGACCGCGGTGAACGTGCTGAACGGGCTCGGCTTGCACGCGGTCCGGTACAGGTAGGACAGCACCGAGCGGGTGATCCGCCGCTCCTTCTTGCCGGGTCGGTCGGCGCGGCCGTCGATGAACGCGTCGAGCTGCGCATCAAGCGACGGCGAGGCGAGCAGCACACCTCGGCGCAGCCGGTCCTCGGCGGCCAGTTGGCGCAGCCGTGCTGTCGTGTCGGTCACCTCCGTGCCGACGACCCGTCCGCCTTCGGCGCGCAGGTCGTCGAGCCTGCGCCGGGCCGTCAACCAGCTGGTGAGTTGCTCGGCGGCGGGGGCGTTGCGCCCGGCCAGCAGGCTGACGGCGGCAGCCGCGTCCTGGGGCAGCCGGTTGTTGAACACCTGTCGGCGCAGCCGCAGCAGATGCCGGCGGACCAGGTCGTCGTCGTTGTCGTTGACCATGCCGTGGAGCAGGTCGCTGAGGTGGCTCGCCGACTCGGCCAGCGACTCCTCCTCCTGCAGCATCTCCTCGGCCCAGCGGCAACTGTCCGGGCAGCGAAGGGCGCCGACGGTGGCCAGGGGCAGGCCCGCGACCCGGGCCATCAGGCGGTCTTGCAGGCTCCAGCGGATCTCCGCCGGTCTGCCGGCGACAACTGCCGGTTGGAGGTCGGGTTCGGTGGTCAGGGTCATCACGGACTCCGTTCGACTCGATTGATCAGGCGATGTCATAGCGAAAGTCCGCGGGACGGGCCCGTTCGTGGCCGAGCAGCATGATCAGCAGGGGCGCCTCGCCGGTGGCTCCGAGGTCGAGCTCCTCGATGAAGGAGATGTTGTCGAAACCGAGCGCCACACCGCCGCCGACGTCCAGCGCCGACGCGGCGGTGTAGAAGCTCTGTGCGACCGCGCCGATCGTGGCGTTGACCAGGCGGTAGCCGCGATCCCCGACGGCATCGAGCACCGCTGTCGTACGCACGGTCGGCACGATCACCACGCCGGCCTGCTCGAGGTTGTAGTTGGACAGGAAGTAGTTGCGCTGCAGGAACGGCCCGGGCCGGCCCGCCTTGACCAGGTACAGGGCGTGTCCGTCCGGGTCGTACTCGTACGCCCCCGGGGGCACGCCGTCGACGTGGTTGACGAAGGCGTAGAGCTTCGCCAGTCGGGCTGCTCCGGCGCCGCTCGCCCCGTCGGTGAACGGCGTGCGAGCGCTCGCGGCCAGCCCGGTGCCGAGCTGCGCGGCGGTCAGTGGCACCTTCGCGTCGAAGCGGCCGAAGCTGCTGCGCCGACGGCGCAGCGCGGTACGCACCGGAACATCGAGCGCGAGCGTGGGCGGCAGCTCGACCCGCGCGCGGCCCGGCTGCGGCGGATGGGCCGCCGCGGTCACCAGTTGCCCGGGTGCGGGTGCCACGGTCGCACCCTGCACCGTCCCGGCGTGAATCTTGGTCATCGTGTCGAAGGTCAGGACGGTCCGGGACCGCTCCTGGTCGCGGTGGCGCACCGACACCCGCGCCGGCGCGCTGCCGGGCCGTCGCGCCGAGTCCCAGGCCAGCGGTACGACGGCGAAGATGCCCTCTTCCTCGTTCGCCACGCCCAGCAGCTCCGCGATCCGCGGCTCGTCGAACCAGAGCTCCGGCTCCACCACGCGACCCCGGGCACCGGCCCACAGCCGCCAGGTCTGCACGATCGTGCCGATGTCCATGGTGACCGCGTGGAACGAGAAGCTGTTGTACTTGAAGGCGTTCTGCCAGTACTTGACGCCGAGTAGGAGGAACTGGTCGTCGTCCTGGCCCGCGCGGGCGCCGAGCGCCTCGCGGACGACAGGTGTCACGTCGCCGGTGAGCAGGCGCTGCATCGCGTGGTGCTTCGTCGAATAGTGGTAGACGCCCGGCGGCATCGGGCCACTCGGCCCGCAGACCCAGTAGACGGTCACCGGGTAGAGGCCACCGCCCGACGCGGTGCCACGGTTCCAGTTCGCCGTGGTGTACGTCGGCAACGCACGCAGGTCGGTGTTGGCCTGGACGCCGAGGCGACGGCCGACCAACCCGTACGAATCGTGCAGCATCGCGCCGAGGAACGGCAGGTCGAAGGGGCGTGCCTCGTCCCGCTGCGCGCCGTCGAGCCCGTCCTGGACGGTGGCGTCCCCGGGTGGGCTCCCGTCGTGCAGGGGGAAGGTCTCGACGCCGGGGAAGTACTTCCCCTTGCGCGGCTGGTCGGGCCAGTTTGGGACGAATTCCTTCGGCTCCATCAGGACACGGCCGCGGTGCATGATGGCGGTCGCGTACTCATATGCGTAACCCATGTCGGTCCTTGTCTGTCGCGTGGTGGCTCGCGCACTCACGGGAACGGATGCGGGACGAGGTGCAGGTCCGCGACCTCGAGGTCGTGATCCCGCAGGCCGGCGGCGGCCAGTGCGGCGCGCATACGCGGCAGGTGCGGCGCGCGCTGCCGGTCCCAGCCGAAGTCGATCGGCAGGAGCCCGGGCGCCAGGACGCTCACCGTGTGCAGGCCCAGGTCCCGCTGCTCGGGCAGCGTCTGGTCGACCACCACCACGTCGAAACCCTGCGCGGCGACGTCGGCCACGCAGCGCCGCAGGTCCACGGCGAGGTCGTCGGAGAGCAACTCGGCGCGGTCGGCGGCCGGGTAGACCTCGGACATGGCCCGGGACTCCCGAGGGGCCACGAAGAACGCCGCGTGCTCGGCCATCTCGGGCAGGCCGTACACGAGCGGGTGGTCGTGCAGCGCCTGGACGTTGGCGAAGTCGGCGACCATCGTCCGATAGCGCGCCTCCTCCCGCTCGGTGCGGCTGCGCAGGTTGACCGAATCGGTGGCGATCTCGCAGAGGGCCGCCGCCATCGCCGTCTCCGGGTCGAGGCTCGCGCCGGCCCCGAAGCAGATGGCGCCCAGGCCGCCGCCGATGCGGGTCGCCACCCCGACGACGACCGGGATGCCGAAGGTGATCCGGGCGTCGAAGAACCGGGCCCGGTATCCGCACATCTCCAGTCGGTCGACCATCCACCGGGTCTCGGTGCGGGCACTCGTCCGTGGGTCGATCTCCGGCAGGGTCTTCCGGCCGTACCAGGAGAGCAGGAACGCGTCGCGCTCGACGACCTCCATCAGGCCGTGGTAGATCGCCTCCTCGGCGCTGCCGCCCGACGCGCAGCCGTTCGAACTCTCCTGCACGAACCGGTTCTCCAGCCCCGGCGCGTGGTAGTAGGCCAGGATCTCCGGCACCAGCACCGGCCGGTCGTCGCGCAGCGAGTGACCCCAGACCCACGGGATCGGCCGATCCGGCGCGAACGGTGTCACCCGTGGGTTCGCCGCGTAGAACGCGTCCGAGTAGAGACCGCAGACCCGCGGGTCGACCGCCGCGTCGCCGAGTTCGTCGTACGACGCCGACACCACGGTCCGTTTGGCCTTGGCGCGCATGCCGGCGATCCGTTCGAGCCCTTCCAGGATGCCGATCCGGGCGCTGCGGGCATAGCTCTCGGCGTGCCCACCCCAGTAGGTCTCCCGCAGGTAGCTGCCCGAACGCAGCAGGAATCCACCGCTGACCGCCGACGTGGAGGGCGACACCGGGTCGTAGGCGACCAGGGGACCGACCGGCCCACACAGCGGGTTCGCGAACGCCTCCACCGTGAACGGGTAGTCGTCGACCGACCGCAGCCGAAACGAGTCGGGCGCTGACTTACGGGTGCTCCCGATGGTCGGGCGAGCGGCCTCCGGGGTGTCCGGCACGCTGCGGCCGCAGGACGGGCACTCGGCGTCCGGCACCACCGGGTAGCGGCGTACCGCCAGCACGGTGAAGTCGACCACGTACACCGAGGCGTACGCGTCCCGGGCCGTCGTCGGGCCGGCCGCACGATCGAGATGCGCGTCGACGAGCGCCGCGATGGCGTCGCGGTTGAAGGCCAACCGGAATGGTGACGGCCCAGCCTGCCGGGTCGGGCCGCCCAACTCCAGGGCGTCACGCAGGGAGCGCTGCCGAACCGCCTGCCACCGCCGGGCCAGGCACCGGGGGCACGCCGGGTGTTCGGCGTTGCCCGGGAACGGCCCGACGAGGGCGTACTGGCCGTACAGGTGCACGGTCACCGACGCGGCTTCCGGGCCGTCCGACACGGTCAGTTCATCGCGTACGCCGAGCGGCGCGACCGAGATCGTCAGGTCCCCGCCGAGTCGCCTGCGCAGCCACTTTTCGAGCTCGGCGCAGTCGAGCGCCCAGTGCTCCGGGCAGTCGACGAGGTCAGGCCGCATGGACCGAACCGCCCGTCAACACGATCCGGGCCGTGTGGAGGCCACCGGCGAGCAGGTCCGGCGGGGTGGTGCGGATCAGCAGCACGTCGCCGCCCGCGTTGCGGACCCCGTCGAGCAGGTCGTCCCACGTCACGTCCGGTACGTCGGCCGGGACGCCGGTCACCGCGAGCACGGCCGGGTCGAAATCGGCGACCAGGTCGTCGCCCGGGTCGACGTCGGCGTCGCGTTCCCGGCCCAGCTGCACCCGACCGAGCAGGTCTCGCACGGCGGTCATCACGGCGGCGTTCCAGGTCAGCTCACTCCCGGCCGCCCACAGGACGCCCCCGGTCCGCGGGTCGGTGGCGTGGGCGATAGCCACGGGCGAGGTGCCGAACCGTCCGCCGCGCACATTCAGCACGGTGACATCCACCCCGGCGTTCGACGCGGACCGGCGCAGGAAGACGATCTCCGGGTTGTCGATGTCGGAGAGCCGCGCCGGGGCCACCTCGGCGCGGCCACGGAGCGCGTCGATGATCCGGGTGTACGCGACGGCCGACAACAGGCCCCGCGCGGCGGCTTCGGCTGGGGATGTCCCCGCCCCGGCACCCGCCGAGGTGGCGATGATCGGCCGGTGGGCGTTGTGCTCGCCGAACGGCCGGACAGCGGCGGCCGGCACTCCGATCTCCTCCTTCGTGAGCAGCGACGTCGCCGTCACGACCGGCCCGGTTGCGGGTGCCGTGCCGCTGGACGTGACGATCTCGGCGACCGGCACCGTCCGGTCCGGCGCGGCCTGTTCGGCGGGTAGGGGGACACCGTGGTCCACGTAGCTGACCGCGGCCGTGCGCAGGGCTGCGAGCCGGGCGCCGGCCAGGGTGTGCAGGTCGAACGTCGCTACCTCCCGGGTGCGCCCAGGGCCGGGCGAGAACCGCAGGGTGCTCACCTTCAGCGGGGTCTGGGTCCACTGCTCGTCGCTGAACTCGGCGAAGACGCCGACGTTGGGCTGGATCAGGACCTCGCGGTTGGTCAACTCGGCCAGCAGCTCCGACGCCTCGACCTGCGCCTCGACGATCCGGGTCTGCCCGATGGCGAGGTCCGTCGTGACCGGCTCGTCGAGCACCGCGTCGCCGGAGCAGAACCCGCAGGCCGGGTGCGGCAGCAGCGGCTCGGTGACCACGTCGAGCGACTCGAGGTCCTGGATGATGACGCTGCCGGCCGTCTCCGCCGGTAGGGCGCCGGTCAGGGTCCGGAACACCTCGTACCCGAGGAGGTTCCCGATCATCGCGGCGAGCGGCCGGCCCACCGCGGCGTCCCGGCGGGCCGTGGCGAGGGAGACGCCCTGCCACAGGTCGGCGGCGGCCGCCGGGTCGCCGTTGGCGGCGAGGCGCAGTGCGGCGCAGAGCCAGCAGCCGGTGCTGCCGGCCGTCATGTGCGGGCCGATCACGGCACGCCGGCCGAACGTCCACGCGGTGAGCAGGTGACGCCCGGCCGGCACCCGCTCGCTCAGCAGGTCCAGCGTCTGTCGGGCACCGGCGGACCCGCCGGTCACGACGACGACGTCGTACGCCGCGAGTTCGTCCCAGGTGTAGCGGGGGCCGGCGGCCGGGACGACCTCGATGTCTACCGGGCAGCCCTCGTCGGTGAGCACCCGCGCCTCGGCGCGCACCTCGGCGAACATGTTGTCGGGGTGGTCCAGGCTCGGCATGATGCCGATGCCCGCCGACCCGTTGCGCACCAGGCTCAGGACGCACCAGCGTGCCACCAGGTCGTCGCCCAGGACCGCCACCCGGGCATCGCGGAACGTCATGAACCGGGCGTCCGCGCTGTCGGCGTAGTGATCCACGTACGCGATCTGTGGCGCGAACCGTCCGGCGACCGCCGCCTGTCCCTCGCCGGTGGCCCGGGTTGCCAGCGGCACGTCGCGGGCGAAGCCACGCTCGTACAGCGTACCGACCAGGTTGGCGACCATGGCCCGCTGCTCCGCGCCGAGCGCCGCGCCGAGGTCCGCGACCTGGTGGTCGCCGGTGAGGTAGGGGACGATCAGGGTGGCCAGCCGGTACGCGCTCCGGCCGGTCAGCTGGAAGCCGCCGAGGGAGTTGTGGAAGAGGACGCCGTCCGGCGTCTGGGTGTAGAGAACGTCCCGGCGGATGCGCGGCCGGGTCTGGGCGATGTCGTCGAAGGTCGCTGCGGCCATAGCGGAAGCACCTCTGTTTCTTGTGGATGACGGCAGACGCCGTCGGGACGGGTGGACCGGCAGTCACGCCGCGAGAGCGGTGCTCCGTTCGCCGTAGCCATCGACGGCGAAGGCCCGGACCAGTTCGTGCATGGTGTAGGTGCCGGAGCCGCCCTCGAGGGCGCCGGCGTCAGCCAGCAGGTCGAGGATCTGACCGGTGGCGGCAACGGGCCGGTCGAGGACGCCGGCGAGGTCGGCGAGGGTCATGGATTCCGGGAACGAACATCGGGCGATCCGGACGAGCGCGTCGCTGAGCCGGGGATCGAGCTCGTCGAGCCAGGCGCCGAAGGTCCCGGTGATCGACATCCGCGGGTCGTCGATGAGGGACATCCGGGCGAAGCGGTCGCCGCGCAGCCACGTGACACAGTCGGCGATCCGGGTTCGCGGGCGAACCTGCAGTCGAGCCGCCATGATCCGCAGGGCCAGCGGGAAGTTCCCGCAGAGCGCTGCCAGCTGGTGCACCGCGCCGGGTTCGGCTGCGGTCCGATCCGGTCCGAGTAGGACCGAGAGGAGTTCGAAAGCCTCGTCGTCGGTGAACGGGTCGAGCCGGTGCACCCGGCCACCGTGCGTCGCCACCAGGCCGGTAAGGCTCATCCGGCTGGTGATGAGCACTGAGTGCCCGCCGTCGAGCGACAACACCCCGCGGATCTGCTCGGCGTCGAGCACGTCGTCCAGGATGAGCAGGGCCGGGTCGGCCGCCCCGGCAACCTGGAGCCGCACCAGCTCGGCGGTCAGCTCCACGGGCGTCCGGGCCGTACCGTCGGGCCGGCGCATTCGGAGCGTGGCGTGGCCTGCCACGGACCTGGCCCGGAGTTGGTCCGCGACGTGTAGCGCCAGCGCCGTCTTGCCGATGCCTGGCGCGCCGGTCAGCACGACCGTCCGCGGGCCCGGTCGATCGTCACCGAGCCACCCGGTGAGCAGCGCGACATCCGCCGCCCGCCCGGTGAAGTCGCTCGTCGCCATCGGTGGAGGTGGCTCCTCCGTCCTCGCCGCGCCACCGGTGGTGATCGGGACATCGTTGGCCGTGCCGACGCGCGTCAACTCGTCACCGCGCAGAATCGCGGCCTCCAGCCGTTGCAGCGACGGTCCCGGGTCCAGGCCCAACTCGTCGAGGAGGTACCGCTTGACGTTGCGGTACTCGACCAACGCCTCGGTCTGCCGGCCGGTGCGGTACAGCGCCTCGATGAGCTGCTCCGCGAAGCGCTCGTGCCCCGGATGCGAGCGGGCGGCTCGCCACAGGTCGGGCAGCACCTCCCGGCAGCGGCCGAGCACCAACTTGAGGTCGTGCACCCGTTCGGACGCCCGCAGCCACTCCTCGGTCAGCCGCGGCGCCTCGTCCCGACACAGCGCGTCGGACGGCACATTGGCCAGCAGCGCGCCGCGCCACAGCCGCAGGCCCTCCGTCAGGCTGTGCAGCTCGGACTCGGGATCCGTCTCGTTCTCGGCCCTGCCCACCAGTTGGCGGAACCGCAGCAGGTCGAGCGTCTCGGCGTCCGCGACGATGCGGTAGCCGCCCGGAACTGACTCGATCACGTTGCCGGCGATGCCGTGCTTGGCGAAGAGTCGCCGTAGGCGAAGGACGCAGGTCTGGAGCGCGGCCTTGGCCGACGCCGGCTGTTGCTCGCCCCAGATCGCGCCGAGCAACGAGTTGATTGACACCACCGCGTTGGGGCGGAGCAGCAGGGCCGCCAGCAGAGTGGTCGGCTTGGATGGCGGGAGCACGGCGACGTCACGCCCGTTGGTCAGGTTCAGGGTGCCCAGGATTTGAAAACTCATGCGCCGAAATTGGGCTACGCCCACAGTTTCAACATTCGCGAGACTCGTCATTGCGTCGTCCTGCTCAACAGATACACACCGTTTCTCCCCCCACTCGACACCGATGACCATTGCGGGATGATTTCGACCGCGCTCCCCTCCTGCAGGATTAGCGCTTTCGCTCTGCGGTGCTGTAACAAGTTTGTTGAGTTGGCAATAGGAGGGTCAAGGAACAACCGGCGGTAAGAAGCTGCATGGCAGCTTTCCCACGAATGGCAGGGCCGCCTCGTCGAAGGATCGCCGCTGGTAGCGGGCGGTCGGCCGAGCCGCCATCCGCGGTCACCGCCGCAGGTGGGCGAGCGCGGCGAGCGTCATCGCCGAGATGCCGGTCGGCAGGGCCAGCGCCACGTGCGGGGCGAACGCGGGAGAGTGGTTGGCGGGCACCGGGACCGTCGCGGCCGCCGACCATTGGCGAGGGCTGGTGACGCCCAGCAGCCAGTAGACCGTCGGTATGCCCGAATGGCCGTGCACATCGCTGCCCTCGTCGCCGAAGAGCGGGAAATCCTCGGTCGCCATCGCTCGTGGCCAGGACGCGATCCGCGAGGCGCCAAAGGCGGCCTCGTGCGCCGCGCGGACCACGGCGGTCGCCGTGGCATCCGGCAGGTTCACCGGCGAGGAGGAGACCGTACGGATCTCGGGATCGGAGTCCGCTCCGGAGGCCGCGCACTCGGCCCTGACAATCCGGGTGACCGCCGCGACCACCCGGTCCAGGGTGGCGGTGGCGAACGCGCGGATCGTCAACCCGATGACGGCCTCGGCGGGGATGACGTTGCCCGTCTCGCCGGCTCGCAGCGAGCCGACGGTGAGCACGACCTGCTCAGCCGGGTCCACCTCCCGGGACACGACCGTCTGCAGTCGGAGCACGACGGCCGCGGCGATGACCACGGGGTCGATGGTGAGGTGCGGCGTCGCCGCGTGACCGCCCCGACCGAGGATCGTGATCTCCAGGGAGACGCTGCCGGCCATCACCGGGCCGGCGCCGAACGCCAGCATCCCCGCCGGAAAGGGCGCGCTGTGCTGGGCGAGGACGACATCGGGTCGACCGGTCAGGTCGTACAGGCCCGCCGCCAGCATGGCGCGGGCCCCCTCCAGGGTCTCCTCAGCGGGTTGCCCGACGATGCCGAGCGTCCCACTCCATTGCTCGCGGTCGGCGGCCAGCACGGTGGCGGCCCCGGCCAGACAGGCGAGGTGCAGGTCATGCCCGCAGGCATGCATCACCGGCACCCCCCGACCGTGCGGCCCGGCGGCCACCTTCCCGCTCGCGTACGGCAGGCGGGTCTCCTCCTTGACCGGCAGCGCGTCGAGTTCGGCGCGGAGAAGAACTGTCGGGCCGACGCCGTTACGCAGGACGCCCACCACGCCGTGGCCCCCGACCTCGGTGGACACTCGATAGCCGGCACGGCGTAGCCGCTCGGCGAACTTGGCTGCCGTCCGCGCTTCCGCGCCAGACAGCTCGGGATGGGCATGCAGGTCGGTGTAGAAGGCGGCGGCCTCCCGTGAGGCGACGCTCGGGCCAGACAGGGGCGCAGAGGCTGATTTCATCCAGACGTCCTTTCAGTACCGGCGTTTCCCGGGAACGTCGCCGAAAGAAGGTGACCACTTCCTGCCCTGTACGGAAAGAATTTCCCCAAACGAGTCGCGCCATCGGCGGACGAGCGGAATTGCAGTGGTCGAACGGATCTTGCATCAGCGCATGGCGGCTGATAACTTGCGGGTATTTCCATATGTTGAGCTGTCGGGGTGGTGAGGTGACCCGGTGAAGGCTGAGGACCACCGACAGGGAAACCGGCCAGAGGGCACAATCACTGTTGAAGCGGCCAATCTCTACCAGTGGATTCTGCAGCGGGGCCAGGTATCCAGTGGAGAGCTGGAGGACGCGACGACCGCCCTTGGGCAGTCCCCGGAGGAGTTGGCCGAGGCCCTGGCCTCGCTGCTGGCCCTGCGGCTGCTGCGGCACGCGCCCGACGAGCCCGACGTGCTGGTGGCGAACAGCCCGGATTCAGCCGTCGCGGAGCTCGTGGCCCCCCTGGAGTTCGAGGTACGTCAGCGCCAGCGCCGGATGGAGGAGCTGGAGGCGACCCTGCTGGCCTTCAACCCGATTTACTTCAACACCCGACAAGTCCGCAATCGGCGTGAAGCCATCGACATCATCGACGAGGTGGACCGGGTACGCGCCACTCTCGCCGGGATCGCCCGACGGTGCTCGGTCGAGGTCTTCAGCGCCCATCCGGGGGTGCTATCGGACGGCGCCATCGAGGAATCCCTGCCGAAGGACCTCGCGATGCTGGCACGCGGGATTCGTATAAGAACAGTCCACCAACATCCGGTTCGGGTCCATCCGCGCATGCGCCCTTTCCTCAAAGAACTCGTCGATGCGGGCTGCGATGTGCGCACCCGAGAAGAAATCACCGACCGGATAATCATCTTCGACCGTGAGATTGCGGTCATTCCCAACATGCTCGCGAGCGGTGCGGTCGTCCTACGGGAGCCGTCCGTGGTGGATTACCTGTACCGTTCGCTGGAGCAGGCTTGGGCGTCGGCCCTGCCCTTCGACGACGAATCCACGCCAAACGGCGGCTACGGAGTGGCCGGCGACGACCTGAAACGGGCGGTGCTGCACCTGCTGGCGGCCGGCCGGAAAGATGAGTTCATCGCTCGCAAGTTGAGCATTTCGGTGCGCACCTGCCGGCGGCACATCGCAGAAATCATGCATGACCTAAGTGCGGAGAGCCGGTTCCAGGCCGGGGTGCTCGCGCGGCAGCGCGGGCTATTGGACGATCTCACCGAGGCGGGGTGAGAACGGCCGCACCAGTCAGTCCCAACCCGTGGAGTTCCCGCCGCAGAGAATCCGCATCTCGCTCCCCCTTTCGGTGGCGATCATTGCCGGCCGTGTCAGCTGCCATACCCAAATTCTGCAGGGGCCAGGCGGCGGCGAACAGCCGCAGGAAGCTGCGTGACATGTTGTTCCGTGTCCGGTTGTCGGCATGCCCGTTGGCTCCGCGCCAACGGCATCACCCGGTCAGTACGCCGACGGTGGCCGGCGTTCGCGGTGCCTGCAGAGGTCAGGTGACGGGCTCAGTCGAGTACCGACTCACCACTCGGGTAGGCGAACGACGCGCGCGGTGAGTAGAAGCCGCAGACGATTTCCAGCGGATCGGCCGGACGCAGCGCGTACACCGGGTGGTCGGGTTCGAGGAACTCCAGCGACTCGACCTCGAACGGGTCGACCGGCTCCGCCACGAACGGATAGTTGCCGAAGTCGCCCTGCCCGTAGGCGAATCCCGGCAGGGCTCCAGATCTCGGCGTTGGGGCCGCCGCCGTTGCGCGCCTTGACGAGCAGGATGCTGCCGTCGGGCAGCGGCTGCACGAACGAGGGTTCGAAGCAGCCGTCGAGTCGAACGGACCGGACCGGACCGGTTGGCGGGCGCCGTCGTGGACCGTGACGAGATGCTGCCCCGACCCTGTGGATTCCGAGAATCCCGTCCGTGCTGTTCAGGCGGCGTTCTCGTATTCGTGGAGGAGGCCACGGAGTCGGTCGTGTCGGTGGATGCGCAGGCGTGTCAGGCGTTGCGGGGTCGGTGATCGGTTCGGGCAACAACGATCATCGATACTCAAGGGACTCGCAACCGTGCACGAGGTCGTAAGAGACGTCTCGTAACTCGCAGCACGGATGGCGGTCGGGTGCGATCCCCAGGTCATGAGAGGCCCGACGCAGGATGACGCCGAGGTGACGCACATGCAGCAGGTCACCGCGTTGGCCAGGGACCTCGTCGCCACGGACGAACCCTACGAGGTCGGGCTAGAAATTCACGGGGTGTCTGCGCATGCGTCGATGGAGGTGGAGCCAGCAGGCCTCGTGTACCTCATCTGGGGCGAACTTACCGACTGGGTGGAACTCAAGCCTGACGAGAATGAGCAGGCCGCAGCTGAGATGTTCCGGGCTGCGCGGGAGTGGTTGTCGCTGGACCTTGCCGATCGCGAGGGCGTGGCCAGGTATCTGAACTACTGGGTGTACGACGTATGCGGCTAGGCCAGGCCGGCAGGCTCGGGCGCTGACTGGGGTAAGAGAGCTTTCCGAATGCCTCGTAACCCCGGTGTCTGTCTGTCGAGGACGCTCGGTCAACATGCCAGGGTGCAGGTGATCGCCGCGGCTCGCCCGGCTTGGATCTTCCCTTTCACCGGGCTGCAGCCCGCCCAGTTCCACAAGCTGGCCCGCATGGTCGTTGAGCGTGACGGTGACGCGATCACTGACGGGCGGCCGGGCCGAGGAGCTGTGCCAGCGAATCACGCGCATCCACGGCCGGCAGCAGCGACCCTACGCCGTGCGGCGCACCCTGCGCCGATTGCAGGAACGCCTCGCGGACCTCGGCGATGCCGAACCGTCCCAGTCGACCCGCCGCGTCGCCGAACAGCAGCTCCGACCGGTCGCCCCGGCCAGCGGAGGCCGGCCATGAACGACAGCCAGCTCCAGCGGATGCCATGGGCCGTGCGGGCGACGCTAGCACTCGGCGTGGCCGCCTCGGTCACCGCGAACATCCTGCACGCGCAAGCGAACCCGATCTCGCAGGCCATCGCGGCGTGGCCACCGTTGGCACTCCTGATCACCGTCGAGCTGGTCACCCGGTGCCCGTGCACCGGCGTTCACTCGGCGTCATCCGAGTCGTCGCCGCCTCGGCTGTCGCCGCCATCGCCGCGTGGATCAGCTATCGCCACATGGTCGTAGTGGCCGCCCGGTACGGCGAGACCGGCACCCTGCCCTACCTCCTATCGCTCTCCGTGGACGGGCTGATCGTCGCGTCGGTATCGCTCGTGGAACTCGCCGCCCGCCGCTGCAAGCTGAACGCCAACCGCACGCCGTGCTAGCCGAGGCACCAGCGGCACCGTCACCGGCCGAGCGCACCGCAGCGGCACCTGTCGAGCCCTCGCCCGCAACAACGAATCCCACCACCCGCTCGGAGACCGCTAACCGAGCCCTCTCCCGTCGATGTCGACAGGTCGCGTCTTGATAAGGCTCCTGACACCGCCGAACGCCCGGAAGGCGACCACGAATCAGATACCAATGAGACTGGTCATGATCTCGACACGGAGTCTCACGATGACGACTCGTCCGACGATGCGGACGCCGGTATATTCGCCGGCGTGACCGCGCCCTTACCCAGCACCGCCAACCAGGTTCCCCCGAACGCGTCACGCTCCGTCGTGATCGGTGATCGGCCGCACGTTTTGCGCCCAGTCTGGCTGCTGATCGGGCCGACACTCTCTGCGTCACTAGGCGCCTTCTTGCTCGCCGTCACCATCGGGCCGCAATGGGTTGCGATCCAGCAGGACATGGATCTGCCGACCTCGGCAGTCCTCTGGATCTTCGTCGCTTACCTGCTGCCGGCGGTACTGGCGGTTGCGGTCGGCGCTCTCGTCGGTCGGCGGTGGCCGACTGCCGTCGCGTTGTCCGCGATCGCGATGCTGGTTCCCGGGTCGCTGCTGACCGCGCTGGCCTCGGGGGAGGCTCTGCTGCTACTCGGCCGCGCGGTGACGGGGTTCGGGGCCGGTTTGGCGTGGGGCGTCACGGCGATGCTGGTGGCGCAGATGGGAGCACGACGCGTGTGGGTAATGCCCCTCGTCGCCGCCGTGGTGGTGCTGGCCCTGGGTCTCGGGCCCGTGGCGGGGGTGCTTGTGGGGCGGGCGGTCGGTTGGCGGTGGCCTTTCATGCTGGCCGTGCCCTTTGGGGTGGTGGCGTTGCTGGCCACCGTGGTGAGCGGGATCGCCGTGCTGATACAGCGCGCGTCCCTGCCGGTTCAGCCTCAGGCCACGTCCGGTCAGACCGTGACCGCGTCGACAGGCGGGCCAAGTGATCCCCGGATAGCGCATGAACGTGGCAAGACGGCCGAGCTGCTGCTGGTGACCGTCGGCGGCGTCCAGCAGGTGACGACACCCTTCTTCGGGATGGATCTCGTGCAGGAGGTGGCCCGACTGCTCGGCTCGGAGAACATCCGATCCACCAGGCTCGGCACCGACCTGACCTTGTGGCACGCCGAGGACAGCCCTGGCCGGGCCCAAGAGCAGCCCAACCCCGCAGCGAGCCTGCTCGCGACCGAGCATGGCTTGCCGCAGGTCACCGGCCCCGCCGTTATCACCGGCCCAATCTTGCACGGCAGCCCTTACCCCCTGGACGCCGATGAGGCCGACCGGATCGCCACCCGCCTGCGCGGATAGCGGTGCGCTGTCGGCGAGCTGTCGACAGCAGACACCGGAGGCTCCCCGCAGTGACACATCCCAACCGCAAAGGGCGACGCTCCACCCCTCGAACAGAGATCAGCTACCGCCCGTCGGCGTCCGCCCGCGGGCTGCGCGGGTAGACCTACACCATCGGCGTGATGCTGCCCGATCTCCGCAACCCATTCTTCGCCGAGTCCTCGACGGCATCAGTGCTCAGCTGGACGGAACCGACTACCAGGACCGCCTTCAGCTCGGGCACGCACCTGTAGGTCGTGCTCATGCTGACACCGAGGAGCGTGTGACGAGTGGCGGACGCCGCTCCGCCATCACGACCTGAGTGCGGCGAAGAGGTCCGGGATCAGCGCAGCGTTGGGGTGGCTCAAAGGCACGGTCAGCACTGGCTTCTCGACGCCTACCTGATGGATCCATATCATGCCGTTGCGCAGGGATGCAGGGCTGATCGACGCCCAGGGCAGAGAGAAACCCGGCTTCGCACACGCGATGCCGTCCCGGCTCACCTCCACGCTACCGCCGACCGTGACGGTCTCACCACGGCGAACCTGGCTGACCAGCCCGCTGAGCAACCGGGGCTCCAGGTACTGCCTGGCCAGGTTTACCAGGAACGTCCACTCCTGCGGCTGTTCCGCTCGGCGGCCTCCTTTCGAGAGGCTCACGGCGACCTTCGGCCCGCCGTAGTACGGGTAACGCCCCACCTGGAAGTCCCACCTGTTGTCGTAGAAAGTGGGGAACATGAAGCGTTTTTCGGCTACCTGGATCGACGAATAGCTGACCCACTCCACCTGGTCGAGCGCGATCGATTTCCTACCGTAGGTGATCACCTGTGGGTCGGCGTGAAGACGTGTCCAGCCGATGGTGGTGTCGAGGACCGGAACCCCGCCGGGCCGCGGCGGCCCCGCGGACGGCATCGGGCCTTGTGGGGGCGTTGATGTGGAGGACGCGTTCCGGGGGCTAGGGGCTACCACGTCGGGTCGCGGGGCCGGCGCCTGTCGCGTCGGTGGTGGCGTGGGCTGGTCCTGCCGAACGTCGGGCCTTCGCGTCGCCGCACCAGTCTCTCGCGGTGCCGTACGGGGTGCAGGACCGAACTCGGCGGCACCGGCCGTGTATTCGGAGAGCCATGCCGGCGTGTGGGCGCGTGGGTAGGCGGCCAGGTCCTCCCGGTAGTGCTCGGGGGCCAGCAGATGGTCGTCCGGGAAGGGCCGATCGCCGTAGTCGTAGTCCGTGGTCATCTGGGCGCCTGTTCCAGCGCTGTCGCTGACGGTGAGCAGCAGGCGCCACCACGGCCCGGCCGGCATCCGTGCGGCGAGATGCCGCTGCCGGCGGACCAGCACGGCTATCTGCTCGGGTACCCGAACCTCGATGCTCCGACTATCGGACCAGAACCGCAGCTGGGCAACCTCGCCGGACACCGTGAAGGAGAAGACCGCCGCGAAGCGGTCCCACCCCGGCGGACCGAGCAGGGCCAACTGCTGTGCGATCGGGCCGAGCAGCGCCGACGCCCTGGCCGCGATCACCTCAGTGGGGGTGTCGATGGTGAACGAGGCGATGCCTGCGGAGCCTCCCGACGCGGAGTCAAGCCGCATGACCTCGTCCCTGAGGTCGGCCATGAACCCTTCCCCGGCCGGCCGGCGGCGCACGTACGCCTCCTCGGCGCTGAACATCTCCTCCGCCTGCCGCGCAGGGATCGAGCTCGATATCTCCTTCACCCGCCCCGCATCGCTCACCAGGAAAACCGACCTGCCCACCGGCATGTCCAGAAAAGCCATCGGATCGCTGTGGTCGACGTCCACCGGCGCGTACACGCTCCAGCCCGCTTCGAAGCGATCCGCCACAAGCCCCTGGGTGGGGTAGCCCAGGCGGCGTGCCCGGATCCGCTCCACGACAAGCAAGACGGCCCGTGCCGGGGCCATCCGCTCGCCTTGCAGCGTCGAGGCGTGGTCGAGAGGGTGGTCGGCCCGGCCACCGGTTCTGGCCGACGACGGGCCGCGGTAATGCTGCACGAGGTCAAACCAGAGGCACACCTCCTCGGCGGTCTCGATGTTGACACCGGCCGCGATCACCGACCAGGAGCCGCTGACGTCCCGCCCGTAGAGGGTGATGTGGGCGCGTTCATCGCAGACCGACACGTAGTTCGTCCGATAGCTGTCGCCGAATTCGGTGGCTTCTCCGAGGGTGGGCGCTGTGGAGGCGACACGTTCGCCGAGCCGTTCGCCACCGGCGTCGGAGGCAGCCATCGTGTAGCGGGTCATCGATCCTGCTCCTGTCGCGACTAGCGGGTGGGGGGCGGGATCACCTGCCGCACCAGTAGCTGACAATGTCGGCTTGCCGGTGGGGAGTGCCCCAGTACCCAGTGCAGACCTTGCCACAGCGACGAGTTGGCTGAAATGGGCGAGGCGAGGGGCGGCCGGCACCCTCAGAGGGCGTTTTAATCAGGTCCGGGATGGGTTGGTCCGGTTTGGTCGGTCGAGTGCCCGGCCGCTCGGGCGACCAGCCACCACCTCCCACGACAAACGTCAGGAGACAGCCTGCCCGAAAGATCCCCGGAACCAGCGGATTACACGAGCAACGTTCAAAGACGAGGCACTAGGAATGAAAACTGCGAAGTCGATCTCTAACGCCGCAGGTCAAGAAGTCTGCTCCCCGCACACGTGGGGGTGATCCCCGCCGCGACGGCATCGCCTTCTGACCGCCGGACTGCTCCCCGCGCACGTGGGGGTGATCCGGCTGAGCAGGGGCCGGCGCTACCCGGTGGCTCTGCTCCCCGCGCAAGCGGGGGTGATCCCTCCTCGGCGACCTTGCGCTGCCGGCGCTCGTTCTGCTCCCCGCGCAACGCAGGGGTGATCCCACGGAGTCGCCGTCGCTGCGGGTCAGCTCCAATCGATCCCCGCGCAGCGGGGGTTTCCCTCCACGGTCAGCTTGCCGACGCCGGTGTTTCTGGTCCCACGCACGTGGGGATGATCCCTACCCACAGCTGGTCACTGACCCGGTGATCGTCCGTGTCACTTCCGCAGCAACGGCTGAGTTGGCGCTCCGCCACTGCCCGATGTGCGGCCACCCGAGGGCTTCTCCTCGCGCACAGTGAGTGTCGGCTCGAGCTCAACAGCCGTGGGTATTTCGCTCGCCCGGACTCCTTAGCCGCGTACGGCAGCAGCAAATTGGCTTCGCGTTCTTGCGCGCCGCGGATGGTCGATCGAGCGGCGGACAAGCGCGGAACAGCCCCGTCGTATCCGCCTACTACCAGCAGCAACGCGGCGTCCCGTCCCAGCGGCAGCGTGTCGACGCGCAGTTTACCGCGACGATCACGCGGGTGCATGCGATGTCGAAGGGCACCTACGGGGCACCGCGGGTCCACGCCGACCTCGCCGACGCCGGGCTGCGACACGGCCGTAAACGCGTCGCCCGGCTGATGCGGTGCGCCGGGCTGGCCGGCAAGAGTCCACGCCGATGGCGAACGACCACCGTGCCCGACCCGAACGCCGGCAGGCGACCTGACCTGGTCAACCGTGACTTCGGCACCGACCCGGCTGGGATCGACACCCGCTGGTGCGGCGACATCACCTACATCAACACCTGGCAAGGTTGGCTGTATCTGGCCACCGTCATCGACCTGGCTCGCGCCGGGTCGTGGGCTGGGCGGTCGCCGAGCACCTACGCACCGACCTGGATCGACGCCGCGCTCACCGATGCCCTCGTGCGGCGCCGGCCGGCGTCCGGGCTGGTGTTCCACTCCGACCGCGGCTGTCAATACACCAGCGACCAGCACGCCCGCCTCGCCGCTGCCGACGGCATCCGACTATCCGTCGGCCGGCGCGGGCAGTGCTGGGACAACGCGGTCGCCGAGTCGTTCTTCGCCACCATCAGAACCGAACTGCTACACCGTCAGCCCTGGCCCACCCATGGCGCTGCCCCGTCAGGCAATATTCGAGTACATCGAGGGCTGGTACAACACCCGCCGCCGACACTCCACCCTCGGCTACCTCAGCCCCGCCGCGTTCGAGGCCACCGATCTGCACCGGCTACCGACAAGCCGAGCAGCCTGAATAGGATCAACACATCGACCCTGTCCGTCAAAACGGGTCAAGCCCAACGCCTGCTGACCGAACCTGTGGCAGCCCTTCCGCTGTCAGCGCAACCGTCAGCGGAACCTCACGCGACGGTGCGCTCTCGATGCTGTCCCGCAACGACCGGTGCACAGGGCACTCGCACGACGGATGCAGCGGATCCGGACACCGAGCAAGAGCAGCGTTCAACTGTTGAACCCCGTCAACGGCGACCGGCCACGACCAGTCCATGTCCCACGGCTCCTCCCTGGGCTGGTGGAAACAATCATGATCGAAGTACACGAGAAGCCCGGCCCCACACAATGGACAAGCGGACAGGCTGGTCCAGCGGTAGTTGACCTGGTGCCCGGGAGTACCGTGCGGCACGCCCAACTGCCGATACGAACAACGGTGCGCTGGTCCACTCGACAGGCGACGCAGATACGCATGGCTAACCATCCTCTGCCATCTGGCGACATCCACAGCAGAGATCGACGCAATCACGGACGCCGTCAACCAGCGACGCGCAAGCGTGCCAAGGGAGGCCACGCCGCTGAGCTTTCGCGTGTCGATGAGGCGTCAGAGGTGCAGCAGGCAGCGCGGGTTGGCGTCGAGTGTGGAAAAGAAGCTGGGGACACTGTGCCAGCCGATCGCGAACGAGCCGAGCGCGGGTGACCAGGCGCCGTACGCGCGACTGGCGTTTCGTACCCGCTGGGCGATGCCCGCGTCGGTCGGGACGTCCCAGGACTCACTGACCTGGCTGAGCCGGGGGTCCGACCAGTACGGCGGCAGAATGTACTGCCGCAGGTCGCCGAACCGGTTCGGATTGCCATCGTGCAGCGCACGGGCGGCGCGGCCGGCGGCGATATGGTCCGGGTGGTTGTCGACGATGTGCGAGTGCGTCTTGATCCGCACCGGACCACCGGGCGCGATCCGGTCGGCGACGGCGACGATCGCCGCCTCCGCGTCGGCCTGCGTGATCGCCCCGTCCTGCAACCCGGCCTCGTGCAGGGTAAGCGTCCCCACCGTGCCAGCCGCCAGACACCGTACGGCGGCGGTCCCCTCGGCGATCCGAGCCGCTCCGAACTCATCCACCCCCAGCGGTTGATAGCCCTCCGCGGCGGGATCGTGCGCGACGCCCCACCAGGCCGACAACGCGGTGCCATTGAGCTGGTCACGAGCGCCCGACGCCGTCCCCCTCGACAGCCACAGCACGTGCACGTCCTGCCCGGCCGCCAGATGCTCGGCGAGAGCGACGCCCATCCCCAGGACCTCGTCATCCGGATGGGCCACGGCGAACAGGGCAGGAAATAACGCGAAGGCCCCGGCCGCGGAGCCTACGAAACCGGTCACGGCCACGCCTGCGGCGCCAGCGAGTACGTGTCGACGAGAAACCCCAGTCACCGTTCCCACCTACGTCAGAAGCGAACTGGCCGTCACCATAACGCGCACCCGCCATGACCAGCGTCCAAGTTGAGGCGCGATCGCTTCAGCACACTGCCCTGCGGCCGAAGAAGTTCGGCGGCCACATCGACGCCGCGCAACTCGACGGACGCCACCAATCGAACCCCGCGAGCTGCGATGGCACGGGCAAGATCGGCACGCGCGGCCTGATCCCTTGGGAGATAGATGAGTATCCGCTACCGGCCACCGCCGTGCGCGAAAGGCTGTACGGCCCTGTGGTGAGCGGGTCGCAGTCGTGACCGACGATCACGGTGCAGTCGGTGAGCCGGGCGCCGATAAACCCGGATCGTGACGGCAAGCCCCAGCGGCCTCGGCTGACGCCGACGCCGACGCCGACACCCAGCCCAGCCCAGCCCAGCGACCGATAGCCTTAAACCCTTCCAACCCGCTTCCCACGGCCCCGGCCGTCACCGGCCGGCTTCTCGAAAGCCGCGCCTTACCAAGGCATGACAGGCTGTTCGGCCTGGGCACTGCGCAACACCCTGCGCGTCGCCCGAGCCGGATCTCGTAGCCGGCGGGGGTGCGGGCACCGGCCGCTGGCACGTACGTCATCGACATGACGCTCCCCCGGCACAGTGGCATCGCGTCCCGGTAGCTGCCGCAGGAGCCCCTGCTCGCCGCCGTCCTGACGCGGCAGACGGACCGTGAAGCTCCGCTTCCTGATGAATGTGTGCACCCGCCGCCGGGGCCGTTAGGCTTGGCTCGTGATCCGCGCTGTGATTGTGGACGTCGACGACACCCTGTGCCTCACTCAGGCCGCCTCGTTCGCATTGGAGAATGAAGTCCTGGCGGAGATGGGTCGGCCCCCCATGCAACGGGAGGTGCATCTATCCACCTGGGGCGAACCGCTTCTGGACGCCATGCCCCGACGGTCACCCGGCCTGGACCTGGCCCAGTTCTCGGCGCTCTATCAGACCGCGCTGGAAGGGTACATCGCCGACGGCCGCCTGGATCTGATTCCACCGGAGAACCTGCGTGCGCTGGACGAATTCGTGATGACCGGCCGGTCGGTGTTTCTGCTGACGTCGCGGACCGAGGACGAGGTTCGGCACATGCTGGAGCCGGATCATGTCTTGACCGAGCGGGTCAGTGGCATCTACCACGCCGGCAACACGCGTTTCCGTAAGCCGGATCCGCGCGCCTTCGATGAATTGTTGGCAGCGACCGACATACCGCCCGGTCAGTGCGTTTACGTCGGGGATTCACCGGGTGACGCACTAGCCGCCGGCGGTGCCGGCATGCACTTCGTCGGCTGCCTGCAGAGCGGGGTCCGGAGTCCGGCGGACTTCGATTCCCGCTACGTCGACGCCTTCATCGACGCTTTTCCCGACATCGTCGACGCGGTCAAGCAGCTCGACCAGCATTCACTGCCGACGTCTGCTGGCTAGCGCGCCGTCGAGCACCCGGTCGTCCGTCAGATGCTGACCGGGCGAGCGAGGTCGCCCGGATCACCAGCCGGGGTCGGATCACTTTAGGAGTAGCGCCGGGATGCCATCGCGGACCGGAAAGGCCAGCCCACAGCGGTCGCAGCGCAGTTCCTCGCTCTCCGCTGAGTAGCTGAGGTCACCGCGGTCCGCGGGACAGCACAGGATTTCGAGAAGCTCCTGATCGACGTTCACGATTCCTCCCAGGGCCGCCACACGTCGCGATGGCATGCCGAACGGACGACACGCTTCCGGACAGGGGCCGCCCAATGCTCGGTGGTGGTCAGCGCCGCAGGGGCCAAGGTAGCGGGAGTTGAATGGCTTGTCTAGTTGTCGCGTTCCCCAGCCAGCCGATAACCAATGGCCGCGCGAATCAGCTTCCGCCTTTGCGATCACCCGAAATTTTCGAATGCGGGAATCCCATCTCGCACCCTAGCGATCCGCATCGGCGTTGACCGACATCAATCACGACGCTAGGGTTGACTGCGGTGAAAGTTCCGCGACGGGTCTGGCCTTAAAGGCGCACACTCCGTGTCCGGGATGCACGACGATGATCGGGGGAACCGTATGCCGGAAAGCCGATTGAACCGTCCGCTGAAGTACGCGCTTTCTGTTCCTCCTCACGGCGACTACGGTGATCCGCAATTCCTGGTAACTCTCGCCAAAGAAGCCGAGGACGCTGGCTGGGACGGCTTCTTCCTGTGGGATCATCTTGCTTTCATGCGCGGATTCGATGGCCCTATCGTGGATCCCTGGATAAGCCTCGCCGCGATTGCCGCATCGACCACCCGCATACGGCTCGGGCCTATGGTGACACCTCTGGCGCGACGACGGCCCTGGAAGGTCGCCCGGGAGACCGTCACCCTCGACCACCTGTCGCAGGGACGACTCATCCTCGGTGTCGGGCTCGGGTATCCGGCCGATTCGGAGTTCGAGGACTTCGGCGAGGACGGGGACGAACGCGTTCGCGCCGAGAAACTCGACGAGGCCCTGGATGTCATCGAGGGGTTGTGGTCGGGGAAATCGTTCAGCTACGCGGGTCGCCACTTCCAGGTTCGGGACTGCACCTTCCTGCCCCGGCCCGTGCAGGAGCCCCGCATCCCCATCTGGGTGGGCGGCTACTGGCCGAACCGCCAGCCCTTCCGCCGGGCCGCCCGGTGGGACGGCGTGCTGCCCGGCCGGCTCTCTCTCGAACGCCGGCGCACCTGGACCCCCACCATGATCCCCGTCGACCATTACCGAGAAATGGCCTCCTTCGTCTCCGATCGGCGGACGAGCGACGCCCATTTCGACTTCGCCATCGGCGGGTACAGCGACGGCGACGGTGGGCCCGCCGACCGCGACCGGGTGCAGACGTACGCGGACGCCGGTCTGACCTGGTGGGTCGAGAACCTGCACGGTTTCCGTGGCGACCTGCCGCAGATGCGCCGCCGGATCGCCCTTGGGCCTCCCCGGCTCTGACCGGGCCCGGAACTCAGACCGCTTCTCGCCGAAATCAACCAGCCGTCAACGCTTCCACGGAGGACACCCATGCAGTCGGACATCGTTCAGGTGGGCACCGAACTGGTGTACCAGGACGACCGGGTCCGGATTTGGACGCTGGATCTTGCCCCCGGGCAGGAAACCAACATCCATCAGCACCCCTGCGACTACGTGTACGTCGTGCTGAGCCCCGGCCAGACGGAGACGGTGTGCACCGACGGCACGGTGCTTCCGGGCGACGACAAGGTCGGCGACGCCGTCTACCACGAGGCCGGGCTACCTCACCTGCTCCGCAACGTGGGTGCCACACCCTACGCGAACGTCATCGTCGAACTCGTCTCCACCAGGCGGTGACGGCGTGGGTGCGGAGAGCGTCTACCATGCGCTGGTCGACAGCGGGGTCGACCTGATCACTGCCGTCCCCGACTCGTTGCTGGCGCCCCTGCACCGTTGCGCGGCCGAGCGCGATGACATCGCGTACATCCAGGTCTGTGACGAGGCGACCGCGGTGGGCATCGCCGCCGGCGCCCGCCTCGCGGGCAGTCGAAGCCTGGTGCTGATGGAAAACTCCGGGTTGCGGCGGGCCTGCGAGACCCTGGCCCGATTCGCTCTCAGCCACCGTCTGCACACGGTCTTGCTGCTGTCCCGGCGCGGCGCTTTCGGGGAGGCCAACTGGTGGGGCCTGCCGCACGAGGAGACCATGCACCCACACCTGCGGATGCTTTCAGCAGCAACAGCGGAAGTCGACTCGGTTCACGCGTTCCCCGATCTGCTCAGGCGGGCGTACAACACACTCGACACCGGCCAACGCACCGTTGCGCTGATCGCCAACCCGCCGTTCGTCGAAGAACTGCGGAGCCGGTAGTGCGGACCTCCGAATTCATCGCCGCCCTGCTCGACCGGCTGCCGCCAGACAGCCTGCTCGTCTCCGCCCTTGGCCGCACCAGCGAGGAGTTGTACCAGCTCGCGGCACATCGCACGCTGGTCACGGACACCATGGGCGACGTCGCCGCACTCTCGACCGGTCTGGCGATCGGTGCTCGCCCGCTGCCCGTTGCGGGAGTCGACACCGACGGCAGCTTCCTGATGAACCTTTCGGTGCTGACCGCACTGGGTGCGCGACTGCCCGGCCTTGACAACCACACGCTGGTGATAGTCGATAACGGGCGCTACGAGTCGGCCGGTGGTATGCCGAGCCGCCTCGTCCAGCTCGACTGGCGCCAACTCTTCGGCGCGGTGGGTCTCACTGTGGCGAGCGTCCACGTGCCGAGCGACCTACCCGAGCGGCTGCCGACACCCGGCGTTGTCGTCGTGGGTCACGTCACCAATGACGACCCGGCCCCGTCCGCGACCAAGCCGGTCGACGGCGTGGAGTCCGCGTACCTGATCGAGAAGTACATCGCCCACCAGCGCGGTGTGGCCTACCGGCGGCCGGCGGTCAAGACATGAGACTCATCGCCACCGGCGACGCCACGGCTCTGTACGAGCACCCTCATCCGGGCCCTGCCCGCGTGCTGCTCTGCTCGACCGCGCCGTCCCGACGCCTGCTGACGGACCCGGTGGTCACCGGCAGCGCATACCGGCACCTGGTGCGTACTGCCGTGGCGGAGGCCCTGATGATGTTCCGCGCCGACAGGGCAGGCGGCGAGGTGTTGTCCGCCGACCGGATGTCGGTGGTCACCATCCTCCGGGGCGGCCTCAGCTTCGGCGTCGAGGAGGCGGTCACCACCGCCTGCGGCGCCGAGGCCGACGTCAGCTTCGTCGGCACCGAACGGTCCACGGACGCGCCGCTCAAGGTCGTGTACGAGCGCTGGGAACTCGGCGCCGACCCGATCCTCGCCGGTGACATCCTGGCCAGCGGCGGAACCATGACGGCGGTGCTGTCGCGTCTCCTGACGGCCACGACCCCTCGACGGCATCGACCCGGGGCGATCGTGCTGGTGGTGATCGGCTCGGCCGCGGGCGTCGACGCGGTCCAGCGCTGTGTCGCCGCCGTGGATCCATCCGAGCGGCCGCAGGTCACCCTCATCCTCCTGGAGGCCCTGTTCGCGCTGCCGGCACCCGACACCGTGCCCTTTCCGCGGTTCTCCTTCGACCTGCTCCGGTCTGCGGCCGGCTCGACACCGGAGTACGAGGCAGCCCGCCTGGCCTCGGTCGGAAGCCTCTTCGAACGATGCGTCATCTACGACGGCGGCGTACGGGCCTTCACCCCGTCCGCCCACGTCAACGATCGCTCCTCCTGGTGGTCGACCATCGTGGACCGGGACGTGCCGCTGTCGGCCCTCGGCAAGCACGCCGCAGGGCTGTCCGCCTACGCGCTTCCACCACCCCGATGGCGTCGACACCTACCCTGGGCGTCGCAATCCGGCGTTGACCTGGACCTCATCCACGACCTTGGCAGCCGCGCACTGCGCTATGCCGAAGGAACAGCCACCGCCGACTACGTGCACGAACGGCTCGCCAAAGGACCCCACAACGATGACGCACGAGATTGACAAGGTCGCCTGGATCCACCTCGCCGACGGACGGGTGCTCTCCACCAGGTCACACGGCCGCGAACGCTACTACCTCCCCGGCGGCAAGCGGGAGGCCGGCGAAAGCGATCTCGACACGCTGGTACGCGAAGCCAAGGAGGAACTCACGATCGACCTCGACCCCCTCACCGCCACCTTCCTCGGCGAGTTCCGCGCTCAGGCCGACGCGCACCCGGAAGGAGTCGTGGTGCGCATGCGCTGCTACGAGTCCGCCTACCAGGGTCACATCGAGGCGTCGGCGGAGATCGCCGAGGTGGCGTGGCTGACCTACGCGGACCGGCACCTGACCTCACCTGTCGACCAGATCATCTTCGACCACCTGCGCGACCAGGGACGCCTCTAGACCACAACCGCCGCGCACCGTCGGGGCGCAGGCCCCCACCTCCAAGGAGGAAACGTGACCATCGCCGAATGGCTCGAGCAGAACATCACCACGGACAAGCGGGCGCTCGACTGGTACACCGGGCCCGAGTGCGAGCCGCGCATCGTCCGCGCCTACAAGGAACTGCTCAGCGGCTACGACATCGACACCTCGAAGATCCTCAAGACGACCTGTCTGGTCGAGGACGAGCACACTGGCGTCGTCGACATTCACAACATCAACTACTTCTCGATCTGCGCGCACCACTTTCTGCCCTTTTTCGGCAAGGTGGACATCACCTACGTTCCCGGCCAACGGATCCTCGGTCTGGGCAAGTTCCCCCGGCTGGTGCAGGCATTCAGCAAGCGGTTCCAGATCCAGGAGTACCTGGTCAAGGACATCGCGACGGAGATCATGAACAGCGGTGGCGCGCGGGCTGTCCGGGTCTCCTCGACGGGCCGGCACATGTGCATGTGCAGTCGCGGCCCATCGGACCAGACGGCGATCACCGACACCTCGTACGTCGCCGGCGACACCGACCTGCTGACCGAATTCGGCGCGCCGCGCTCGGTCGTCCGGCGCGGTTGATCATCTTCGCTCCCACTGTCACCGGCTCCGTCACCCATGCGCGTCCCGTCGTCACGGTCGCCATGTGCCGCCGCTCCCGGGAAGGCCAGATTCATGCCCGTCCAGACGTCCAAACTTTTCGAATCAGTCCTGCACGACCTTCTCTTCACCCGGACCCCGCAGGCTGCGTTCGCGCAGAACGCCCAACTGCTGTTGCAGGAGCGGTACCTGGCACGGGACGCGATCGGCCAGGTAGTGGAGACCCCGGAAGCGATGCTGCAGCGGGTGGCCCGGGCTCTCGCCCGGGCCGAACAGCCGGACGCCGCCGGACCGTGGGCGACGGCGTTCTACGAGGTGATGGCCCGCCTGGAGTTCCACCCGGGCAGTCGCACCCTCGCCAACGCCGGCACGCACCGGCCCCAGATGGCCAACTGCTTCGTCTTCCCCGTCGAAGACTCCCAGGAAAGCGTGTTGCGGACCTTTTCCGAGTCGTCGATCGTCAAGAGTTACGGCGGCGGGTGCGGCTTCAACTACTCGAATGTCCGACCCCGCGGCGACGACGTTCGGGGCAGTTCCGGGCTCGCCGTCGGCCCGGTAGCACTGCTCAAGCTCTTCGACGACGCGACGAAACTGTTCCGGCAGCGCGGCCGGTACGAGAGCGGCAACATGGCCATCCTCGACGTCGACCACCCTGATGTGCTGGAGTTCGTTGCGGCCAAGCGGCAGGACGGCTGGCTGAGCATGACGAACATTTCACTCGGAGTGAGCGACGCCTTCATGCGGGCCGTCGAGGCGGACACCGACTGGACGCTGGTCAACCGCCGCACCGGCGCAGCGGTCCGGACCCTGCCCGCGCGGGAGCTCTTCGCCGCGACCTGCGAACTGGCCTGCGAAACGGGTGACCCCGGGCTGATCTTCCTCGACGCGATGAACCGGAACAACCCGCTGCGCGACTCCGTGGGCGACATCGCCGCCACCAACCCCTGTGGCGAGATCGGGCTCTATCCCTACGAGGCCTGCAACCTCGGCTACGTGAACCTTCCCCGGCTGCTCCTGCCGGCGGACCGCCGAGACGCCGCCCACCTGTTCGACCTCAACCGGCTACGCGCGATCATGGCAGCCGGCGTGCGGATGATCGACAACGCCATTTCAGAGTCGTGGTTCCCGGTGGCGGAGATTCGGGAGGCGGTCCGCGGCAACCGGCGTATCGGCATCGGGGTCACCGGCTGGGCGGAGAGTCTGGCGCTGGCCGGCATCCCGTACGACTCGGACGAAGCGCTCGCGGCCGCGACAATGCTGGCCCGGTCCATGCGCGAGTTCGCCTATGACGCCTCGGTCGCGCTGGCGAGGGAGCGGGGCCCCTTCCCCAACGTCCACCGGTCGGTATGGAAGGACGCCGACGAGCAGCCACGCAATGTGGCCCTACTCGCCATGCCGCCGAGCGGCAACAACGCGGTCATATTCGACACAAGTTTCAGCATTGAGCCTTTCTTCGCGATGTCCTACACGCAGCGGGTGTTCGGCGGCCGAGAGATCCGCTCCGTCAACCGGCTACTGCTGCGGGAACTCGCCGAGCACGGCGTGCATGAGACGGACCTCCTCCAGGAGATCGCCGGCAACGGTGGCGGCGTGCAGGGACTGTCTCTGGTACCGGAGCAGATCCAGCGCGTCTACAAGACCGCTCACGACATCAGCCCGGAATGGCACGTCCGCATGCAGGCAGCCTTTCAGGAACACGTGGACAACGCAGTCACCAAGACGGTCAACCTCCCGCGTACCGCAACGCCTGAGCAGGTGGCCGAGCTGTACCAGCAGGCGTGGCGGCTGGGTTGCAAGGGAATCACCGTGTACCGGGACACGTCCCGGGCCGACCAGGCGATCGAGGCGACCCGGCCGACGGAGACTGCCGCGACCCCAGAAGCAAGCTGCGACCCGACGGACGGCACGTGCGCCGTCTGTGAGTGACCACGCCGAGTCTGCCGCGCGCGCGGTCCCGCCTGACCTTTCACGAATGGAGCTTCCAATTGAGCCGCGATCTCTGGGAACGCGAGTATGTCAGCCATTCCATCTCGTCGTCGACGAACAACAGGCCGTCGCACGGTGCCGACTTCCTCCGCCGGCAACTGCCAAGGATCGCGCGAGTAGCCGGGCCGCCGCGCCTGCTCGACCTGGGGTGCGGCGGCGGCCGGAACACCACCGTGCTCGCCGAGACCGGGCTTGCCTTCTTCGGTATGGATTTCGCCCACCGGCCGTTGCTGGCGGCCCGCTCCCGTCCGGGTGTCGGGCCCGCGCGGCTGGTGCAGGCGTCGATGACGGCGCTGCTGCCATTCCGGGACGGCGCGTTCAGCCTCGTGACTGCCTTCACCAGCCTGGAAAAT
Organism: Micromonospora sp. B9E7; assembly: GCF_039871815.1. Classification (NCBI taxonomy): domain Bacteria; kingdom Bacillati; phylum Actinomycetota; class Actinomycetes; order Micromonosporales; family Micromonosporaceae; genus Micromonospora; species Micromonospora sp. B9E7. The sequence continues at coordinate 189,695 of NZ_JBDPLX010000012.1, forward strand.
GTGACCGAGGACGAGCGACTCGAAGGGCTCGCGCGGGAGCTGCGGCGTGTTCTGTGTCCTGGCGGGTTGTTCTTCGCGTACTTCCTCACCCCCGAGGACGGCTACTACCTGCCGCTGATCAACCGGGACAGCGCGGGGCGGAACCTCACCTACGATCCGGTCACGGACCTGCGCCAACGGGTATACCGGGTCGAGGAGCTCGCCACGCTGTTCGAGCCGTCCTTCTCACTGCTGGAATTCGAGTCGTTCTCCTTCCCAGACGTCCGCTCGGGAGCCGTGCACCAGCGACGGTTGGCCGGCGCGATCTGGCAGCACCGAGCCGAGGCGGTAGAGCCGGCATGACGAAAATTGTGCTCGGTTCTGGTTCCCCGTCGCGGCTCGACCTGCTGCGCCGCGCAGGCCTTGATCCCGTCGTCCAACCCAGCGGTGTGGACGAGACACCCCGGCCGGGCGAGACACCCCGGCAGCTGACCGAGCGGCTGGCCCAGGCGAAGGCCACAGCAGTCGCTGCCACCGTTGACGACGCGCTTGTCATCGGCTGTGACTCAGTGCTGGAGTTCGACGGCGTGACGTACGGCAAGCCACACAAGCCGGACGTGGCGCTCGACGTGTGGCGGCGCATCTCGGGGCGGGCGGCAGTCTTCCATACGGGGCACTGCGTTGTCGACACCCGGACGGGGCACACCGCCGCCGAGGTGTGCTCCACTGACGTCCGCTTCGCGGAGGTCACCGACGACGAGATAGCTGCCTACGTCGCCACCTCGGAGCCGCTGCGGGTGGCTGGTGCCTTCAAAATCAACGGGCGGGGCGGGTGGTTCGTGGACCACGTCGTGGGGCATCCGTCGAACCTGGAAGGACTGTCGCTGCCCGTCCTGCGACGCCTCCTGCGCCGACTGGACGTCCACACCGTTCAGCTTTGGACGTGAACATGCGAACCGGACGCGACGCTCCGAGCGCCCCCACGCCCCCGTCTGCCAACGGCCGCCCGCCGACACCACCGCGGGTTGTCGTCGTCGGCGACGTGACCACCGATGTCGTCGCCCTGTTGAAGGCTCCGCTGGCTTTCGGCTCGGACACACCAGGCACGGTGCGGACGCTGCCCGGCGGGCAGGGCGCCAACACCGCCGCCTGGTTGGCCTGGCTCGGCCGCCGGGTCACCCTCGTCGGCACCGTCGGCGACGACGACGCAGGGCAGGCGCGGGTACGTGAGCTCACCGCGGCGGGGGTGCGATGCGCCGTGCGCCGGTGCCCCGGCCTCCCCACCGGCACTGTGCTGGTGCTGTCCCGCAGCCACGACCGGACGATGGTGTCCCAGCGTGGTGCCAACCTTCACCTGGACGGCCACGACATCACCGAGGCCCTCGCCGCGGCCACCGACGCGCGCCACCTTCACCTGTCCGCATACCCGCTCCTTGACGAGCCGTCGCGGACGGGCGGGCTGAGGGCGCTCGCAGAGGCCCGCCGACGGGGTATGACGATCAGCGTGGACGCCGCCTCCGCTGAACCACTGTGCCAGGCCGGGCCGGACCGCTTCCTGAAATGGGTGGCCGACGTCGACATTCTGCTCGCCAACGCCGACGAGGCGACGGTCCTCACCGGCAAGGCGGATCCTCGCGAGGCAGCCCGGCGCCTGGCCCGTATCGTCCGCAACTCGGTGGTGAAGCTGGGCAGGGACGGCGCGCTCTGGTGCGAAGGTGGCAACGTGGTGCACCGCGTCGAAGCCCCGACGGCCCCGGTTGCGGACAGCACCGGAGCCGGCGACGCCTTCGCGGCCGGCCTCGTCGCCAGGTGGGTCGATGGATCCGCGCCGGCGGCGGCCCTGCGCCAAGGCTGTGAACTTGGCTCCCTGTGCGTCACCCTGGTGGGCGGCCGGCCAGGCCCCGCCCCTCAGCGAGCCGGAGGTGCTCCAGAAACGCTGCCCAGCAGCAGCGTTGAGGCATAGCGGGAGAGAGTCAGCGTGGCGGCGAGGCCTGCTCCAGCGGGTGCCCATGGGAGGGTGACCCGATCGCTGCGTAGAACGGCCGGTTCGCGACCTGCCCATCTCTCACCTTGACCACGATCGCGTCGATGAACACCGCCGCGTGAACCCCGTCCAAGGGCCGATGCGACCAGTCGATCACCTTGTCGGTAATCCGCGAGATCGTCTCCTTACAGGTCGGGCGAATACTCGGCCAGGTAGCGGGCCAGTTGCGCCGCGGCGAGCAGGTAGTTGTACCGCGTCGTCTCCGGGTAGTTGCCCGCCCGCAGCGTCCGGTCCCAGTCGCGCAGGTACCCCGCCCAGGGGGCCGACAGTGCGTCGCCAGGTCTACCGCGTCCCGCTCCCCCATCAGCACAACACCCGTCACCAAGGGAACGGCACACCCCCACCCATCGCGAGACACTGGCCGCAGGCATGGGATTTCGTGTCGGTGGGGCAACACGAACCATTGCATGGGGGTTCATGTCGGTGGGGCAACACGAACCATTGCCCCACCACCGATGCTGATCGGCACGATCTTGAAGCTCACCTAGCCGGCAGCAGGTAACCACCGCTCCATCAAAGCGGGGGGAACTCACGTAGCCGGCCTGCGTTGTCGTACGCCTACCGGGCCATCGGCACGGTCCGCATCGCTGGTGTGGCTAGGTCCGGATCCCAGGCGGTGAAGGAGATCTCCTTCACCCGGCCGGTGTAGTCGCCCCAGGCCGACTCGGCGGTGCCGGTCGCCGTCGTCGTCGTGGCGTAGGTGAACGTCAGCGCCCGGCATCCGCGGGTCAGCGTCGTGCAGTTCACCCCATCCTGGACCGGAGCCATCATCCGGGTCGGCCGGACGACCTCCTTGCCTGTGACAGTGACCTTCTCCCAGCCCAACGTCGTGGTCTGGTTGCTGCCCGGCACGGTCACCGACGTCGGGAAGTACTTGCCCGCGGCAGTCCCGGTGACCCGGGTGAACAGCACTGTGTTGCCGTCCTCGTCCGTCATCGCGTACGAGCCGCCCGTGGAGATGTACGTCAGCTTGAGGAACTCCATACCGACCTCGGGATCGAAGACGGTGCCGGTACGTTTGGTGAAGCCAATCGTGTCACCCTCCGGCAGACCGACCTGCACCAGTGAGCCGTACACGGTCACCGACGAGGAGGCGCCGTTCCTGCGACACATGCGATTCGCACGGCTCCGGTCGGTGCGGCTGCCTTCCCGAGGAGGCCGATTCCTTCGTCGGCGTCCCGGTACAAGCTGATGACACGTCCCCGCCGAAAGATAGAAGAGGAAGGACCAGTCGATCGGGATCCTGCTCGGGGCGGGTCAGTGGGCGTTGGCGAACCGCTCGACGTCGCTGATCCTGCCCACGACGAGGACAATGTCGCCATACATCAGCACGTCATCCGGAGTGGCGTAGGTGAAGGCAGCGCCCCGTCCGTCGGCCTGCCGCTTGACCGATACGACAGTCACGCCGTACCGGCTGCGGAGTCGAGACTCGCGCAGCGGCACGCTGACGACATCCCGGGGAGGCTTGGTCTTGACCATGGCGTAGTCCTCGTCGACCTGAATATAGTCAAGGATGCGTCCGGTGAGTAGGTGAGCGACCCGCTCCCCCATGTCATGTTCGGGCAGCACCACATGGTGGGCGCCAACCCGTTCAAGAATCTTGCCGTGCTGGCGACTGATCGCCTTGGCCCAGATATCCGGGATCTCCAGGTCCACCAGCAGCGAGGTAGTCATGATGCTGGCCTGGACGTCGGTGCCGATCGCCACGACCACGCGGGGAAACTCCGGTACGCCGAGTTGCCGCAGGGCCTCGATGTCGGTGGTGTCGGCGGTCACCGCGTGCGGCAGTTGCCCCGCGAAGCTCTGTACCACCTTCGGACGGTGGTCGACGGCGAGTACCTCGGTGCCCTGCCGGTGCAGTTCCACGGCGAGCGCGCCGCCGAAACGGCCGAGCCCGACGACCACCACCATTTCTTCCGTGACGTCAGCCAACGATCGTCCTTTCCTCGGGAAGTTCGAACCGGCGGGTGCGCTCCCGCAGCGCGAGCGCGGAGGCGAGGGTCAGCGGCCCGGTCCGGCCCAGGAACATCAGCCCGACCAGGAGCAGCGCCGCGGCCGGCGGCAGGTCGGCGGTGATGCCGGTGGACAGGCCCACGGTGCCGAAGGCGGAGACCGCCTCGAACAGCACCCGGTCGAAACTGTGGGCGGTCAGGGACAGCAGGATGAACGTGGAGACCGTCACCGCGCCGATACCCAGCAGCGCGACGGTGAGCGCCTGGCGTTGGTTGCTCACCGGAACCCGACGACGCCCGACGTTAACCTTGGGCTCGCCGCGCATCTCCGACCAGATGACGAACGCGAGCAGCCCGAAGGTGGTCACCTTGATGCCGCCGGCGGTGCCGGCGCTACCGCCGCCGATGAACATCAGCACATCGGTGGTGAACAGACTCTCGGGGCGCAGCGCAGACACGTCGATGCTGTTGAACCCGGCCGTGCGCGTGTTGACCGAGTGGAAAAAGCCGGCAAGCAGCCTGGCCGGGGCGTCCAGCCGGCCGAGCGTCGCCGGGTTCGAGTACTCGGCCAGGGTGAACACCGCCGTGCCGGCCGTCAGAAGCGTCACGGTGAGGAACACGGTGATGCGGGTCATCACCGACCACATCCCGGGCCGCCGCCAGTTCCGGGCCAGTTCGAACACCACCGGGAACCCGAGACCGCCGATGATGATCGCGGCCGCCACGGTCAGAGTCACCCAGGGGTCGGCGACGTAGCGGATCATGCTGTCGGTGTTGAGGGAGAAGCCGGCGTTGTTGAACGCTGACACCGCGTGGAACACCCCGTGATACACGGCACTCCCGAACGGCTCGTCATAGCCGACCGCGAACCGGGCGGTCAGAACTACTGCTGCGACGGCCTCGCTGAGCAGGCTGAACAGCACGATGTTGCGCACCAGGCGGCGGATGTCACCCAGCCCGAGTGTCTTCGTCTCCACCTGCGCCAGCAACCTGCCCCGTAGGCCGAGCCGCCCGGCGAGCAGCACCGTGAACAAGGTTGCGAGGGTCATGATGCCCAACCCGCCGGCCTGGATCAGTGCCAGGATGACAATCTCGCCGAACCGGGACCAGTACCCGCTGGTGTCCACGGTGACCAACCCGGTTACACACACCGCCGAGGTGGCGGTGAACACCGCGTCTACCACCGCGGCCCGCTGCCCCGACTCGGTAGCGGCCGGCAACGACAACAGCCCGGTGCCGACCGCGACCGCGGCGGCGAACCCACCCACGACGACCTGCGCCGGCTGTTGAAAGCGGGCCAGCACACCCAGCCGTAGCCGTCGCCGCCACCCACGCATCCGGTTCCCCCACCCGTTGCCAAACCGATCACGCCCACAGGAAGCTCTCGTCCACAGGCCGTAGCCCGACGACCCTAGCTTGACCGTATTCTGCCGTCACCGACGGCGGCTGGTCGGAAGGCGTCCGGACGCCGCAGGCGCTACTGCTCCGCGTTGCGATGCCAGACCTCTTCGGTACCCACTGGGAGGTCACCCCGCACCGCTTAAGCTTCTTCGCTACAGCCCGCCAGGGATGGTGCTGCGGTGATCTGCTGGCTTGACTGAAGGGCGGCTATCGCCTCAGCGCCGGTAGAGGTAGGACCGCGTTCACGTCCAGCTACGCCGAAGGCAGTCTGTACCGGCTAGTGCGGGACGCTGTTGGGCGACCGCAACCCTGCAGGCGGTGATGAAACTTCTCATCCCGCGCGCACCGCTCGCGGCAAATCCGTGCGCCTAAGTCCCATGTATTTGGAACTTGCGGTCGCGGTAACGTCCGGGGCCGACAGCATCAGCGAGTTGCAGGCGTGGCTAACCACCCTCAGGCGCTAACCATGGTTGCAGGGAGTAGACCCATCGACGCCTCCGACACGATCACCCTGTGGCGACCCACCGGGCAGGCCGAACTCGACCTGGTCGCGGCGTCCGGATGGCGGGCTTGGCCAGAACGTCTGTCGGACCAGCCGATCTTCTATCCGGTCCTCAACCGCTGGTACGCCACGAAGATCGCCCGTGAGTGGGTCCCTGCCGGCGGCGTCGGCTACGTGACCCGGTTCAAGGTCCAGCGTGCGCACCTGGACCGTTACGAGGTTCATCAGGTCGGTGGCCGCGATGTGCGGGAGTACTGGATCCCTGCAGAGGAGCTTGCCGACCTCAACGCCCACATCGTCGGGGCGATCGTCGAAGAAGCCGGCTACCGCGGTCCCGTGAGCGACCAGGAGTTCACCGACGCGCACCACGCGCTCAACGTAGAGCTACCAGCCAGGTGGCGGGCCTACTTACAAGGTGAGTCATGGTTGCGGCGAGGGTGGATGACGAGCGGAGCCTATCTGTGGCTCAACACGCCACACGAGATGCTTCAGTTGCACCAGGAGTGGGACGAGAGCGCCGACACCCATCCTGGCATCGCGATCATCGGCGGTGACGGCTCCCGGGAACACCTCGTCCTTGACCTGCGCAGCGACCCCGCACCGGTGCTGCTGGTCGACATCACCAGCAGCGGATGGGAAGACGCCATCCGGCAAGCCGATGACGTCGGTGATCTGATCGACCGCATCGAGTCGGGCACTTTCGCGTTCGACTTCGGGGATTAGCGACATCGGCGAGCGGTCGAAGTCGCGGATTGCGGCATGTGCGGGTGCCACCTTCTGGGCCGACCTCGGTGAGACTGTGTTGGTGAATGAGGTGAAGTTGTCTGTACCTGGATATGACTCCCAGCGAGGTGTTATCGCACCGACTGAAGGAGGGCCCATCGTCGTCGAAGTCCGCGACGGCACGATTCAGATTTTCGGTGACTCGGCCGGGCTGCGGGACCTTGCCCGGTGGTGTCTGGCCTTATCCGATCCGACCGCTCCGCCGGGAGCGCACGTCCACCTCGACCCTGGCGTCATGCCGTTGTCCCTGGAATCCAGTCCGCTGATGCTCGCTCTCGAGCGCGGGTGACCGCTCATTCCCGCCGTTCAGATTTAGTAACGCGCGCTCGGCGGCAGATGCGGATGCCGGATTATGGCTTGTCCGTCGGCGTTGACGCCGCCCGACGATAATGGCGAGATGCTTGCGACCAACGCCTGGTGGAACGCGGTCGACCCGCAGTTGCTGAAGCAGATGGACGACTTGCTGTGCACGCGTCGACTGATCCAGGCGGTCGTCCTCCTGCGCCAGGAAGGCGGACTGCAACCGCCGCCCGGCCTGTACGAGGCGCAGGATCTGCTAATCGAGCGACGCGCCGAGCTGGACCGGCAGGGTCTCCTCGAGCCCGAGCCACCGCCACCGACGACCGCGCAGCTGATCGAGAAGGCGGACGCCATCACCGCACCAATTCTCGCCGTCGAAGCCTGTTGGGATGGCGACACACAGGGCTGGTTCGTCGTCCTGGTGGCGATCGTGCGCCGACCGGGCCGACACCACGATCGCTTCGATGAGGTGCCGTTGACGGTGCTACGACACGGCGGAGACATCCGCCTGTTCACCGGGCAGGTACCGCCCTGGCCGGAGGCACAGCAGGCGATCGAGCAGGGCCGGGCTGTCGCGCGACATGTCGGCGTGCCGTTCCACTTCACCAACCCGGAAGCGCCGGACGTCAACCTGCCGCGCTGGTGGGACACACAACCCACCTGACAGGCACACAGCGCACCGTCGGCCGTCACCGGAGATCCGAGATACGGGCGGGACCGTGCACGCTCATCGGCTACTTATCTACTGGTGCTACGACCGCAGCCCGGCCAGGCTTGGTCGAGGTGACCGGCGGGGTGGCTCTCTCATCGGCTGCCCACCGCGATTTGGTGTGGCTCTCACATGGCATGCCTCCTGCCGGT
>NZ_JBDPLX010000013.1:0-193218 GCF_039871815.1 Micromonospora sp. B9E7
TCCCCTTGTTCAGACCGGTCTCAGCAACCTCCTGAACGAGTCAAGATCCACGGCGCGCCGCACTCTTTGTGCGCAACGCCCTTATGAACAACCCACAGCAACCCGCTAATTGGCACACCTGTTCTAGTCTCGGGTCATGGTTGAGGAGCTGGCGCAGGCGGACGACGCGGTCGCTGCCTGCGTCGATGCTGCGGCCTGGGCCCTGCCGGAGCACGAGCTGATCGCCGCCCTGGATGCCGCGCACCGCCTTCAGCAACGCCTCGCCGCCGTCACCCTGACCCTGGTCCGCGAGATCGACGGCCGCGGCACGGCCCGCGCGCAGGGCGCCTCCACCACCGCGGTCTGGCTGCGCGAACGGCTCCACCTCACGATTCCCGCCGCCCGCCGGCTCGTCGACCTCGCCACCGCCCTGGACACCGGCAACCCCGGGGTCAGGCAGGCGTTGGCCGACGCGGACATCACCCTGGACCAGGCCCGGGTCATCGCCGACACCGTCACCACCGTGCAGGAATCCGCCGGCACCGAAGCCGCCGACAAGGCCGTCGGCGTGCTGGTCGACTGGGCCGCACAGTTCGACCCGTCGTTGCTGCGTCGGTTGGGGACCCGGATTCTCGACCACGTCGCTCCCGACCTCGCCGACGCCGCCGCCGCGGCGGCCCTGGCCGCCGAGGCCGCCCGGGCAACCCGCGACCGGCACGTCACCATCTCCGAACAGACCGACGGGCGACTGCGGCTCAGCGGCACCCTCGACGCAGAAGCCGCCGCGTTGCTGCGCGCCGCCATCGACCCGCTGAGCGCACCCGCCGGCCCCGACGACACCCGCTGCGCCGGGCAGCGTCGCCACGACGCACTCGCCGACGTGTGCCGACTCGCCCTACGCACCGGCGACCTACCCGACAGCGGCGGCGACCCCGCCCAGATCGTCGTCACCACCAACTACGACGGGCTGACCCGGCAGCTAGGCAACGGCGCACTCGACATCGGCCTGCACCTCACCCCCGACACCGTGCGTCGACTCGCCTGCGACGCCACCATCCTGCCCGCCGTCCTCGGCGGCACCGGCCAGGTCCTCGACGTCGGCCGACAACGCCGACTCATCACCGGCCCGCTGCGACGCGCCCTCGTCCTGCGCGACCGGGGCTGCGCCTTCCCCGGCTGCGACCGGCCACCGCGTTGGTGCGCCGCCCACCACATCCACCACTGGGCCGACGGCGGCACCACCAGCCTCGACAACGCCGTGCTGCTCTGCGGCCACCACCACCGACACGTCCACCACAGCGACTGGACGGTGCGGCTCGGCGGCGACGGGCACCCCGAGTTCATCCCGCCAGCCTGGCTCGACCCCGAACAGATCCCCCGCCGCAACCACTACCACCGACGAACATAGGCCGCCGGAGATCACCGAAGCCCCTGAGACCGGAGCCAGCGCAGCCGCGCCAGCGCAGCCGCGCCAGCGCAGCCGCGCCAGCGCAGCCGGCCAGCGCAGCCGCAGCGTCGGTGCCCCGGTGACCAGAAGCGGCCCCTCCCACCCGGTCACGGCACTACCTCGGTTCGCGACTGCGGGGCTCGCAATCCCGGCTGGCATCAGGGTGTTGCCAGCCGCCAGGCGCGCACCAGCGCTGGCACGTCGTCGTACCGAGCGGCCGGCACCGGTGCGGTTGCCCGCTCCACGACGCGGCGCTGATCGCCGTTACCGCGCCAGCCCTCCGAGGAGTCGAGGAGGTGGTGCACGGTACGGCCGAGCAGGTGCACGGTGGTCCGCTCGTCGATCACCGCGCCGCGAACGAACTCCTCCGGCGCCATGTAACGGCGAGAGCCGGGTAGGCGCTCGGCATCGAGCACGAACGGCCCGGGCCGGTACTCGTCAAGGTCGATCAGTCGCATCTGGCCGGCCGAGAAGTCGTACAGAAGGCAGCCGTCGTACAGATCGACGGCGACCAGACCGGCGGCGCTGACGGCGAGATGCGCGTCGAGGATCGCGTCGAGCGCCGCGTCGACCTGCGGCACTGGCAGTTGCTGGAAACGGGCCAGCCCACTGCGGTCGGCGCCGTGCACGGTGGCGTGGTTCAGGACCCTGCCGTCGTACCAGGGGTAGACGAGCGTCGGACCAGCCGGCCCACGGTCTGTCCGCACTGGATGCACGATCACCGGATGGCGGACCGCAGCGTGTACCGCGCAGGCCCGGTCGAGAGACGCCCGACCCGTGGCCGTGGTGGCCGTCTTGACGAACCAGCGCTGGCCCGCCACCTCGACGCCGTAGGACAGACACCCGGAGTCCTGGGCGTCGAAGACCGCGAAGGCCGCCTCGACCGGCGGCATGGCCAACCGGCCCATGGCCAACCGACGCATGGCCAACCGACGCATGGCCAACCGACGCATGGACACCCCGAACCAGCTCCGAAATGACGCGCAAAGTACCCGTTGTGTTACGAGCTTGTTTCCAAGATTGCGTCCAGGTTACGGGTGCTTCTCGATGATCGGTACCGCTCCTAGGTTTCGGCCACCGTCATCAGTCGTGGCGGCCGGCACCGAACGTGGAGGCAAACGACGTGCCACAACCGAACGTACATCGGACCGGACGGGCCAGGCGCGGGGTCAGCATGCTGGCCGCCGTGGCGCTGACCGCGGCCGGCCTGACCAGTCTTCCCGGTAGCGCCGCCGCCGCTCCGGCGAGCAGCGGACCGACCGCCCGCTATCTCGTGCAGCTCGACGAGGAGCCGCTGGCCACCTACACCGGCGGCGTTCCGGGCATCGCGGCGACCAAGCCCGCCGACGGCGCGAAGCTGAACCGCACGTCGGGCAGCGCCAAGGCGTACCGCGATCACCTGCGCCAGCAGCGGACGTCCGTGTTGGACCGAGTCGGCGTACCGGCGGAGCGCACCCGCGTGACGATGGAGACCGCGTTCAACGGCTTCGCCGCCGACCTGACCGGGCCGCAGGCCGCCCGGCTGCGCGCCACCCGCGGTGTGCGGGCCGTGTACGAGAGCCAGAGGGTGCATACGGCAACCTCGCACACCCCGGACTACCTCGGCCTGACCGGCAAGGGCGGGGTGTGGAAGAAGGAGTTCGGCGGGGATTCCCGCGCGGGCGAAGGCGTCATCATCGGGGTCATCGACAGCGGCTACTGGCCGGAGAGCGCGAGTTTCGCGCCGCTGCCCAGCCCTCGCCCCGACCAGGCCATCATCGACGCCAAGTGGAAGGGCACCTGCGACGTTGGCATCGAGGCACCGGTCACCTGCAACAACAAGGTGATCGGCGCCCGCTGGTACAACGACAGTGGCATCGCCGACGCGTTCCCGGACGACTACTCCTCGCCTCGTGACCGCAACGGCCACGGCACCCACACGGCCAGCACCGCAGCCGGCATCCACGGCGTACGCGCGACGTCGGGCACCCAGGACCTGGGCATGATCTCGGGCATGGCGCCGGCCGCCCGGCTCGCCATCTACAAGGCGCTGTACGACAACGGCGCGGGCGGCGCGACCGGCACCGACATCGACATCGTGCACGCCATCGACGACGCGGTCGCCGACGGTGTCGACGTGATCAACTACTCCATCGGTGACGACACCGAGCGGTTCGGGGCCATCGATGCGACGTTCTTCAACGCCGCTGCCGCCGGGGTGTTCGTCGCCGCAGCCGCGGGCAACTCCGGCCCGTTCGCCAACACGGTCGACAACTCGACGCCCTGGCTGACCACGGTGGCCGCGAGCACCACCGACCGGGAGAACACCCGGAAGCTCACCCTCGGCAACGGCACGACCATCACCGGTGTGGGCATGGGCGAGACCGGCGTCGGTCCGGCCCGACTGGTCTTCGCGAAGGACAGCGCGGTCGACCCCGACGGCGCCTACGGCGCCGGCCTCTGCGCCGACGACACGTTGGACCCGGCCAAGGTGAAGGGCGCGATCGTGCTCTGCCTGCGCGGAGAGATCCCCCGTACCGACAAGAGCATCGAGGTGGCACGGGCCGGCGGGGTCGGCATGGTGCTGTACAACGAGGAGCTGAACTCCCTCAACGCCGACGTGCAGACGGTGCCGACCGTGCACATCAACGAGGTCGACCTGGCCACGGTCACCGCGTACGTCGCCAAGGGCAACGCCACGGCCACCATCTCGCCGAGCAGGCTGGAGACCGTCGAGGCCCCCGCCGTCGCCGCGTTCTCCTCGGCGGGCCCGTCGAACCTGAACGCCGGTGAACTGCTCAAGCCGGACATCAGCGCGCCCGGTCAGGACATCGTCGCCGCGTTCTCCCCGTCCATCGGCGGGAACGACTTCGCACTGGAGTCGGGCACCTCGATGGCGGCGCCGCACATCGCCGGCATCGCCGCGCTGCTGCTGGCCAAGCACCCCGACTGGTCGCCGGCGGCGGTCCGCTCCGCGCTGATGACCAGCGCGGTCGACAAGACCGACAAGGGCAACCCGATCAAGATCGGCACGTACGACGCCACCCCGCTCAACTACGGCGCCGGCCAGGTGAAGCCGGGCAGCGCGTTCGACCCGGGCCTGGTCTACGACTCCAACCAGCAGGACTGGATCCAGTACCTGTGCGGAGTCTCCGCCGACCGGGGCAGCGACTACGGGCTCGCCGACCTGGACGGCTGCGACACGATCGGCGCGATCGACACCGCACAGCTCAACTACCCGTCGATCTCGCTGGGCCGGATGGTGGGCAAGCAGACCGTGACCCGTACGGTCACCAACGTCAGCGACAAGACCAGCACCTACACCTCGTCGGTGCAGGCCCCGCCGGGCTACAAGGTCAAGGTCACCCCGGCCAAGATGCAGATCCGTCCCGGCCACAGCGCCCGCTTCACGGTGGAGGTCACCAACACCGGCGGCGCGTTCGACACCTGGGCCGACGGCTCGCTGACCTGGCGCGACCAGTTCAAGCACGAGGTACGCAGCCCACTGGTCGTGCACAACTCCGGACTGGTGGCCCCCGACGCCATCACCGGTAAGGGCACGTTCGGCAGCGTCCGGATCGCCGCCGAGGTCGGTTACAAGGGTCAGCTGATCTCTCAGCTCTCCGGCCTCACCTCGGGCACCAGCACCGCGGTGACCCTGAAGGGCGACGGGCCGAGCTGGGACTGGAGCACGTCGGACAACCTGCCGGTGCCGCTACCCGCGTCCATCAGCAGGACCACCCTGCACGTACCGGCCGGCACCCGCAGTCCGGAGATCCACGTGACGTCGGCACGGCCCACCTGCTCCCACATCGACTGGGAGGACGAGGAGGGCGTGATGGAGTGCACCGAGTTCAGCCTCAACGTCTACGACAGGTCCGGGAAGTTCGTCACCGCCACGGCCAGCACCCGGATCGGCGCCAAGGTCACCCTGCCGGACGGTGCCGGTGACTACATCGTGGTCGTCGAGCAGGAGTTCACCGAGAACATCAAGGACGGCGCCAACGCGTACACCATCACCAGCTACCTGCCGGGCGCGCCGGGCACCTCCACCGGCCGGTTCACCATCGACCCGAAGCAGCGCAGCGTGCAACCGGGTGCGACGGCGAACCTGACCCTGCGCTGGTTCGGCCTCGCCCCGGGTCAGCGCTACCTCGGGCTGGTGGAGTTCCGCAACGGTGACGGCTCGCTGAAGACCGTGCCGGTCACCGTCCAGTCCTGACCCGCTCCCCCGATTCGGCGGACCGGTGTGTGACCCAGGTCACCACCGGTCCGCCGGATGGCCGGCAGGAACCGCAGGGGTGATCTGCTCGGCCCACGGTGATCGACGGCGACGATGACAAGACGCGGGGCGGCGGGGGCCCAACTCCCGTCCGCCCCGAACGTCTGCGTGGACCCGTCGAGTTCGTCGGACGCGCGGCCGAACTGGCCCAGCTTCGCCGACTCGTCGAAGCCCCGCCGTGCCTGATCCTGCTGGAGGGTGAGCCCGGGATCGGCAAGAGCCGGCTGGTCGCCGAGATGCTCACCGAACTTCCCGGGCCCCACCTGGTCGGCGAGTGCGACGACGTGCCGGAACCCTTCCCGCTCGGCGTACTGCTGGACGCGATCCGGGGCAGCGCCGACCGACTCGGTGCGGTGAGCCCGGTGGCCGGGGCCCTCGCGCCGCTGCTGCCCGAACTGGCCGACGCGCTGCCGGCCGCGCCGCCTCCGCTGACCGATCCGGCGGCCGAACGACACCGGCTGATCCGCGCGGTCGCCGCGGTGCTGGCCGCGCTGAGTCCCACCACGCTGCTCCTTGAGGATCTGCACTGGGCCGACCCGGCGACCTGCGAGTTCCTCGGCTACCTGAGTACCCATCCGGTCGACGGGGTGGCCGTGGTGCTGACCGCCCGCACGGCCGCGCCCGGAGGCAGTACGCCGATCCACGACGCGTTGGCCCGGACACCACCGTGGAGCGTCACCCGCGTTCCGCTCGGCCCACTGGACGCCGACGACGTACGCCGACTGGCCGCCCGTACCCTGCGGCTCGACGACCCTCCGCAGGAGCTCACCGCCACCCTGCTCGACCGGACCGCCGGCATCCCGTTCGTGGTCGAGGAGGTGCTGCGCACGCTCGCCGAGCGGGGTGGTGACCCGTTGGCGGACGACAGCGTCCCGTTCGTCCTGCGTGACGTGCTGCTCTGGCGGCTGCGCCCACTCGACGAGGGCACCCGGGAGGTGCTCGGGGCCGCCGCCGTGCTGGGGATGGCACCGGACCAGCGGATTCTCGCCTCGGCGCTCAACCTCGACCGGGTGACGATCAGCGCGGCGTTGACCGCCGCCCACCGGGCGGGTCTGCTGCACGACGGCGGGGACGGCCTGCGGTTCCGCCACGACCTCGCCCGGCAGGTGGTGTACGACCTGGTTCCCCGGGAGAACCGGGCGTGGCTGCACCTGCGGGTCGCACGGGTGCTGGAGCAGGAGTTGCCGAGGCCGGTCGCCCAGCTCGCGCACCACTACCGGCTGGCCGGCAGCGGAGCCGACTTCGTCCGCAACGCCGAGGCCGCCGCCGACCTGGCCACCGAGCGCGGCGACGACGCGACCGCCGCCGGCTTCCTGCTCCAGACGATGGACGTCGCCGAGCTTCCTCGACCGGTGCGGGTCCGGCTCGCCGCGAAGTTGGGTCGAGCGGCCATCGACGGGCTCAGCCAGGCGGAGGCGATCCCCGTGCTGGAGCGGCTACTCGCCGACAGGCGGCTACCGCCCGGTGCCCGGGGTGAGCTGGGTCTGGTGCTCGGCCGGATGCTGCGCCAACAGGGCGAGGCACTGCGGGGGTACGCCGAGATCGAGCGCGCCGTGCCGTACCTGCGCGCACCGCGTCGCAAGGCCCCGGCGCTCGCGGTGCTGGCGGCCCCGGACACGGTCGTCGGCCGGCACGTCGACGACCACCTGGCTCGCTGCGCGGAGGCCGAGATCGCCGCGACAGCCAGCGGCGACCCGGCAGCACACCTCGCGGTCCGTATCGCCCGAGCTTCGCTGCTGCTGGAGTTGGGCGACCCGACAGCCTGGTCGATCATCGCCGAACTGCGCGCGTCCGCCGAGTTGGCCGACCGGCCCCGAGAGCATGCCCGAGCCTGCCTGAACTGGGCGCAGGGCGCGTTGCACGCCGGGCATCCGGAGCAGGCCGAGGCGCTCCTGGCGGCCGGCCGGGCGTTGGTCGACGAGACCGGGTACGAACGGCTGACCAGCCTGGTGGAGGCGACCGAGTTGTCGCTGGACCGGGCTGCCGGGCGGCTCGACGGGCTCACCGAGCGGCTCGCCCGGCTGGTCGCCAGCGCCGAGCGGATGCCGGTGACCCTGCTCGACGCACGGGTCGAGCTGGCCACCGTAATGGCGCGTCTCGCCGGCATCGAACGCGACGGCAGCGCCGGGGGACGCAACGGCACCGCCGAGGGACGCAACGGCACCGCCGGAAGACCCGACAGCACCGCCGAGAGATTCGACGGCCTCGGCGGCGGCGCCGGGAGCCGTGAGGATGTGGAGTCGGCCGAACGGGCGCTGCGGGAGGTGGTGGCCGATGCCCGGCGGGTCGGCGCGATCTGGCCGCTGGTGCAGGCCCTCTCGGCGCTGGCCCGGCTGACGCTGGTCGCCGGACGTCCGGACGAAGCCGTCCGGCACGCGGCGGGCGCGCTGTCACTGGTGCGCGAAAAGGGCATCCTGGCGTGGGCCGCCGAGGCGGTTCTGGTGTTGGCCGAGGCGGCGGTCGCGGCAGGTGAACCGGCACGGGCGGCAGGCGCGGTCGCCGAGTTGGAGGCCGGGATCGTGGGCCGGGACGCGCCACTGGCCCTGGCCGCCCTGCGCCGCTGCCGGGAACTCGTCCCGGACTGAGCCGGGCGAAGCCGAGCCGACCCGGACGGCCTCAGCCGGCCCGAAAACGAGCCGGCTGAACCGGCCGAAGCCAAGCCGGCCAAACGAAGCCAAGCCGTCCGAACGAAGCCAAGCCGACCCCGACGGCCTCAGCCGGCCCGAAAACGAGCCGGCTGATGTGTCGTGCGGGGTGGCGGGCTGCCCGCGCGGGCAGCCCGACACCCGCGCCGTCAGAGGACTACCTGATGTACCCGGTTGTCCACGCCGCGTACCGCCAGCCAGGCGCTGCCGTTGCCGCCGGCGGCGGCTCCGGGCGCACCCCGGAACGCGTCGGTCGCGAACTCACCGCGTTGGAACCAGCCGCCCCAGGCGCCGTCGGTCAGGTTGCGCTGCCAGAGCCGGTTGTCGGCGGCCAGCGAGAACAGGTAGACCCGGCCGGAGGTGGCGAGCAGGGTCGGGCTGCCGTTGGTGGTGCCGCCCAGGTTGGTCCAGGCCGACCAGGTGGCGCCGGTGCGGCTGCTCCACCACACCTCGTCGGTGCGGCTGCGGACCGCCACGTGCAGGACGCCGGCGTCGTCGACGACCGCGCTCGGCCGACCGTAGAACGGCCGGTCGTCGGGGGCCCCGACGGCGGTCCAGCCGGTGCTCGGGGTACGCGACCAGAGCTTGCCGTCGGCACCACGGCCGACGAGCGTCCACTGGGTCGGGCTGGTCCAGGCCACCGTCGGCGCGTCGGTCAACGTGCCACCGAGGCTGCGCCACGGTCCCCACCTGCCGGCGGTGTAACTGCGCTGCCAGGCCGCGTTGTCGGTGCCGCGGACGAAGACGTCGAGCCGCCCGCCGGCAGAGGCGTACGCCGCCGGCTGGCCGAGAATCCGACCGCCGACCGGGCCGCCGAGCGAGGTCCAGCGCGTGCCCCACGTCGTACCGGTGCGGGTGTTGACGGCCAGCGCACCGGAAGCGTCGCGGACGAAGGCGGTGGCGTGCGTGTCGTCCACCCGGACCAGGGCCGGGCTGGCGCTGGCGGTGCCGCCGAGGTCGGCCCCGGCGACCTGGTCGGTGCCGGTCAGGCGGAGCATGGCCACCCCGTGCGCCGGTACCTCGACGGTGTACGAGCCGGTGAACGGCTGGACTCCGGCGGTGCCGGGCTGGGCGTCCACGTCGGCGCGGGCCCAGAGGTCCCGGACGCGGACCGCGCCGCCGAGTGCGACGTCGGCGAAGTTCACCGTGATCTGCTGGGCGGTGTCGTGCCGGTTGAGCAGCGCGACGGCCCGCTTACCGGAACCGGTGAGCACCTTGCTCCAGACCTGAGCGTTGGTGCCGGTGTCGGCCACCTTGATGCCCTGTCGGACCAGCGGGTCCTGGTCCACGGCGATGATCTCCGGGTTGGTCAGCGCCGAGATCATCTCCTTCGGCAGGCCACGCGGGTCGGAGCCGATCACCAGCGGCGCGGCCATGATGGCCCACATGCCGAGCTGCGTCTTGGACTCGTCCAGGCTCAACTCGTACCCGCCGTCGGGCAGCGGGCGCATCGGCAGCAGGTAGTCCGGGTCGTTGTAGTGCCCCGGTCCGGTGGCCGCCGGGTGGTACGCGTTGACGTCCATGTTGCGCAGCACCCACGGGTATGCCCACTGCGGGGTCGGATCCGTCAGCCCCACGTCGGTGTACGTCCGCCAGGAGTCGGCGATGGTGGGCGCGTACGTGTAGCTCCAGGTGGAGAGCTGCTCCGGGGTGTACGGGCCGCCACCCCAGTCGGAGCTGACCGGGTTGCAGATGTTGAGCAGCATCGGGCGCGGTGACTGGCGTACCGCCTCGGCCAGCTCGCGGAAGGTGGCCTCCGGGTCGAGGCCGGCGGCGCGACCGCAGAGCCAGTCGGCCTTGAGCGCGTCGAAGCCCCAGCCGGCGAACTGGGCGATGTCGGCCTGGTAGTGGCCGTTGCTGCCGAGCCCGCACTGCCCCGGCAGGTAGGGGCCGGCATCGGTGTAGATGCCGGCTTTCATGCCCTTGCTGTGGATGTACGCGGCCAGCGCGGGCATCCCACCGGGGAAGCGGGCCGGGTCGGCGACGAGCTGACCGGCCTCGTTGCGTGGGGTGGGCGCGGCCCAGTTGCCGTCGATCCAGACGTAGGTGTAGCCGGCGTCACGCAGGCCACTGTGGACCATGAAGTCGGTGACCGACCGTACTTCGGCCTCGGTGGGGTCGCCACCGAGACCGAAGTAGGTGTTCCAGCCCTGGTAGGGCGTCGGTGCGAGCCCGCTGTTGAAGTAGGCGGGCGCGCCCTGGTCCTCGGCGCCGGTGCCGGCCGGGGCGTGACCGGGGCGACCGGGCCCATGACCGGCCTGCGGGGGGCCGGCCTGCGGTGGACCGGCCATCGCCGGCATCGGGCTGGCCAGGCCCAGGCCGAGCACGGCCAGAGCAGCGGTCAGCGGTCGGTTCAGGCGCATGGAGGTACTCCTGTCCCTCGGGGGTGGGGGTGGTGGTGCTCCGATCTCAGTCGCGGGTCAGCACGATGAGGTCGGCGTCGTGGGTCGCGCTCCACTGCACGGGCAGGCCGACGGTGGCGAGGTGGCTGCCGGAGTAGTGCCGATCGCCGTGCGAGTAACGGGCCGCCGGGTCGAGGCCGCGCAGGGGCAACCGGACCGGGCGCGACGGCAGCAGCCCGGCACCGTCGAGCCGGCCGGTGTGCCAGGCCAGGACGACCACCCGGCGCTCGTCCGGCGCGGTGTACTGCACCGCGCAGCGGGTCTGGTCGGGGCCGCCGATCAGGTGCACCTCGCCGGTCGTGACGACGTCCCGGATCTCCTTGTAGCGGGCGATCCAGTCGGCCGCCTCGGCCCGCTCGTCGGGAGCCCAGGCACGGATGTCCGCGCCGATGCCGAGCACACCTGCCATCGCGAGGACGAACCGGAACGCGAGCGAGCGCGGTCGGGGGTCGAACAGACCGGGCGCGTCGGTGACCCAGGAGCTGAGCAGGTGCGGGGCGTTGGCGTGCAGGAAGCCGTACTGGATGGCGAGCCGGTCCAGGGGGCCGGTGTTGTCGCTGGGCCAGAAGACGTCGGCCCGGGCAGCCATCGCCAGGTCGGTCCGCGCGCCACCGCCGGCGCAGGCCTCGATCAGCACACCGGGGTGGTCCCGGCGCAACTGCTCGTAGATCCGGTGCAGGTTGGCGACGTGTGCGCCGTCCAGGTCGAGCGGAGCGACCCCACCGGGACGACCCGGCTCGGTGCGTGGCCGGTTGAAGTCCCACTTCAGGTAGTCGATGTCGTACCTGCGGAGCAGACCGTCCACCGTGGAGTGGACGAACTCGGCGACCTCCGGTCGGCCCAGGTCGAGCAGGTACTGGTTGCGGACCGGGGTGAGGGGCCGGCCGTCGACGGAGTACACCCACTCCGGGTGCTCGGCGTAGAGCGTCGACTTCGGGTTCACACACTCCGGCTCGACCCAGAGCCCGAAGTTCAGTCCGAGTGCGCGGACATCGGCGATGAACGCGTCGAACCCGGCCGGGAACTTCGCCGGGTCGGGCGTCCAGTCACCGAGCCCGGCGGTGTCGTCGTCGCGGCCGACGAACCAGCCGTCGTCCACCACGAACGTCTCCACACCCAGCTCGGCCGCGATCCGGGCCAGCGCGAGCTGGCTCTGCGCCTCGACGGCGAAGTAGGTGGCCTCCCAGGAGTTGTAGAGCACCGGGCGCGGGGTGAGCCGCTCACCGGCGAGCAACCGCTGGTGGGTGTGCCAGACCCGGGCCAGCCCGTCCAGGCCGTCCGGGCTGTATGCGCCGGTGACCACCGGCAGGGTCAGGGACTCGCCGGGGGCCAGCTCCAACGGGCCGTCGACCAGGTGGCGACCGATCCGGACCCGGGTCAGGCCGCCGGTGTCCCGCTCCGCGCTGATCTCCCAGGAGCCGGTCCACGCCAACCCCATCCCCCACGCCGAGCCGGCCGGGTCCGCGGTGTCCCGCACGGCCAGCCAGGGCACGTGCAGATGCCCGGGTACGCCCTGAGAGCTGCCGATGCTGAAGGTGCCGTGGCCCAACTCGACGTGGGAGAGCTGGAACTCCTGCGCCCACTGCCCCCACTGGTGGCTGAGCAGCGCACCGTGCGGTGTCGGTACGCAGAAGCCACCCGAGAAGGCCCGGAGCACCCGCAGTGGGCTGGACCCGTCGTTGGTCAGCTCGACCCACCGCTGCACCACGTCCGTGCCGGCGGGCACCTGGTAGTGCACGGTGGCACGCAGCCCGGTCACCGGGTCGGCGAAGTCGACGGCCAGCTCCCGCTGGTCGGCGTCGACCCGCTCGCCGGTGTGGACGAAGCCCACCCGGCGCTGCCCGTTCGACGTCTCCACCACCAGGTCGGCGCCGGTGAACGGCCGGTCGGCGTCGGTCGCGTACTCGATGGGGGCCGCGTCGCCGGCGGTGAGGAACGGCACCGGGCCGTCGTAGGCGACCGGCGACGGCCCGTCCGAGACGCCGTGCGGGCCCCACGCGACAAGCTCCAGCCAGCGGCCGTGTGCCGGCACGGTCACCGTGTACTCGGTGTGCGTGCCGCGCAGCGTCCAACGCTGCCCGGTTCCGGCGGTCACTTGACCGCTCCCAGCGCCAGGCCGGAGACGAAGTGCCGCTGGAAGCGCAGGAAGACCGCGACGGTCGGTACGGCCGCGATGACCGTACCGGCGGCGATGACGTTCCAGGACGAGACGAACTGCCCCTGTAGGGCGAGGAGCGCCGGGGTGACCGGCATGTTGTCATCGGTACGCAGCACGGTGATCGCCCACAGTAGGTCGTTGAAGATCCAGGTGAAGGAGAGCGCCCCCAGGGCGGCCAGCGCGGGTCGGGTCAGCGGCAGCATCACCCTGGTGAAGATCTGTGCCGTGCCCGCGCCGTCGATCGTCGCCGCTTCCTGGATCTCATTCGGCAGATCCCGCATGAAGCCGTGCAGGACGAAGGTGTAGAAGCCGAGCCCGAAGCCGACCTGCACCGTAATCAGCGCCCAGAGCGTGTCGTACAGGCCGGTCAGCTCGCTGAACTTGGCCACCGGGATGAGCAGGATCTGCGGTGGCAGCAGGTTGCCGGCGAGCATCAGCAGCAGGATGGTCCGCCGGCCGGGGATCCGGAATCGGCTCAGCGCGAACGCGGCCATCGCGGCCAGCCCCAGGCTCAGCGCCACCGACGGGACGGTGACGAGCATGCTGTTGATCAGGGCGCGCAGTTCACCGCCGTCGGTCCACGCCTGCCGGTAGGTGTCCAGGGTGAACGACTGGGGCAGGCTGCCCACGCCGTGCGCGGCGATGTCGTCGAAGGACCGGGTGGACATCACCACCACCCAGAGCACCGGACCCAGCCAGAGCAGCGACAGCAGGATCATGCCGGTGTGGAAGGCCCCGGTACGGAGCTTGTTCATCACGCTTCCTCCCGGAACGCACGGACCAGGTAGCCGAGGATGACGGCCAGCGCGAGCACGAAGATCACGACGGCGATCGCGGAGGCGTAACCCAGCCGCAGGCTCTGGAACGCGGTCGAGTACATGTAGGTGCTGAGCAGCTCCGACGAGTGGTACGGCCCGCCCTTGGTCAGCGACCAGACGATGTCGAACGAGCGCAGCGAGTCGATCACGATGACCGACAGCACGACCGCGTTGACCCCTTTGAGCTGGGGAATGGTGACGTGCCGCAGCCGTTGCCAGGAATTGGCGCCGTCCATCCGGGCGGCCTCGTGCAATGCCGGGTCGATCGCCTTCAGGCCGGCCAGGAACAGCACCATGACGTAGCCGATCTGCCGCCACAGGGCGGGCAGGATCACCGCGTACAGGGCGGTCTGCGGGTCGGCCAGCCAGGGTCGGATCAGGTGTTCCAGGCCGACGGCCCGCAGCAGCGTGTCGGCGATGCCGTCGGGCTGGTAGAAGACCCGCCAGACCAGCGCCGTCACCACCAGCGAGAACACCACAGGCGTGAACAGCGCGGCCCGGTAGAAGCCGACGCCGCGCCGCTCCTTCTGCAGGACCAGCGCCATGCCGAACCCGCCCAGCACGGAGAGACCGCCGAAGAGCACCAGCCAGATCACCGTGTTGACCAGCGCGCCCCGGAAGGTCGCGTCACCGGCCAGCTCGACGTAGTTGTCGGTGCCGACGAAGGTCGGCGACGACATCCCGTCCCAGCGGGTGAGCGAGAACCAGAAGCCCTGGAGCGCCGGCCAGAACACCCAGATGCTCTCGACCGCGAACGGCACGAGGACGAACGCCACCAACAGCGGCGACAGTCGAGCCGACCGTCGCCGCCGTCGGGTGGGGGTGACCGAAGTCGTGGAGATCGTTGCTGTCACGTCAGCCCTTGAAGACCTTCTCGGCGCCGGCCTGCCACTCCCGCAGGATCGCGTCGATCTGGTCCGGCTTGTCGATGAACTTGGTCAGCGCGGTGTCCGCGGTCGGCTGGAGTGCGTCGCTGGAGTCCCGGTTGAAGAACTGGGTCAGCTCCTTGGCCTCGCCGAGCATCGCCTTGCCCTTGGCCACCAGCGGCGAGTCGGACGCCTTGGCCCTGGGGTTGGCCGGCAGCACGATGCCGGAGCTGGCCTTGACGTACGCCTCCTGGGCCTCGACCCCGGAGAGGTAGGTGAGCAGGGCCTTGGTGCCGGTCGGGTTGGCGGTCTTCGCGCTGGCGAAGAAGCCGTCCGTCGGGGCCTCCTCGGCCAGCGGCACCGCCGGGTCGATGATCGGGAACCGGAAGAAGTCCAGGTCACCGAGGGCGTCCTTCGGTGCCGCGTCGGCGAAGAACGTACCGATCAGGAACATGCCGGTCTTGCCGGCCAGCAGCGCGGTGGTCGCCTCCTGGAACGGGTACGCCTTGCCCTTGGGGTCGAAGTAGGGCAGTGCCTCGCGCCAGCGGGTGAAGACCGCCTTGACCTTGGGGTCGTCGAAGCGCTGCTTGCCGGCGAGCAGCTCGCGGTGGAACGGCGCGCCGTTGATCCGGATGTTCAGGTAGTCGAACCAGGCCGAGGCCACCCACGGGGTGTCGCCGAGACCGATGCCGATCGGCGGGATGCCCTTGCTCTTCAGCGTCTCGCACAGCGCCAGGAAGTCGGTCCAGGTCTTCGGCTCCTGCACGCCCCACTTGGCGAAGTTGGACTTGCGGTAGAAGAAGCCCCACCAGTAGTTGTTCATCGGAACGAAGACCTGCTTGCCGCTGGCGGCGGTGGAGAGGGTGCGCAGCGACTCCGGGTAGTCGCCCAACGACTTCCAGACGTCGGAGACGTCCAGCAACAGGTCCTTGCTGGCGTAGTCGTTGGCGACGGAGCCCGCGTACCAGGTGTAGAGGTCCGGCGGGTTGGCCGAGGTCAGGTACGTCGGGAGCTGGGTCCGGAAGGTCTCCGAGGCGATCGTGTTGAGGCTCGCCGTGCCCTTGCCCTGCGCGTTGAAGGTCTCGATCAACTTCTCCATCGCGGCCTTGGCCTGTGGCGAGGAGAGGTTGGACTGGATGGTGACCGCGCCCGAGCCGCCGCTCGTCGTCGGCCCGCTGGCGGAGCTGGCGCACGCGCTGAGGAACGAGCTGGCGCCGAGTGCGCCCAGGCCGGCGAGCCCTAGGTGACCAAGGAATCGCCGGCGACCGGGGTCGAAGTCGCTCACGGAGGTATCCCTTCCTCTACGACACTCAGCGTCACCGCGCGATGTGTCGTCCATGTGAATGCTGTGACGAGAAGGTTGCATCGGCCCTCGCCGGCTGTCAAGATATCTTCGTAATTAATGATTAGACGAGATCAAGGCGAGGGTCAGGTGGATCAGCCTATGCGCCGGCTTGAGGGCAAGAACGCGCTGGTCACCGGCGCTATGGGTGGGATCGGCGCGGCCACCGCCCGGCGGCTGGCCGCCGAGGGGGCAGCCGTCGCGCTGCTCGACGTGCACGATCCGGCCCCGCTGGCCGACGAGCTGACCGCCGCCGGCCACCGAACACTGTCCGTAATGGGCAGTGTCAGCGAGGAAGACGACTGGGCGGCCGCGGTGTCGGCCGCCCGAGCACACCTCGGGCCGATCGACATCCTGGTCAGCACCGCGTACGCCGTGCAGGTCGCGCCGGCGCACGAAACCAGCCGGCAGTCCTGGGACCACCAGCTCGGCGTGAGCCTCACCGGCTCCTTTCTCGGCGTCCGCGCCTGCCTGGACGACCTGCGGGCCCGATCGGGAGCGGTGGTGCTGATCTCCTCGGTGCACGCGCTGGTCGGGCTGCCCGGCCGTCCCGCATACGCTGCCGCCAAGGGTGGCCTGGTCGCACTCGGCCGCCAGCTCGCCGTGGAGTACGGCCCGCAGGTGCGCGTCAACACGGTGCTGCCCGGGCCGATCCTCACCGCCGCCTGGGCCGACGTGTCCGAAGAGGACCGTCGGCAGAGCGTCGCCGAGACCGTGGCGAAGCGCTTCGGCACTCCGGACGAGGTGGCCTCGACGGTCGCCTTCCTGGCCTCACCGGACGCCGCCTACATCACCGGCGCGAGCCTCGTGGTGGACGGTGGTTGGACAGCGGTGAAAGCCTCGGCCTGAGAGATCGATACCGACCAGCGAAAAGGCCAGGAGCATTGGCACAGTACGCCCGCCGCGGCATCCACGGACAGACCGTCGAAGCGATCGCACGTCGCATCCTCACCGGTGAGATCGCCGCCGGCGCGACCCTGAACATCGTCGCGCTGCAGGAGGAGTTCGACGTCAGCCTCACGGCGCTCCGCGAGGCGCTGAAGGTCCTCTCCGCCAAGGGCATCGTGGACGCCCGGCAGAAGCGCGGCACCTTCGTACGGCCCCGGGCCGACTGGAACCTGCTCGACGGTGACGTGATCCGCTGGCAGTTCGCCGAGGGCACCGACCAACGGCTGCTCGACCAGCTGCACGAGGTGCGCGCCATCATCGAGCCGGCCGCCGCCCGGCTGGCCGCGACCCGTGCGACCGAGGACGACCTGGCCGCCCTGGACCGGGCGCTGGCCGAGATGGCCGAAGCCAACGGCGATCCCACCGCCGCCATCGCCGCCGACCTCGCCTTCCACCGCGCGCTGCTCACCGCCACCCACAACGAGCTGCTGGAACGGATGGAAGTGGTGATGGAGACCGGGCTCGCCGAACGGGACCGGCTGGTGCACGGCGGTGCCCCACACGACGACCCGGTGCCCAGCCACCGGGCCGTCGTGGACGCACTGCGCAGCCGGGACGAGACGGCGGCCGAGGCCGCCATGCGTGAGTTGCTGGACAAGGCCGTCCGCGACGTCGAGAAGGCACGGGGACAGAGGGGCAGTCAGTGAAGATCGAGCGGATCGAGACCTTCCTCGTCGCGCCACGGTGGTTGTTCTGCCGGGTGGAGACCGACGACGGGCTGGTCGGGTGGGGTGAACCGGTGGTGGAGGGCCGCGCCGAAGTGGTGCGCAGCGCCGTCGAGGTGCTCTCCGAGTACCTGATCGGTGCGGACCCGCTCCGCATCGAGCAGCACTGGCAGATCCTCACCAAGGGCGGCTTCTACCGGGGCGGCCCGATCCTCTCCAGCGCGGTCGCCGGCCTGGACCAGGCACTCTGGGACATCGCCGGGCAGGCGTACGGGGCACCGGTGCACGCCCTGCTCGGCGGTGCCGTCCGCGACCGGGTGCGGGTCTACTCCTGGATCGGCGGAGACGAGCCCGACGAGATCGCCGACGCCGCCGCCGCGCAGGTCGCCGCCGGTCTGACCGGGATCAAGATGAACGCGTCCGGGCGGCTGTCGGCCATCCCCACCTCCGCAGAGGTGGACGCGGTCGTCGGCCGGGTCGCCGCGGCCCGGGAGGTGCTCGGCCCCGACCGGGACATCGCGCTGGACTTCCACGGTCGGGCCGGCCTGGCCGCGGTACGCCGGATCCTGCCCGAGCTGACCCCGCTCCGTCCGTTCTTCGTGGAGGAGCCGGTCCTGCCCGACCAGGCCCACCACCTGCGCGACATCGTCGCCAGCACGCCGATTCCGGTGGCCACCGGCGAGCGGCTCTACGGCCGTAACGAGTTCCTCGGCCCGTTGCAGGCCGGGGTGGCCGTGGTCCAGCCGGATCTGTCGCACGCCGGCGGGATATCCGAGGTCCGCCGGATCGCCGCGCTGGCCGAGACGTACGGCGCGCTCCTCGCCCCGCACTGCCCGCTCGGCCCGATCTCCCTGGCCGCCAGCCTCCAGGTGGCCTTCGCGACGCCGAACTTCCTGATCCAGGAGCAGAGCATCGGCATCCACTACAACGCCGGCTCGGAGCTGCTGGACTACGTGGTCGACCCGGAGCCGTTCCGGTTCGTCGACGGGCACATCGCCCGCTTCGACCGGCCCGGGTTGGGCATCACTGTGGACGAGGCGGCGGTTCGCAAGGCCGCGCAGACACCGCACGCCTGGCGCAACCCGGTCTGGCAGCACGCCGACGGGTCGTTCGCGGAATGGTGACCGCCGCGACTCCGGTGCCGCTGCATGCTGAGTACGACGCCGCGCACGGCGGTCGGTGGACCAGCCTGCACGGCGACGGCCGGGAGTGGCTGTGGCGCGGCCCGGAACCCGGCCGACACGGGGTACGCCCCGACGACGCGTTCGTCGACGCCGGTGGCCTGGAGGAGTGCCTGCCCACCGTGCGCGGTCGACCCGACCACGGCGAGGTGTGGTCCCGCCCCTGGCGCAGCGTCGGTCCCGGCACCGTGGTCATCCAACGCCCGACGTTCGTCCTGACCCGCCGGATCAGCGACTCCTCCGGGGTGGTGGTGGCCGACTACCGGCTGGCCGCCGATCCTGGTCACCGGTTCGTCTGGGCCGCGCACGCCCTGCTCGACCTCTCCCCCGCAGCCCGCCTCGACGCGCCCGACGGCACGCCGACCCGGCTGCATCCGGAAGCTGCCGCGTTGCTGCCGCCGGGCACCTGGCCCGCCGACGCGCCGTGGCTCAGCGGGGCGTGGCCGGCCCCCGTCGGGCTGCCGCTGGACACGTTCGGCGCGGACGACGGGACCGCGCTCGGCGCGGTGCTGCTCGACTGCCCGCGGGTCCAGGTGATCGACGGTGTGGACCGACTGACCCTGGAGCTGGAGTGCCCCGACCAGCCCCGTAGCACCGCGCTCTGGCGCAACCTCGGAGGTTGGCCGGAAACCGGCCCCTACCGCAGCATCGGTGTCGAGCCGATGCTCGGCGCCGCCTTCGACCTGGCCGACGCCGGCCCGGCCGACGCGGCGGTCGTACCCCCCACCGGCGAGGTCGCCTGGCGACTCACCATCTCCGCCCACCGCACCCACTGAGGACACCCGCGATGAACCTGCTCGACGAGCTGCGTACCCACCGGTTGCTGGCCATCGTCCGCGGCCCGGACCCGGCGGCGGCGCTGACCGCCGTGCTCACCCTGGCCGAGAGCGGCGTCGCGCTGGTCGAGGTCTCGCTCACCAGCAC
Source organism: Micromonospora sp. B9E7 (assembly GCF_039871815.1). Taxonomy (NCBI): domain Bacteria; kingdom Bacillati; phylum Actinomycetota; class Actinomycetes; order Micromonosporales; family Micromonosporaceae; genus Micromonospora; species Micromonospora sp. B9E7. Next base: position 19,637 of record NZ_JBDPLX010000013.1, read on the forward strand.
CGACGCGCTCGACGTCATCCGACGTGCCCGGGCCGCCCTCGGGCCCGACTACGGCCTGGGCGCGGGCACCGTGCTCAGCGCCGAGGACGCCCGCGCGGCGGCCGACGCGGGCGCTTCCTTCCTGGTCACCCCGGCGCTCGCGCCGAGCCTCGCCGAAGGCGGCCGGCTCGGGCTGCCGGTGCTCGCCGGTGCGCTCACCCCCACCGAGGTGGTGCAGGCCAACAGCGGCGGGGCCACCGCGATCAAGCTCTTCCCGGCGTCCCTCGGTGGGCCGGACTACCTCGGCGCGCTGCGCGACCCGTTCCCCGGCACCGCGTTCGTACCGGTCGGTGGCGTCGACGCGGAGGGCGCGCGACGCTACCTGGACCGGGGCGCGCTCGCGGTCGGGGTCGGCTCACCCCTGCTCGGCGACGTCGTCCGCGGTGGCGACCCGGCGGCGCTGCGTGAGCGCGCCGCCGCCTTCCTCGCGGCGGTCCGGCGATGACCGACGTCCTCACGCTCGGCGAGACGATGGCGGCGTTCCGCCCCACCGGCCCACTGCGGCTGGGCGGCACCGCCGGGATCTCCGTCGCCGGCTCCGAGTCGAACGTGGCGATCGGCCTGGCCCGGCTCGGCCACCGGGCGGCCTGGGTCGGCGTCACCGGCGCCGACGAGCCGGGTGAGCTGGTTCGCCGTACGCTGCGCGCCGAGGGCGTCGACCTGACCTGGTCCCGGGTAGACCCGACCGCTCCCACCGGGCTGATCCTCTTCGAGAACCGGGTCGCGGACATCAACCGGGTCACCTACCACCGCGCGGGCTCCGCCGGCTCCCGGCTGCGCCCGGCCGACGTGACCCGGGCCTTCGACGCACCCGGGTCGCCGCCCCGGCTGCTGCACGTCACCGGCATCACCTGCGCGCTCGGCGTCGAGCCGTACCAGGCGGTGGTGGAGGCCGTACGGCGCGCCCGCGCGGCCGGCAGCACCGTCTGCCTGGACGTCAACCACCGGCAGCGGCTCTGGTCCGTCCCCGAGGCCGCCACCGCGCTGCGACCGCTGCTGTCCTCGATCGACCTGGTGGTCGCCTCCGACGACGAGTTGGCCGTGCTGACCGACGCATCCGACCCGGTCATGGCGTTGCTCTCCGCCGGGGTGGCCGAGGTCGTCGTCAAGCACGGCGCCGGCGGGGCGACCAGCCACAGCGCGGCCGGCACGGTGCACCGTCCAGCCCGGACGGTCCCGGTGGTGGACACCGTCGGCGCGGGCGACGCCTTCGTGGCCGGGCTGCTCTCCGGCTGGCTCGACGACGCCGACGTCCCGGCCCGACTGGACCGGGCCGTCACCACCGGGGCGTTCGCGGTGGCCACCCGGGGCGACTGGGAGGGTCTGCCCGACCGGGCGGAGCTGACGCTGCTGGACCACGAGCCGGGCGGTACGGTCCGCTGACCGGCGCGGCGGCCGGCGCGGGCCGGCGCACCGACGACGCGGACACCGCCCGACCGCCCTGCGCGGCCGGCGCGGGCCGGCCGCCGCCGACCGGAGATCGTTTGGAGGAGCACCATGGAGCTGACCGAGCCGACCGTCTGGAGTACCGACCGGTTGGAGCTGGGCGAGGGGCTGCGCTGGGTCGACGACCGCCTGGTCCTCGTCGATCTGCTGGCCGGACGACTGTTGGAGACCGACGGTGACGCCCCCGCCCCACTGCGGGAGGTGCGTCGTCTCGACGTCCCGCTCGGCGCGGTCGCCCCGGTGGCCGGCCGACCCGGTGACTGGCTGGCCGCCGCCGGGACCGGTGTCACAGTGCTGCCCGTCACCGGCGACCCCCGACCGGTCGCCGAGCTGGTCGCCGACGCACCCGAGCCGACCCGGATGAACGACGCGGTCGCCGACCCGCACGGCCACTTCTGGGCCGGCAGCATGACGTACGCGATGGTGCCCGGCGGGGGCACGCTGTTCCGCCTCACCCCCGGCGCGGCACCGGTGCCCGCGGTGACCGGGCTGACAATTCCGAACGGGCCCGCGTTCGACGCCAGCGGCACCACCATGTACCTGGCCGACACGCCGCGCGGCGAGATCGACAGGTTCACCGTCGACCCCGCCACCGGGGCCCTGCACGGGCGCGAGCCGTTCCTGCGGCTCTCCCCCGACGACGGGGGCCCGGACGGCATGACCGTCGACGCGGCGGGCCACCTCTGGGTCGCGTTCTGGGGCGGCTCGGCGGTCCGCCGCTACCGGCCCGACGGCACCCTGGACCGGGAGATCCGGCTGCCGGCGAAGCAGCCCGCCGGCATCTGCCTGGGCGGCCCCGGCCTGCGCCGACTCTTCATCGGCACCGCACGGGTCGGGCTGAGCAGCGCGGGTCCGCAGGACGGCGCGCTGCTCGCGGTGGACGTCGAGGTCCCCGGCCTGCCCGCCGCGTACGCCGCCGCACCGGTGAGCTGACGGAGGCATATCGGACGCCAGGGCGGGAACAACCGCACCGGAGCGCGCAACCGACGGCAGGAGGCGAGACGGTGGGCATCCTGAGGTGGACGTCATGAACGGGCCGGTGGGCGACGAGCCCGTGGGCGAGTTGGAGTTGGTGCACACCTTCACCGGTCCGATGCCGACCGGGGTGAGCGTCTCGCACCGGGGCCGGATCTTCGTCAACTTCCCGAAGTGGGGGGACGAGGTGCCGGCCACCGTCGCCGAGCTGCGCGACGGTCGGGAGGTGCCCTACCCCGACCAGGCGTGGAACGACCCGTCCGGCGACGACGACGCGGGCGCGTTCGTGTCGGTGCAGAGCATCGTGGTCGACCCGGCCGACCGGCTCTGGGTGCTGGACACCGGCAGCCCGATGTTCCAGCCCACCAAGCCGGGCGGTCCGAAGCTCGTCCGGGTCGACCTGGACACCGACACGGTCGCCCAGGTGATCACCTTCCCGGCGGACGTGGCCCTGCCGACGACGTACCTCAACGACGTCCGCTTCGACCTGCGCCGCGGTGAGGCCGGCGTCGCGTACATCACCGACTCCGCGGCCACCGGGCCGAACGGGATCATCGTGGTGGACCTGGCCAGCGGGGCGTCCTGGCGGCGGCTGCACGACCACCCGTCCACCAGGGCGGAGCCGTTGACCACGTTCCGCCCGCTGGTCGAGGGCCGACCGTTCCTCGAACGACCGGCGGACGGACCGCCGAAGCCGGTGAGCATGGGCTCCGACGGCATCGCCATCTCCGCCGACGGCAGCCGGCTCTACTACTGCCCGCTGATATCCCGACGCTGGTACAGCGTCTCCACCGAGGCGTTGGCCGACCCGGGCGTCACCCAGGAGGCGGTCGCCGCCACAGTGGTCGACGAGGGCGACCGGGGAAGCGCCTCGGACGGGTTGGAGAGCGACGACGCCGGGCGGCTCTACCTCACCGCGTACGAGCAGAACGCGGTGCTGCGCCGGCTACCGGACGGCGAGTACGAGACCCTGGTCCACGACCCGCGACTGCTCTGGCCGGACACCATGTCGGTGGCCACCGACGGGTACCTCTACGTCACCGCCAACCAACTGCACCGGCAGCCGCAGTACCAGCGGGGCAAGGACCTGCGGCGCAAGCCGTACGCGCTGTTCCGCACCCGCATCGACGCCGGCCCGGTGCTGCTACGCCGCTGAGCACCCGCCGTCGACCGGCCCAGCGCTCGTCCCATGATCACGTGATGGTGAGTAGTTCCCCAGGCCGTTCCCGAACTACTCACCATCACGTGATCACCACGTAACGGAATCTGTCCAGATTGCCGGAACGGAGACCTGTCGCCTGCCGTCAGCTCGCGGGCAGGGTGCGGTCCAGGAGGTCGAACAGGGCCGCCCAGTGACGCTCGGTGGCCTGCTCGTCGTACGCCGGGGTGTCGGCCATGGTGTAGCCGTGGTGCGCGCCCTCGTACACCTCGGAGCGGTAGCGCACCCCGGCGGCGTCGAGCGCCTTCTCCAGCGTGGCGATCTGCTCGGGCGTCATCGACTGGTCGGCGTCGGCGTGCCCGAAGTACAGCTCGCCAGTGATCGAACCGACGCCCAGGTGCGGGCTGTCCGGCGCCTCGGTGACGATCCGCCCACCGTGGAAGCTCGCGACTGCGGCGATGCGGTCCGGGTGTGCCTCGATGGCCCGCAGCGCGTTCGTGCCGCCCATGCAGTAGCCGGTGATCGCGACCGGGCCGGGCCGGACGTCGTCCCGGGCGGCCAGGAAGTCGAGGTACGCGGCGGTGTCCCGGCTGATCACCTCGGGGGTCAGCGCGCCGACCAGCGGCATGATCTGCTCGAAGAGCGCGCCGCGCTGGTCCGCATCACCGAGTCGGGACAGGTCGAACAGGGGTGCCCGGCCGGCCCGGTAGAACAGGTGGGGCGTCAGCACCAGGTAGCCCCGGGCGGCGATCCGCTCGGCCATCTCGACCAGTCGCGGGCGCGGCCCGAAGGCGTCCATGAAGAGCAGCACCGCCGGGAACGGGCCGTTGCCGTCCGGCCGGGTGAGGGACGCGTCCGCGATCCCGTCGCCGGTCGGGATGTCCACCGTCGTCGTCAGCACTGTGCCTCCTCGTACACCGATCTTGGTCCGTTCGGAACGCTACTCGCCGTGTGGGCGTGCCCGGCGGCTTCCCCCGAGCCAGGGACCGGTGATCCCTGGACAAGGCCACCCTGGGTGCTGGCCGGCGATCGATCCAGGCTTGTCCACGACCGATGACGGACACCGCCGACCTGGGAGATGCTGTGCTCGACCTGACCGTTCCGGACCTGACTGGAAAACTCGCCGTCGTGACCGGCGGCAGCGACGGGCTGGGCCTCGGCCTGGCCACCCGGCTGGCGCAGGCCGGCGCCGAGGTGGTGCTGCCGGTCCGTAACCCGGCCAAGGGCGCCGCCGCACTGGACGCCGTACGGGCCGCCGCGCCGGGCGCTGTCGTGTCGACCCGGGAACTGGACCTCGCCTCGCTGGACTCGGTGGCCGCGCTGGCCGGCACGCTGCTGGGCGAGGGCCGGCCGATCCACCTCATGATCAATAACGCGGGCGTGATGACACCCCCTACCCGGCACGTCACCGCGGAAGGCTTCGAGCTGCAACTCGGCACCAACCACCTGGGCCACTTCGCGCTGACCGGACGGCTGCTGCCGCTGCTCCGCGCCGGGCAGGCCCGGGTCACCACGATGTCGAGCAGCGCGGCCCGCTCCGGCCGGCTGGACTGGGACGACCTCCAGAGCGACCGCAGGTACGCGTCGATCCGCGCCTACAACGCCTCGAAGCTGGCGACCCTGCACTTCGGGTTGGAACTCGACCGGCGCAGTCGCGCCGGCGGCTGGGGCATCGTGAGCAACGTCGCCCACCCGGGCACCACCATGACCAACCTGTACGCGTCCGGCCCCAACCTGGGCCGCAGCCGCCCCTCGCTGCACCACTCGATCATGAGTCGGCTGGCCCGCCGGGGCTTCCTGGTGCACTCGGTGGACGCCGGGCTGCGTCCCGCCCTCTATGCGGCAACCAGCTCGCAGGCGCAGGGCGGCCGGTTCTACGGCCCGGACGGGTTGGGGCAGTTCACCGGCAAACCGACCGAGCTGGCCGTCTACCGTTCGGCGCGCAGCACCGACGACGCCGCCCGGCTCTGGATGGTTTCCGAGCGGCTGGTGGGCGTCGAGTTCTGAGCCGGAAGCGCCCCAGCGTGAACGGGGCGTCAAGAATGGGCGGTGGCCCGTCGAAACGGCGTATCGACGGGCGCTCTGCCGTCGTCCGGTGGTCACGATCGGTCCATGAGTCCTTGGCGGATGACACGCTGGGAACGCGGAGACACCCCACCCGGCACCGACAGCAACCTCGGCGAGCCCACAACCAGCGCAGAGCTGCCGGAGCGGCGGCACGAGGCGCTGGTCAGCGTCCGGCTCGGCCCGTCCGCGCCCGGCAGTCACCTGGTGGAGTACCTGCGGCACGAGCCGTGCGCGGTCGACGCCTGGTGGATCGCCGCCGACGTCGATGCCGTGATCCGCCTCTCCGCCGGCAGCATGACCGTGCTGCACCGCGCCGTGGCCGACCTGCGCCTACGCGCCGGGGTCGAGGTGACGGAGGCCAACTACATCCTCCGCGCGCTCGACCTGAGCGCGCGGGCGGACCCGCGTACCGCGGAGCCGCTCGACCTGAGCGCGCCGGCGGACCCGCGTACCGGGACGGAGACCCCGGCGTGGGCGGTGTCCGCCGCATGAGCCGCCCAGCCGGTGCCCGCCGGATCGTGGTGGGGGTGGACCGGTCGTTCGCCGGGATGCAGGCGCTTCGCCGCGCCATGCAGCTGGCCCGCCGCGACGGCGCACAACTGGACGCGGTCCGCGCGTGGGTCTTCGCGCCGACGTGGCGGCCCGGCACGCTGACCTGGCGCTGGCAGGACGAGTGCGACCGGGCGGCCCTGGTCTACCTGCGCGGTGTGTTCGACGCGGCGCTCGGTGGGGTCCCCCGAGACGTTACCGTGCGGCTGCTGGCGACCCAGGGGTACGCCGGGCAGGTGCTGGTCGACCACGCGTGCCGGGAGTCGGACCTGCTGGTCGTCGGCAGCCCGCAACGCGGCCGGTTCGGCCGATCTCGCGGCCACGTCACCCGGTACTGCGTGTCGCGGGCCGACGTGCCGGTCATCGCGGTACCCGCACCGTCCTGGGCGCGGGCCGCGACGATCCGCCGCTTCGCCCGCGATCTCGAACGATTCAGCCGATGACCGCCACCCCGGCGGCACGTGTGGAAAGGACCAACCCGACCATGGACGAGGGCCCGACAATCTACGCCGTTCCGGTGCGTGACCTGCCGGGACGGATGGTGCGGACGGTACGGACCGGCCGTTCCCCACAGGGGCAGCGGTTGGGCATCGCCTTCACCCGGCCCGAGCTGCTGGTCACCGCGATGGGCGCGGAGCAGCCGTGGGAGGAGCTCTGCGAGTCGGCACTGCGCGCCATGCTGCGCCCGCTCGGCATCGACGTGATCCAGGTCGACCCGTTGTTGGTGGCACCACCGCTGGACCCGAAGACCGCCGCCCGCCCGAAGACCGCCGCCGGTCCGATCGGTCAGGCGCGGACGAAGCGCACCGCGTCGGCGATCACGTGGCCGTTGGTGTCCTCGGTGCGGATCAACACGCTCCCCTCGGTACCCGCCGTGAACGGGTAGGTGCCCAGCGGCACCCACTGGCCGCCGGACTGCCGCTGGTCGACGGTCCGGGTGGCCACCCCGCCGGAGTACGCGACGTCCACCGGCACGTTGGTCGCCCGGTTCGGGTCGGCGGTCCAGCGCAGTTGCACGGTCCACGACCCGGAGGCGGGCAGTGTCGGGCGGAACCGCAGCCGGTTGACGCCCTTGGCGGTGTTGCCGTCGTGCTCGTAGTCCGGGCCGTAGTAGCCGCCGATGCTGGTGCTGCGCAGCCACGTCCCGGCCCGGGTGATGCCGCCGGCCGCGGCGTTGTCCAGGATCACCTCACTCGTCGATCCCCACTCCAGCACCGCCCCGTCCTGGCGCAGGCGGGCCTGCAGGGCGGGCACGGACACGGCCTGTACGGCGAGGTTCCCGCCGAGCGCCAGTGACGCGGCGGTGGCCGCCGCCTGCCCGAGGATCATGAACACCGGTTCCATCCGGATCGAGCCGTACGCGATGTGGCTCGCCGAGAGGCAGACCGGCACCAGCAGGTTGGCGCACTGCGCCTGGTGCGGCACGATCGCCCGGTAGCTCACCGGGTACGGCGACGGAACCCCGATCTGCACGTCCCCCTCGTTGCGGACCTTTCCGTCGACGACCACCCGCTGACAGTTGTGCGAGTCCATCGTGTAGCTGGCCAGACCCACCGAGTCGGTGGCGCGCACCCGGCCCCGGCAGTCGGCCTCGGTCATCACGTACGCGGAGACCATCCGGCGGGCCTCACGGATGTAGAGCAGCGGCGGCCAGCCACCCGTGCCGGTGAACTCGTCGACCGGCAGCCCCCACCGGGCGGTCGAATCACGCACCGACGCCGGCAACCGGGGATCGTTGGCCAGGAACCACATCATCCCCTGCTGGTAGCTGCGGTGCTCGGCGATGATGCTCTCCCGTGCCGCCCAACTCGCCGTCGGGTACGCGTGGTTGAAGCCGATGTGGTCGGTCGAGACCGCGCCGTTGTTGTTCGAGTCGGTCTTCCCACCGCCGATCGAGTGGGTGGTGAAGTACGGCCCGGCGTAGCCGGCCTGGATGTGGCGCAGCTGCAGCTCGTACCGGATCGGGTCGTAGTCGGACGGCTTGCCGAACGGGATCCGGTTGGCCGCCTGGGTCAGGCACATCCGGAAGCAGTACGCCTGGATCCGGTCGTCACCGCTGCCCTGCGGGGCGAGCGGGGTGGCGGATATCCCCGGCAGCAGACCACTCGTGGGTGAGCCGGCCGTCACGTACGGGTCGACCGGGTAGACGAACTGGTGGGTGTTGCGGGACTGCACCCCGTTGATCGTCTCGCCGTAGGTGTCGTTGGACTCCCGCCCGACGGTGAACCCCACCCCGGCCATGGCCAGCAGGTCGCCCTCGTAGGTGGCGTCGACGAACATGGCACCCCGGTAGATCGACCCGTCCTCGGTGCGCAGCTCGGTGACCCGGTTGCCGCTGCGGCCGAGGCCGGTCAGCCGGGCGTCGACGACCACCGGAACGCCGGCCTCGGCCAGCATCTCGGCGAAGACGGCGGTGGCTACGCGCGGTTCGAAGGTCATCCGCAGCGGGGACGTCGATGTGAGTGTTCCGCCGTGGTACTTCACGTACACCCGGCGGTAGAACTCGGCGGCCAGCCCGCCGATGGACGCCTGGACCCCGGTGTCGGTGGCACCCAGCCCGGCGGTGCTCAGCCCACCGACGTGGCTGGTGGGCTCGACCACCACGGCGGTGTGGCCGAGCCGGCGCATGGTGATCGCGGCGGCCAGCCCTCCGGAGGTGGCGCCGTAGACGACCAGGTCGGCGGTGGTGACGGCGGCTCGGGCGGGACCGGCCCGGAACGGGTCGGAGAGGCCGGCCAGGACGAGGCCGGCACCGCCGGCGGTCAGCAGTCGGCGGCGGGACAGGGGCAGGGACACGGCGAACTCCCGAGGGGTAACCGGAGGGGACGGTTACAGAAGCACGCCGCTGCCGCTGCGAACGAAATTCTTCAATCTCTATCGGCGGCTGTCAACGGGTCACGGCCGGTAGCGGTAGCCCATTCCCGGCTCGGTGATGAGGTGCCGGGGTCGGGCCGGGTCGTCCTCCAGCTTGCGTCGGAGCTGGGCCAGGTACTGCCGCAGGTAGTTGGTCTCGTTCTGGTATTCCGGCCCCCACACGTCCTGGAGGAGTTGACGCTGGCTGACCAGCTTGCCGGGGTGGCGCAGCAACTTCTCCAGCACACTCCACTGGGTGGGGGTCAGCTTCACCTCGGTGCCGTCGTCGCGCCGCACACTGTGGTCGGCCAGGTCGACGGTGTGCTGGCCGATCCGCAGCGCCGGAACCGACTCGCTGGGCGCGCCGAGCCGGCGGGTCACGGCGCGGATGCGGGCCAGCAGTTCCTCCACCCCGAACGGCTTCGTGACGTAGTCGTCGGCGCCCGCGTCTAGCGCCGCGACCTTGTCCTCGCTGCCGGCCCTTCCGGAGAGCACGATGATCGGCACGGCGGTCCAGCCGCGCAGGCCGCGGATCACCTCCACCCCGTCGATGTCGGGAAGGCCGAGGTCCAGCACCACCAGGTCGGGCGGGTGGCTGGCGGCGGCCCTCAACGCGGCGGCCCCGGTCGCGGCGACGTCCACGTCGTAGCGGCGGGCGCGCAGATTGATCCGCAGGGCACGCAGGATCTGCGGTTCGTCGTCGACGACCAGGATGCGCGTCATTCCTGCGGCCCCTCCGAGCTGGTCTGCACGGCGGCCGGCAGCCGCAGCACCATGGTGAGCCCACCGCCGGGTGTGGTCTCCGGGGTGATGCTGCCACCCATCGCCTCGGCCAGGCCCCGGGACAGGGCAAGACCGAGGCCGACGCCGGTCTGGTTGTCCCGGTCGCCGAGGCGTTGGAACGGCAGGAAGACGTGCTCCCACTGGTCCTCCGGGATGCCCGGACCCCGGTCGATCACCCGCAGCTCCACCTGGCCGGCGTGCGCGCTGGCAGTGATCGTCGGAGGCTGGTCCGGCGGGCTGTAGCGCAGCGCGTTGGCGACGATGTTGACAAGTACCCGTTCCAGCAGGCCCGGGTCGGCGGTGGCGGCCGGCAGGTCGGCCGGGATGTCCGTACCGACGGTCGCGGCCACCGGGCCAAGTTCGTCCAACGCCAGGGGTACGGCGTCCTCCAGGCCGATCGCCGTCGCCGAGATGCCCAGCACGCCCGCCTGGAGCCGGCTCATGTCGAGCAGGTTGCCGACCAGCCGGGCGAGCCGGTCCAGCGACTCCTCGGCGGTCTCCAACAGCTCCTCGCGGTCGGACTCGTCGAACTCGATGTCCTGGCTGCGCAGGCTGGTCACCGCCGCCTTCGCCGACGCCAGTGGCGTACGCAGGTCGTGGCTGACCGCCGCGAGCAGCGCGGTGCGCATCCGGTCGGCGGCGGCGAGGGGCCGGGCGGTGGCGGCCTCCTCGGCGAGCCGTTCCTGGCGCAGCGCGACGGCGGCCTGGGCGGCGAACGCCTCGACGATGCGCCGGTCGGCGGCCTCCAGTCGTCGACCGCAGAGCACGACGGTGATCCGGTCGTCGACCGGTACCGTCGTCTCGCCGCCCTCGGGGGTACAGGGCGGGCTCTCACCGACGCTGGCCACCACGCCCCAGGCGTGCTCCTCGCGGGCCCGCTCCGGACGCCCACCGGCCTCCTCGGCCAACTCCAGCACGCTCACCGCGCGCAGCCCGAAGGTCTCCCGGAGCTGTTCCAGCAGGGCGGGCAGCGGGCGTTCGCCGCGCAGCACGCCACCGGCGATGGCGGCGAGGGTCTGCGCGTCGGCGGCGGCGCGGGCGGCCTCGCGGGTACGCCGGGCGGCCACGTCGACGATCCAGCTCACCGCGAGCGCCACCCCCACGAAGACGGCCAGGGCGAGCAGGTTGTCCGCCTCGGCGATGGTCAGCGTCCGGTACGGCGGGGTGAAGAACCAGTTGAGCAGCAGGGTGCCGCCGAGCGCGGCGACCAGGGCCGGCCACACGCCGCCGACCAGCGCGACACCGACGACCCCGGCGAGGAAGAGCAGGATGTCGTTGGTCAGCGTCAGGTCGGGCAGGGTCTTCAGCAGCAGGGTGAGCAGCGGCATGCCCAGCACGGCCAGGCCGAAGCCGAGCAACCGGCGTCGTCGGGACAGCGCCGCCGGCACGGCTGCCGCCCGGCGGCCCTTTCCGGCCTCCTTGTGGGTGACCAGGTGCACGTCGATCGCCCCGGAGAGCGCGGTGGTGGTCACCCCGACTCCGCGGGAGAAGATCTGCGCGAAGCGGCCCCGCCGGCTGGCGCCGAGCACCAGTTGGGTGGCGTTCACCCCCTGGGCGAAGTCCAGCAGCGCGGCCGGCACGTCGGTGCCGAGCACCTGGTGGTACGTGCCGCCGAGGCTCTCGACGAGGACCCGCTGGCGGGCCAGCTGGGCCGGGTCGGCGCCGGCCAGGCCGTCGCTGCGGGCCACGTGCACGGCGAGCAGGTCGGCGCCCTTGCTGCGGGCGGCGATCCGGGCTGCCCGGCGGATCAGCGTCTCGCCCTCCGGGCCGCCGGTCAGCGCGACCACGACCCGTTCCCGAGCCTCCCAGGTGGCGGCGATCCCCTGCTGGCTGCGGTACCGGTCGAGCTGCTCGTCGACCTTGTCGGCCAGCCAGAGCAGCGCCAGCTCGCGCAGCGCGGTGAGGTTGCCGACCCGGAAGTAGTTGCCCAGCGCGGCATCGATCTTGTCGGGTCGGTAGATGTTGCCGTGTGCCATCCGCCGACGTAGCGCCTCGGGGGTCATGTCGACCAGCTCGACCTGCTCGGCGGCACGGACGATCTCGTCCGGCACGGTCTCCCGCTGGGTGGTGCCGGTGATCTGTGCGACCACGTCGTTGACCGACTCAAGATGCTGCACGTTGACCGTGGACAGCACGTCGATCCCCGCGTCGAGCAGCTCCTGGACGTCCTGCCAGCGCTTGTCGTGCCGAGAACCTGGCACGTTGGTGTGCGCCAGCTCGTCCACCACCGCGATCTCCGGCCGACGGGCCAGCACCGCGTCCAGGTCCATCTCGGTGAATTCGACGCCCCGGTACTCCATCGCGCGGCGGGGCACCTCCTCCAGGTCGCCGAGCATCGCGGCGGTGTGCTGGCGACCGTGGGTCTCCACGAAGCCGATCACCACGTCGGTGCCGCGCGCGGCTCGCCGCTGGGCCTCCTCCAACATGGCGTACGTCTTGCCGACGCCGGGGGCGGCTCCGAGATAGATGCGCAGTTCTCCGCGTGGCACGGGGACCATCCTCTCAATCTCGAAGGAAGGGCCCCTTATTAACGCCTGGCGTTAATAAGGGGCCCTTCCTTTCACGCTCAGCGGGCGGTGAACTGCTTGTCGAGGGCGAGGTTGAGCTCCAGCACGTTGACGCCGGGCTCACCCATGAATCCCAGCGCCCGCCCGTCGGTGTGCTCCTGCACCAGCTTGCGGACCGCCGCCGGGTCCGCGCCGCGCTCCCGCGCGACCCGGTTCACCTGCAACTCGGCGTACGCCGGGCTGATCTGCGGGTCGAGACCGCTGGCGCTGGCGGTGACCGCGTCGGCGGGCACCGCCGGGTCGGCGGGCGCGTCGCCCCGGATCGGGGTGACCACCCCGCCGGCGGCCACGTAGTCCTCGCCCGGCTGGGCCAGTTCCACCGTGACCCCCTCGTAGGAGGAGACGAAGGGCGTTGCCGGGGCGGCCTGGTTGACGCTGACCACCCGGGTGACCGGACCGGTCAGACCGTCGGCGCGGAAGACCGCGAGCACGGCACCCACCCCGTCGTCGGTGCAGTACGGGCGCCGGCCGTCGACGCCGTTCAGCTCGCCGACGGACTTGCTGCGCCCGCACACCTGGGTGAGCAGGCTCTCGCTGGACTCCTCCGGGTCGGTGGCGATCGTGTCGACCACGCTCTCCGGGCCCAGGTTGCTGGCCGAGGTGGAGGTCGGGTCGTAGCCGTCGCCGGCGGCGGAGGGACGGGACTGGAAGTAGCGGGCGACGGGGTTGCCGTCCGCGTCGGTGAAGGACTGGCCGATCAGCGCGCTGCCGACGGTGTTCCCGCCCACGGTGATCAACGAGCCGTCGGCCTTGTGGTTGAGGCCGGGCAGCTGACCGAGCGCTACCAGAGCCAGCGGGTAGACCAGGCCGAGCAGCACCGTGAAGACGAGTACGGCGCGAAGGGCGGCGAGGTGTTGGGCGATCCAGGTGGGTAGGCGCATCACGAAATCCCCGGGATGAACTGGATGAGCAGGTCGATGAGCTTGATCCCGATGAACGGCACGATGATGCCGCCCAGCCCGTACACCAGCAGGTTGCGGCTGAGCAGCTTCGACGCGGCGGCCGGCCGGTACCGCACGCCGCGTAGGGCGAGCGGGATCAGCGCGATGATCACCAGGGCGTTGAAGATGACGGCGGACAGGATCGCCGACTCCGGGCTGGCCAACCGCATGATGTTCAGCGCGTCCAGGCTCGGGTAGAGGCCGGCGAACATGGCCGGAATGATCGCGAAGTACTTCGCGATGTCGTTGGAGATGCTGAACGTCGTCAGCGCACCCCTGGTGATCAGCAACTGCTTGCCGATCTCCACGATCTCGATCAGCTTGGTCGGGTCGGAGTCGAGGTCGACCATGTTGCCGGCCTCCTTGGCGGCCGACGTGCCGGTGTTCATGGCCACGCCGACGTCGGCCTGGGCGAGCGCCGGGGCGTCGTTGGTGCCGTCACCGGTCATCGCGACCAGCCGGCCGCCCTCCTGCTCCCGCTTGATCAGCGCGAGCTTGTCCTCCGGCGTCGCCTCGGCCAGGAAGTCGTCCACCCCGGCCTCGTCGGCGATCGCCTTGGCGGTACGCGGGTTGTCGCCGGTGATCATCACGGTCCGGATGCCCATCCGGCGCATCTCGTCGAACCGCTCCCGCATGCCGGACTTGACGACGTCCTTGAGGTGGATGACGCCCAGGGCGCGGGCCGGCTCACCGTCGACGTGCTCGGCGACGACCAGCGGCGTACCGCCGGTGCTGCTGATCCCGTCCACGATCTCGCCGACCTGCTCGGTCGGGTGACCGCCGTTCTCCCGTACCCACTTCATCACCGCGGCGGCGGCACCCTTGCGGACCCGGCGGGCCGTGCCCACCGCGCCGCCGTCCACGCTGGCGTCCGGAGTCAGGTCGACGCCGCTCATCCGGGTCTGCGCGGTGAACGGCACGAAGGTGGCGTGCGGCATCACGCCCGGCTCACGCTCGCGCAGCCCGAACTCGTTCTTCGCCAGGACGACCACCGAGCGCCCCTCCGGGGTCTCGTCGGCCAAGCTGGACAGTTGCGCGGCGTCGGCCAGGGTCGCGGCGTCGACCCCCTCGACCGGTACGAACTCGGCGGCCTGCCGGTTGCCCAGCGTGATGGTGCCGGTCTTGTCCAGCAGCAGGGTGTTGACGTCGCCGGCCGCCTCGACGGCCCGGCCGCTCATGGCCAGGACGTTGCGCTGCACCAGCCGGTCCATGCCGGCGATGCCGATGGCGGAGAGCAGCGCGCCGATGGTGGTGGGGATCAGGCAGACCAGCAGCGAGATCAGCACCACGCCTGTCACACCGGAGTCGGTGATCGCCCCGCTGTTCGGCGCGGCCGCCTGGTACGCCTTGGAGAAGATCGCCAGCGGCTGGAGGGTGACGACGGCCAGCAGGAAGATGACCGTGAGCGCGGCGAGCAGGATGTTCAGCGCGATCTCGTTCGGCGTCTTCTGCCGGTTGGCACCCTCGACCAGGGCGATCATCCGGTCGATGAAGCTCTCCCCCGGCTTCTGGGTGATCTTCACGATGATCTGGTCGGAGAGCACCTTGGTGCCGCCGGTGACCGCGCTGCGGTCTCCACCGGACTCGCGGATGACCGGGGCCGACTCGCCGGTGATGGCCGACTCGTCGACGCTGGCGATGCCCTCGACGATGTCGCCGTCGCCGGGAATGATGCCGCCCGCCTCGACGAGCACGACGTCGCCCTGACGCAGGTCGGGCGCGGGCACCGCCTCGTCGCGGTAGGTGTTGGCCCGCGCGCCCGGCTTCCAGTCGATCAGCCGGGTGGCGATGGTGTCCTTCTTCGCCTGCCGCAGGGTCGCGGCCTGGGCCTTGCCCCGACCCTCGGCGACCGCCTCGGCCAGGTTGGCGAAGACCACTGTCAACCAGAGCCAGATGGTGATCGCCCAGGCGAACACCGACGGGTCGGTCACCGCCAGGACGGTGGTGAAGGCCGCACCGACCTCCACGATCAGCATCACCGGGTTGCGCCACAGGGTGGTCGGGTTGAGCTTGCGCACCGCGTCCGGCAGGGACCGGATCAACTGCTGGGGGTCGAGCAGGCCCCCGCCGATCCGGTTGCCCTGGGTGGCCGGCGTACCGGGCAGCTGCTCTGTTGGGGCGGACGTGACGGACATGTCCTCGTTCCTCATGATGGTCAGAGCCCCTCTGCCAGCGGGCCGAGCGCCAGCGCGGGCAGGAAGGTCAGCGCGACGAGGACCACCGTGACGCCGACGACCATCCCGATGAACAGCGGTCGGTGGGTCGGCAGGGTGCCCTCGGACGCGGGGGTGGGTGCCTGGCGGGCCAGCGAGCCGGCCAACGCGAGCACGAAGATGATCGGCAGGAACCGGCCGAGCAGCATGCACAACCCGAGCGCGGTGTTCCACCAGGCCGTGTTGACCGTGATGCCGGCGAAGGCCGAGCCGTTGTTGTTGCTGGCCGAGGTGAACGCGTACAGGACCTCGGAGAGGCCGTGCGGGCCGACGTTGAGCGCGGTCGAGTTGTTGCCGGTGGCGAACGCGGACGCCGTACCGACGAGCACCAGGATCGGCGTGATCAGGAAGTAGAGCGAGGCGAACTTGATCTCCCGCGAGCTGATCTTCTTGCCCAGGTACTCGGGGGTGCGGCCGACCATCAGGCCAGCCACGAAGACCGTGATCACCGCGAGGATGAGCAGGCCGTAGAGACCGGAACCGGTGCCACCGGGCGCGACCTCGCCGAGCATCATGTTGACCATGGCCATCATGCCGCCGAGCGAGGTGAACGAGTCGTGGAACGAGTTCACCGCGCCGGTCGAGGTGAGCGTGGTGGCGGCGGCGAAGGTGGCCGAGTTCGACACGTCGAACCGCACCTCCTTGCCCTCCATCGCCGCGCCGACCGCCTGCGGGACCGTGCCGTGGCCAGCCAGCTCGAAGATGTTGGTGATGGCGACGCTGGCGAACGCGAGGATGCCCATCACCGCGGCGATGGCGTAGCCCTGCCGGTTCTGCCCGACCATCCGGCCGAAGACCCGGGGCAGGCTGAACGGGATCAGCAGGAGCAGGAAGATCTCCAGCCAGTTCGTCCAGGTGGTGGGGTTCTCGAACGGGTGCGCGCTGTTGACGTTGTAGAAGCCGCCGCCGTTGGTGCCCAGCTCCTTGATCACTTCCTGGC
This sequence comes from Micromonospora sp. B9E7, assembly GCF_039871815.1. NCBI lineage: Bacteria > Bacillati > Actinomycetota > Actinomycetes > Micromonosporales > Micromonosporaceae > Micromonospora > Micromonospora sp. B9E7. The sequence goes on from NZ_JBDPLX010000013.1 coordinate 36,169, forward strand.
TGGCGACCGGACCACCGGTGATGGTCTGGGTGCCGCCGGTCAACGTGGTCACGTCGGTGCCGGCGGACAGGTTCTGCACCACCCCGCCGATCATCAGCACGATGGCGCCGAGGACCGCGATCGGCACCAGGATGCGCAGCACGATCCGGGTCAGGTCGACCCAGAAGTTGCCGAGCTGCCCGGTGCGGCTGCGGGCGAAGCCCCGTACCAGCGCCACCGCCACCGCGATGCCGACGGCCGCCGAGGTGAAGTTCTGCACGGCCAGGCCGGCCATCTGCACCAGGTGACCCATCGTCGACTCACCCGAGTACCACTGCCAGTTCGTGTTGGTCACGAACGAGACGGCCGTGTTCCAGGCGCCGTGGGTCATCACCGGGTCCAGGCCGAGGGACAGCCACAGGTGGTTCTGCACCCGCTGGAACAGGTACAGGAACAGGATGGAGACCGCGGAGAACGCCAGCACGCTGCGGGCGTACACGCCCCAGGTCTGCTCGGCGGCCGGGTTGACCCCGACGAGTCGGTAGATGCCCCGCTCGACCCGCGACTGTTTGGTGCCGGAGACCGCCCGGAACATGTAGTCGCCGAACGGCTTGTAGACGGCGACCAGGGCGGCCACCAGCGTCAGCACGAAGATGACGCCCGCTGTTGTCATGGTCATCAGAAGCGCTCCGGGAACAGCAGGGCGAACACCAGGAACGCGCCCAGGACGATCGCGAGCACCAGACCGACGGCGTTGACCGCGTTCACAGCTTCTCCACCGCCCGGACCACCAGGGCGAGCACTGCGAACAGCGCCACCGTCAGGACCACGAACACCACGTCAGACACGCTGACTCCTCATACCGGAAAGGTTCGTCGCGACCGCCTTCCGGTCGCGCCGGGCAATCAAAGCCCCACCACCCGCCGGACGGCAGGGGTCATAACGCGACCATGACGGTGGCGAACCGTTTCTTGACGTGGTTTTCACACCCACCCACTGAACAGGTGAAATGCGGCACAAAACCCCCCGGTGGTCCGCGAGGTCAAGACCAGTTGTCCGTCCTTTGCTCTGCACCCCCGGAGGCACCAGCTACAGACCGTGAGTGTCGCCTCCGCGGCTGCAGAGCAAAGGACGCGCGAGAGAGACAATGCGCGGCCGCATGGTGCGGCGGGGTGGAGGTACGCGGCCGGGTCAGGCCGGGCGGCGGGCCACCAGCACGTCCCGCATGATCGACTGGTCCACCCGGTGCCGCAGCGCGAGGTAGGGCTCGTCGTCGACCACGGTCAGGCCCGCGTCGGCCAGGGCAGCCGCAGCGTCGTCGCGGCTGGCGACGTGGGTGTTCCAGGAGATACCGAGCGCGCCGCCGGGACGCAGCAACCGCGCCCAGACCGGCGCGGCGTCCGCGAGCAACGCCAGCGGGTCGCGGGTCAACCCACGGTCGGCGGTACGACTGCCGTGCTGCACGCCGTACGGCGCGTCGGCGACCACCAGGTCCACGGTTTCCGGACGGAAGAACTCCGCCGACCGGGCGGTGTCGGCGTTCACCACGTCCAGCAGCTGCGTCCGGCCGGCCTTGTGCTCCTCGCGGGTCGGCGCCAGCTCGATCCGCACCCGTCGGCCGACCACCTTGCGCTCCCGGCGCACGGGCCCCGACTCCAGCACCCGGTGCTTGACCCGCTTCTGCTTCAGCCAGGTGGTGATGAACGCCCGGTACGCCTCGACGTCCTTCTGGTCACGCTCGATTCCGGCGGCGTCGAAGCCGTACATCAGCGCCTGGTTGAGCGTGGTGCCCCGGCCGCAGAGCGGGTCGAGCACCCGGAACCGTCGGCTGGTCAACTCGGTGGCCCAGTCCGAGGCGAGCAGGGTGACATTGAGCAGCAGCTTGGTGAACTGCTCGTTGGTCTTGCCCGGGTACTTCTGGATGGTGAGCAGGTCGTCGTCGTAGCGGTCCAGCCGGCTCCACTCGATCGGACGCAGCAACTCGCCGACGATCTCGAACAGCGCGTACCCGGCGGAGAGGTTGCCCAGGACGGCCAGGTCACGCTCGGTCAGCCCGTCGCCGGTGAACGTGACGTAGGACGCCCCACCAACGACCTCGGTGTCCAACTCGCCGATCCGACCGTCGAGCGCCGAGCGGCCGAAGATCTCCAGCTCGGCTCGGGTGAGATCGACGGCGGAGCGGGCGTACACCCGGTTGGTAGCGGGCAGGATCAGCAGGCCGTAGCGCGTCATGGTCCGGCGAGTATTCCACAACGGGTGACGGTCGCCGGGAACCGGAGCGGCTGTCGGAGCGACTACTGATACATGGGGTGTGAGCAGTGGCGGGAGGTCCTGTCCGCGCAGTTGGACGGGGAGGAGACCGCCGCCGAACGGACGGCGGCGCAGGGGCACCTTGACGGGTGTGCCGATTGCCGGGCCTGGTTCACGGCGGCGGCTGCGGTGACGCGTCGGGTTCGTACCCGTCTGGTCACCGATGTGCCCGACCGGACCGCGGCGATCCTGGCCGCCACCGCGGCGGCCCCGCCGCCCCGGCGGTCGTGGTGGCGGCGCCTGGGCGGGCGTGGCCCCCTGGTCGCCGGGCTACGCGCGGCGCTCGGCCTGCTCGGCGCGGTGCAGTTGGTGCTCGGTCTGGCCCAGGTGGGCCGGGGCGCGACCGCCGACCACCTGCACCCCACCGGCCAGCACCTGTGGCACGAGTCGGCCGCCTGGAACGTGGCGGTCGGTGCCGGCTTCCTCTTCGTGGCGGTACGCCGCACCCCGCCGGCCGGGCTGCTGCCGATGCTCAGCGCGTTCGTCGGCACGTTGCTGCTGCTCTCGGTAAACGACCTGGCCACTGGCTCGGTGGGCGGCGAGCGACTGGTCAGCCACGGCTTCCTGGTGGTCGGCTACCTGATCACCGTGCTGCTGTCCCGGCCCGGTCTGCGCCCCGGTGGGCCCGCGCCGCAACGGCAGTCGGCGCCGTCACGCTGGCGATTCGGTACGGAGGAGGTCGACCGACCGTTGCGGGTGGTCCGGTCCGAGCCCTACCCGGCGCAGGCCGCCGACCGTTACCCGGCCCCAGCCGCAGACGCCGGTGCAGCACGTGCCGGTCAGGCAGCACGTGCTGATCGGCGCGTTGCCTGAGCCGTGCAACGGCCACAAGCCGTCCGGCCACCTGACAGCGTGAGTCCCGGCGAGGGCCGGCCTTCCGTCAAGGAAGACCGGCCCCGCACCTGTTTTCAACAACTCGGCTCAGTGGTGGGCAACCGGCCAGACATCAGAGACGACGGCCGAGTCGGATCCCACCGTTGTCAGGCCTAGCAGGCGGGGATGTCGGTGGCGCGTTCGTAGGCCAACGTGCCCACCACGGCTGGGCTAGAACCGTTGCGGGAGACCGTCACCAGAAGACCGCCACCAGGCTTGTACATCGACGAGGTGAGCCGCACGCTCGGAGACTTCTTGAACGAGTCAATCGTGAGGCGGCGGGGAGCGTCCTCGAGTGAGCATTGCGCTTCGCCGTTGACCACCTTCCCCGTGATGCCCGCCTCGTTGAGCGCTTTGGTCGCGGCGGCCGGGTCGACAACGTCACGGGCGGTGAACGTCACGCTGCCATCGCCGTTGTTCGTGACGGTGAACGCCACCGGCACCGTGGCGAGCCCGGCTGCGCTCTGTGCGGTGCCGCTCGCCGGCCCCGACCCCGACGACAGCACCGCCGGGGCCACCGCCACCGCCGCCATGCCCGCCAGCACGGCGAACCCCGCCGCTAGCGCGATGGGCGCCCGACGCGGCCGGACCGCACCGACAACCGGGCTGCGCTCCTGCGCCGCGTCCAGGGCTGCCAGTTCGTCGCCCAGCCGAAGTTCGAAGCCCGTCAGGGTCTCCTGCTTGTGCTCGTTCATCAATTCCCTCCTGAAGTATTCAACGCTTTTTCCCTGGCCCGCACCGGTGTCGCCGAATGGCTGCCGGTGTTGGTCGCCAACTGCGCGCGCAGCCGTTGACGTGCCCTCGCGAGGCGTACGCGGACGGCGATCTGATTGATGCCCAACGCGGCCGCGATATCGGCCGCCTTGAGCCCGTCCACCCCGCTAAGCTCAAGCACCCGACGATCGGCGTCGCTGAGCTGCCGTATCGCGGCATACACGCGACGCACCTCGGCTGCGGCGTCGATCCGCTGCTCGACGCGCTGGTAGTCGTCGGCGTCCAGCAACGCACGTCCGGACACGCGCTGCTCGACGTCGGCCTGCCGGAATCTGTCCCGGTGCATGGCCGCTGCCACGTTGCCCGCGACACCGAACAGCCACGACACGGCGTTGCCACGCCGCGCGTCGAACCCACTCGCCGACTTGAGCACCTCGAGGAAGACCGAGGCCACGAAATCGGCCACGTCCTCGGCGCGGTTGAATCGCCGTACGCCCATGCCCGTGATCTTCGCGACGTGACGCCGGTAGAATTCGTCCAAGGCGCCGGGACCTGCCGCCACCGCGACAAGTAGCTCCTCGTCGCTGAGCTGCCTCATGTCACCTCCCGTCGAGACCCGCATCTGGCAGGCCCCATGAACGAGTTGTCGACCGGAGCGACACCGTTACAGAGAAACTTCGGATTCTTTCTCGCGCTCCCCATCGGGGGTGCCGCCCTCAGGTCGAGCCGGGGCGGAGCCAGGATCCGCTCGGTCACATTCCGGCTGTTCAACCGGGTGAAGATGCTTCCCATCCCAAACGCGCTCTGGGCGCCGAGCGGATGAGCCGGCGAGTCGCCTCCGGCGCACCTCAGGAAGGCTGGCCGGCGGCGATGACCTGCGGGATGACCTGTTCGACGATGGCCAGCAGGGTGGTGGTGAGCAGCAGGTGCACCTGGGCGCGGGTCAACGCGCCCCGCTGGAGCCACTCGCGGGCGGTCGACGTGGCCAGCCCGCCGTACGCGCGGACCATTCCGCGCAACTCCTCGCGGTGCTGCGCCTCACCGGTCAGCCCGACGGCGACCAGCATGCGGTCCGCGGCGACCTCTTCGGCCTCGGCGAGCACCCGCTCCACGTCGGCGTCCCCGCCCATCCCCCGCGCGGTGACCGCCGCCAACCAGGACGTGCTGTGCCGGGACACCACGTCGAGGAACCAGGTGACGCTGGCGTCGACCCGGGTCCGTAGATCTCCCTTGGGCAGCCGTTCCAGGGCCACTTCCGGAATGGTCACCATGACCCGGACGACCTCCAGGTAGAGGTCCTTCTTCGTGCCGAAGTAGTGGTTGACCAGGCCCCGGGCGACACCCGCCTCGCGGGCCACGTCGGTGGTCGAGACGTCCGCGTACGGGCGCTCGCCGAACAACCGGACCGCACAGGCCAGGATCTGGCCGCGCCGGGCGTCCGGCTCCAACCGGCGGCGACGAGGAGCCGTCTCGACACTCATCTGCCCGACCCTATCGGCAGCTCACCCGCGTCGCCCTCGTCCTCAGGCGCCGTCCCACCTTGACCCGATGGCAGGGGCTGGGCCAGACCTCTGGCGCGGCTTGATCGACTCGACTTTCTTGAAGTCGGGGTATCCAACGTTCACGGATAGCCCTCGTTCAAGGAACCGGAGTCGATCCCCGCAGCGCCACTGAGCCACCCTCACGCCTGACGTCCGCGGACACCCCGACGGCCGCGGGCCGAGAGCCGATTCTCGGCTTATTGACATGCTGTCAACAGGGCGCGAGGGTGGTGCACATGCCGACGCCCCCACTCGACGGTCCCCCCTCGCCCTGGCGGCAGCCGGAGCACGACGACCTCGCCGACCTGGCCCGCACCTTCTTCACCAAGGAGGTGCTGCCGCACGCCGAGCGCCTTCTGGCGCAGGGCCATCCGGACCGCGAGCACTACCGGCGGGCCGGTGAGCTGGGGTTGCTCGGCCTGTCCGTCCCAGAGGAGTACGGCGGCGGAGGCGGCGGGTTCACCCACGAGGCCGTGCTGCTGCACGAGCAGGCGTACACCGGGGAGAGCAGCCTCGGACTGGCCGTCCACAGTGGCATCGTCACCGGCTACCTGGCGGCGTACGGCAGCGAGGAGCAGAAGCGGCGCTGGCTGCCCGGCCTGTGCAGCGGCGAACTGGTCGGCGCGATCGCGATGACCGAGCCGGACGGCGGCTCCGATCTTCAAGCGATGCGTACCCGGGCGGTCCGCGACGGTGACGACTACCTGGTCACCGGCGCGAAGACGTTCATCACCAACGGCGGCCTGGCTGATCTCATCATCGTGGCTGTGAAGACCGACCCCGAGCAGCGGGCGGCCGGTGTCTCGCTGCTCGTGTGCGAGGTGGGCGGTGACCCGGAGGGCTTCCGCCGGGGGCGGCTGCTGTCCAAGATCGGGCTGCACGCCAACGACACCGCGGAGTTGTTCTTCGACGAGTTCCGGGTGCCGGCGGCCAACCTGCTCGGCGGCGTCGAAGGGCTGGGCTTCATCCAGCTCATGCAGCAGCTCCCGCAGGAGCGGTTGGTCATCGGGGTCGGCGCGGTCGCAGCGATGGAGCGCGCGGTCGCGCTGACCGTCGCGTACGCGAAGGAGCGCACCGCCTTCGGCAAGCCGCTGATGGGCCACCAGAACACCCGGATGGTGCTCGCGGAGTGCGCCACCCGCACCCGGGTCAGCCGGGTCTTCCTGGACGACTGCATCGTCCGGCACAGCCGTGGCGACCTGGACGTGGCCACCGCCGCGATGGCGAAGTCGTGGCTCACCGACGGGCAGTGCGAGGTCATCGACAGGTGCCTGCAGATCTTCGGTGGCTACGGCTACACGACGGAGTACCCGATCGCCCGGATGTACGCCGACGCCCGGGTGCAGAAGATCTACGGCGGCACCAACGAGATCATGAAGGAGCTGATCGCCCGTGCCCTCTGAGGCGTACGTCTATGACGCGGTCCGCACCCCGCGCGGACGCGGTCGGGACACCGGCGCGCTGCACGGGGTCAAACCGATCTCGCTGGTGGTCGGTCTGATCGACGCGTTGCGCGAGCGCAACCCCGGCCTGGACGTGCGCCGGTTGGAGGATCTTCTGCTCGGCATCGTCACCCCGGTCGGCGAACAGGGCGGCGACCTGGCGCGGGCCGCCGCGCTGCTGGCCGGGTTGCCCGACGAGGTGGGTGGGGTGCAGCTCAACCGGTTCTGCGCCTCCGGGTTGGAGGCGGTCAACTCCGCCGCCGCGCGGATCCGCTCCGGCTGGGAGCATCTGCTGCTGGCCGGTGGGGTGGAGTCGATGTCCCGGGTGCCGATGGGCTCCGACGGCGCGGCCTGGGCGACCGATCCGCAGACCGCGCTGGCCACGTCGTTCGTGCCGCAGGGCGTCAGCGCCGACCTGATCGCGACCCTGGAGGGTTTCACCCGCGACGACGTGGACGGCTACGCGCTGCGGTCCCAGGAACGGGCGGCCAAGGCGTGGGCCGGAGGGTACTTCAGCCGGTCGGTGGTGCCGGTCCGCGACGGCAACGGGCTGGACATCCTCGCCGTGGACGAGCACCCGCGCCCGGAGACGACCCGGGAGGCGTTGGCCCGGCTCACCCCGTCCTTCGCCACGATCGGCGAGGCGGCCGGCTTCGACGCGGTGGCGTTGCAGAAGTTCCACTGGCTGGAGGCGATCGAGCACGTCCACCACGCCGGCAACTCGTCCGGCATCGTGGACGGTGCGGCACTGGTGCTGATCGGCTCGGGCGACGTCGGTCGGGACCTCGGCCTCACCCCGCGCGCCCGCATCGTCGGCGCGGCGGTCAGCGGGGCGGACCCGACGCTGATGTTGACCGGCCCGATCCCGGCCACCCACAAGGCGCTCGCCGCCGCCGGGTTGACCCTCGACGACATCGACCTGTTCGAGATCAACGAGGCGTTCGCGGCGGTGGTGCTGAAGTGCGTCCGTGACCTGGGCCTCGACCCGGACCGGGTGAACGTCAACGGCGGCGCGATCGCTCTCGGCCACCCGCTCGGCGCGACCGGAGCGATGCTGCTCGGCACCGCGTTGGACGAGTTGGAGCGCCGCGACCTGCGCCGCGCCGTGGTGACCCTCTGCATCGGCGGCGGCATGGGCGTCGCCACCGTTCTCGAGCGCTGCTGATCCGGAGGCCGACCATGACCGACACCATCCGGTACGACCGCGGCCCCGACGGCATCGTCACGCTCACCCTGGACGACCCGAGTCAGTCCGCGAACACCATGAACCGGGCGTACGCCGCGTCGATGAGCGCGGTGCTCGACCGGTTGGAGGCCGAGCCCGATCTCGCCGGGGTCATCGTGACGAGCGCGAAGTCGACGTTCTTCGCCGGCGGCGACCTGCCGGAGATGATCCGGGCCACCCGCGAGGACGCGCCCGCGCTCGCCGACCTGCTCGGCACCATCAAACGGGACCTGCGCCGGCTGGAGACGCTGGGCCGGCCGGTGGTCGCGGCGGTCAACGGCTCCGCCCTCGGCGGCGGCCTGGAGATCGCGCTGGCCTGCCACCACCGGATCGCGCTGGACGCGCCCGGCAGCCGGCTCGGGCTGCCCGAGGTGACCCTGGGCCTGCTGCCGGGGGCGGGCGGTGTCACCCGGACGGTACGGATGCTCGGCCTGGCGGGTGCGCTGACCACCGTGCTGCTCACCGGCCGGCGGATGCGACCGGCCGACGCCCTGGCCGCCGGGATCGTGGACGAGGTGGTGGCCACCGAGGCGGAACTGCTGGACCGGGCCCGTGCCTGGATCACGGCCAACCCGCGGCCGAAGCAGCCGTGGGACCGGCCGGACTACCGGATGCCAGGTGGCAGCCCCGCCAGCCGATCGCTGGCCGCCCAGCTGCCCGCCTTCCCGGCCACCCTGCGCAAACAGCTCAAGGGTGCCCGGCTACCCGCGCCCGAGGCGATCCTGGCCGCCGCCGTCGAGGGCGCCCAGGTCGACCTGGAGACCGCCCTGGCCGTGGAGACCCGGCACCTGATCGGCCTGCTCACCGGGCAGGTCGCCAAGAACATGATCGGGGCGTTCTTCTTCGACCTGAAGGCCGTCAACGGCGGTGCCGCCCGACCCGCCGTGGACGTTCCACAGGTGCGGCGGGTGGCGGTGCTGGGCGCGGGCATGATGGGTGCGGGCATCGCGTACGCCTGCGCCAGCGCCGGTATCGACGTGGTGGTCAAGGACGTCACGGCGGAGGCCGCCGAGCGGGCCCGGGAGCACGCCGAACGGCTGCTGGCCCGCAGGGTCCGCAAGGGTCGGGCCACGGAGGCGGACGCCCGCGCGGTGCTGGACCGGATCGCCACCACCGACCAGGTGGACGCCCTCGCCGGCTGCGACGCGGTCATCGAGGCGGTCTTCGAGGACCCGGCGCTGAAGAAGGCCGTGTTCGCCGAGGTGCTACCGGTGTTGGCACCCGGCGCGCTGATCGCCTCCAACACGTCCACCCTGCCGATCACCGGGCTGGCCGAGGGAGTGGACCGGCCGGCCGACTTCATCGGCATGCACTTCTTCTCCCCGGTGGACCGGATGCCACTGTTGGAGATCGTGGTCGGCGAGCGCACCGGCGACGCCGCGTTGGCCCGCGCGTTCGACCTGGGTCGGCGGATCGGCAAGACCCCGATCGTGGTCGACGACGGGCGGGGCTTCTTCACCAGCCGGGTGATCGGCCGGTTCATGGACGAGGCGATCGGCATGGTCGCCGAGGGCGTCCCCGCCGCGTCGGTGGAGCAGGCCGCGTTGCAGGCCGGCTACCCGACCGGGCCGCTCGCGCTGGCCGACGAGGTGAGCCTCACCCTGATCCAGCGGATCCGCCGCCAGTTCGAGGCCGCCAGCGAGGAGTTCCTGCCGCTGCCGGCGCACCGGCTCCTGGACGAGCTGGTCGACGCGTACGACCGGCCGGGGCGCGCGGCGGGGCGCGGCTTCTACTCATACGACGACGGCACCCGGGGACGGTTGTGGCCCGGCCTCGCCGACCTGACCACCGACGCGGGAAGGGCGGTGCCGTTCACCGACCTCCAGGAGCGGATGCTCTTCGCCGAGGCGCTGGACGCGTTGCGCTGCCTCGACGAGGGCGTGCTGCGTACCGAGACCGACGCCAACATCGGTTCGATCTTCGGCATCGGCTTCCCCGCGTGGACGGGAGGCGTGATCCGCTACGTCCGGCAGTACGCGGGCGGCCCGGCCGGCTTCGCGGCCCGTGCGACCGAGTTGGCCGACCGCTACGGCGACCGGTTCAGGCCGCCCGCCGACCTGGTCGACCGGCTCGCCACCCGCCCCGCCGAACCGGTCGGCGTCGCGTGATGCCAGTGCGTGGTGGGCCGCTGGCCGGGGTGCGGGTGGTCGAGCTGGCGAGCCTCGCGCCCGCGCCGTTCGGGTGCATGGTGCTCGCCGACCTGGGCGCGGACGTGGTGCGGGTGGACCGGCCGGGCGCGCCGGGCGCGGGCCGGCTGGCCGCTCCGACCGGCGGCCCGTTGCAGCGCGGTCGACGGGTCACCACGCTCGACCTGAAAACCCCGGACGGGGTGGCGGACCTGTTACGTCTGGCCGATCGGGCGGACGTGCTGGTCGAGGCGTACCGGCCGGGGGTGGCCGAGCGGCTCGGCTTCGGCCCGGAGGTGTGCCAGGCCCGCAACCCCCGACTGGTGTACGCGCGGATGACCGGCTGGGGTCAGGACGGCCCGCTGGCCGCCCGAGCCGGGCACGACATCGACTACATCGCGGTCGCCGGGGCGTTGGAGCCACTGGGACGGGCCGGCGAGCGCCCGTACGCCCCGATGAACCTGCTCGGTGACTTCGGCGGGGGCGGCATGCTGCTCGCCGTGGGCGTGCTGGCGGCACTGCTGGAACGGGAACGCTCCGGCACCGGCCAGGTGGTCGACGCGGCGATGGTGGACGGCTCGGCCCTGCTCACCTCGTTCCTGCACGGGCTGCTCGGTAACGGCCTGTGGGCCGCTCCGCGCGGGCGCAACATGTTCGACGGCGGGGCGCCCTTCTACGACACGTACGCCACCTCGGACGGTGGATTCATGGCGGTCGGCGCGATGGAACCGGCCTTCTACGCCGTACTCCTCGCCGGCCTCGACCTCGCCGACGACCCGGACCTGCCCGCGCAGTACGACCCGAGCGGCTGGGACGAGCTGCGGCGACGGTTCACCGAGCGGTTCGCCGAGCGCACCCGGGACGAGTGGACGGCGGTCTTCGCCGACCTGGACGCCTGCGTCGCGCCGGTGCTCGCCCCCGGCGAGGCGCACCGGCACCCGCACAACGCCGCCCGGGACACCTTCGTCGAGGTGGGTGGCGAGATCCAGCCGGCACCGGCCCCCCGCTTCGACCGAACGCCGACGGCACGTCCGGCGCCCGCGCCGGATCCGGAACGGGACGTCCTACCGGTCGACGAGATCCTCACCGACTGGCCGCACCTCACCTGACCGATCCGGCCGATCCAGGTCACCTGCCTGGCTGGCAGCTGCGGCACCATCAGCGGAGTCCATCCAGGCTGGATCTTGAAGGAGCCGACGAGTATGAGTACGGACAGTTGGAAGGGACACGTCAACGGGATCGTCTACGGGATCCAGTTCGACCACGTGCTCGACGGCACCGTGGTGACCCGGGTCGCCGACGCTGTGACCGCCGGACTGTATCCAGGGGACCGTGCCGCGACGCTGAGGGCGCTCGATCACGCGCTACGCCAGCCCGGCCCTCTGAACGACGAGATCGAGACCCACCACAGCGAGGAGAGCATTCGCACCTTCCTCAACCGTCTCGCGCTGGCGCTGACAACCACACCAGCGAGTTGATCAAGAGGTTTGCGTCACGAAAGCGTCCTCCGTTGACGCAAACCTCTTGATCAACCGAACCCGTTTCGTGACTCCCCGGCCACGGGCGGCATGATCATGGAGCCTGGAGGGGCAGCGACAGCCAGATCCCGAGAAGGAGGTGCCCGTGCCGGACGCGGACGAACTCGTCGCCAACGCGCTCGCGGCGGCGCGCGGCACCGACGTACGTGAGGCCGAACGACAGCTTGACCACCTGATGGTCGGCACCGGCGCGGCGGACGGCACCACGGCCGTGGACGCGGCGGTGCTGCGCCGCCTGGTCCGCGGTCTGAGCCGCCTCTGGCCGCGCGGCTGGCAGCCGGTCGACGTGGACCGGATCACCGGCCGGCGGCTCGACGCCCGTGCGGCGCGGCTGGTCCGCGCCGCGATGGCCGCCCAACGGCGTGCGCAGGCCGAACCGGTCCCGGCCTGGTGGGACGACCAGCTACGCGAGCTGGTGTCCGCCGACGGCGGTGCCGACGGCACTGTGTTGGCCGGCTGGGCCAGCCGGGAGGGTCTGGACCGGGCCGACGCGCTCCGCGCGGCCGTGGACACTCTCGCGCTGGTGGAGAGCCTGCCGCCGATCGCGGTGCTACGCCCACCGCCGGGCACGAGCGGCGCGGCACTGCCCCGCACGGCGGGCAGGGCTCGCAGCGGGTCGCCGATGCTGGACCGGGTACGGGCGTTGCTGGCCAAGGCCGAGTCGACCACCTTCCCGGCCGAGGCGGAGGCGTTGACCGCCAAGGCGCAGGAGCTGATCGCCCGGCACAGCATCGACGAGGCGCTGCTGGCGGCCGGGGCGGAGCGCGGCGACCTGCCCGGTGGCGTACGCCTGAGCACCGACACCCCGTACGCGGGCGCGAAGGCGCTGCTGGTGCAGGAGGTGGCGGCGGCGAACCGGTGCGAGGCGGTCTGGTCCGACGACCTCGGCTTCACCACCGTGCTGGGTTGGCCGGCCGATCTCGTGGCGGTGGAGTTGCTCTACACCTCACTGCTGGTCCAGGCCACAGCCGCGATGCTGCGCGGACGCGCCGAGCGGCGCTCCGGGTCGGGGCGGCGGACGAAGGTGTGGGACGAGTCCTTCCTCAACGCGTTCGCGCTGCGGATCGGCGAGCGGCTGCGTACGGCCACCGAGGCGGCGGACCGGGCGGCGGCCGAGACGGCCGGGGCGGAGCGGCTGTTGCCGGTGCTCGCCGCACGGGGTGAGGCGGTTCGGGAGCGGCTGGACACGCTCTTCCCCGGCGTCACCCGGCACCGACTCAGCGTCCGGGACGCCGAGGGTTGGTCCTCCGGCACGTCGGCCGCCGACCGGGCCTCGTTGGACGTCGGCGGCGGGCGGAAGCCCCGGCAGGTGCCCGACCGGCCCGACCGGCGCTGATCCGACCCGCGCTGACCCGACCCGCGCTGATCCGACCGTGGTCGACCGACCGGCGTGGGACCACCATCGGCGGAGATTTCTGCGGTTTTCTTCGCTGAGCCGTAGGGAACGGGGCGACGGCTCCGACCCTCCGGTGAGCCGCGCCCCGACCGGGGTGCGACCAGAGCCTGAGGAGCACCACCGTGAAGTACATGCTGCTGATCTGGAACCGGCCCGGCTTCACCGAGGAGCTGACCGAGCAGGACCGCACCGCCCTCTTCGGTGAGGTCGACGAGATCATGAAGGAGCTGACCGAGACCGGCGAGCTGATCGGCGGCCAGGCGTTGGCCAATCCGTCGCAGACGTTGACGGTCCGGCTCGTGGACGGCAACCCCGAGGTCCTCGACGGCCCGTTCATGGAGAGCAAGGAGCAGTTCGCCGGTTACCTGGCCGTCGACTGCGACAGCCCGCAGCGGGCTGCCGAGATCGCGGCTCGCTGGCCGGACGTCCGGTACGGCGGTGCGATGGAGGTCCGCCCGATCATGGACGAGGCCGGGACGGAGATGTGACCGGGGACCGGACGGTCGAGGATCTGCTGCGCACGTTCGCGCCGCAGGTCCTCGGCCTGCTGGTCCGTCGGCACGGACAGTTCGACAGGTGCGAGGACGCGGTCCAGGAGGCGCTGCTCGCCGCGGCGACGCAGTGGCCCGGTGACGGCGTACCGGACAATCCGCGCGCCTGGTTGCTCACCGTGGCCACTCGCCGGCTCACCGACGACTGGCGCAGCGAGAGCGCCCGCCGGGACCGCGAGATGGCGGTGGCGTTGCGGGAGCCGGCGTACGCCGGGGTGTCGCCACCGGCCGACGCGGAGCCCGCCGTTCCGGCCGACGACGACACCCTCACGCTGCTATTCCTCTGCTGCCACCCGGCGCTGCCCGGGTCGGCGCAGGTGGCGCTCACCCTGCGCGCGGTCGGCGGTCTCAGCACCGCCCAGATCGCCCGGGCGCACCTGGTTCCCGAGGCGACGATGAGTCAACGGATCCGCCGCGCCAAGCAGCGGATCGAGGCCGCCGGGGCCCGGTTCACCATGCCGGGGCCGGCTGAACGGGACGAGCGGCTGCGGACGGTGCTGCGGGTGCTCTACCTGATCTTCAACGAGGGCTACACCGCGTCCAGCGGGCCGGAGCTGCACCGGTCCGAGCTGACCGGCGAGGCGATCCGGCTGGCCCGCATGCTGCACGGGCTGCTGCCCGACGACGGTGAGGTGGCCGGGTTGCTGGCTCTCATGCTGCTCACCGACGCGCACCGGGCGGCCCGGCTCGGCGCGGACGGGGAGTTGGTGCCGCTGGCCGAGCAGGACCGCACCCGGTGGGACGCCACCGCCATCGCGGAGGGGATCAACCTGATCACGGAGGCGTTGACCTGGTCGCCGCCCGGCCCGTACCAGCTCCAGGCGGCGATCGCCGCAGTGCACGCCGAGGCGTCGACGGCGGCGGAGACGGACTGGCGGCAGATCGTCGCGCTCTACCGGCTGCTGGCCCGGATCGCCCCGAACCCGATGGTCACCCTCAACCAGGCGGTGGCAGTGGCCATGGTGGAGGGGCCTCGTGCCGGGCTCGACCTGCTCACCGAGCTGGACACCGACGAGCGCACCGCCGGGCACCATCGGCTCGCCGCCGTCCGGGCGCACCTGCTGGAGCTGGCCGGTGAACCGGGGGCGGCGCGGGACGCGTACCTGGCGGCGGCACGCGGCACCACGAGCCTGCCCGAGCAGCGCTACCTGGAGCTGCGGGCCGCCCGCCTGACGGGTTAGGTCTTCGGGGCGGCGCGGACGTGTGCGCGTTCGCCCTGCTTGCCGATCAGACTGAGGAACTCGACCGGACCGGAGCTGGTCGCCCCGAACCAGTGCGGGGTGCGGGTGTCGAACTCCGCGGCTTCGCCGACCTTGAGGATGAGGTTGTGCTCGCCGAGGACGAGTCGCAACGTGCCGTTGAGGACGAAGACCCAGTCGTAGCCCTCGTGGGTGCGCAGGTCGGGTACGCGGTCGTCGGACCCGGTCGGCAGGACGAACTTGTAGGCCTGGATCCCCCCGGGCCGGCGGGTCAGGGGCAGGACTGTCGACCCGTCGCTGTTGGCGATGGGGCGCAGGTTGATCCGGGGGTCGCCGGTTGGCGGCGCGCCGACGAGTTCGTCGAGCGTCACGCCGTGGACGCGGGCGAGCGGGAGGAGTTGCTCGAGCGTCGGGCGTCGCAGGCCGGCTTCGAGCCGGGACAGCGTGCTGGCGGAGATGCCGGTCTCCGCGGCGAGCTCGTTGAGTGTGCTGTCGCGGCGGAGCCGGAGGTGCTTCAACCTCGGGCCGACAGCGTCGAGGGTGCGGTCCTGGTTCTCGGCCATGCCCCATTTTGCCATTCGGCAACAAGCTTTGCGGATCGTTCCGGTGCCGGTCACAGTCGTTGACGACACGCGGAGGAGCGACCAGATGACCGAGCAGCACGAATTCGACAAGGACTACTGGGACCGGCACTGGCACCAGGCGCACCACGACCGTCCCGGCGCCATGACCGACAATCTCCCGCACCCGTACCTGGCCCGGGAGACCGACGACCTGACGCCGGGCACGGCACTGGACGCCGGGTGCGGCACCGGCGCGGAGGCGGTCTGGCTCGCCGCGCACGGCTGGCAGGTGACAGCTGTCGACCTCGCCTCCGTCGCCCTCGCCCGTGCCGCCGAGCGTGCCACGACCAGCGGGGTGTCCGACCGGGTGCGGTTCGTGGAGGCCGACCTGACGGTCTGGGACCCGGGCACACGGTTCGATCTCGTCACCACCCACTACGCGCACCCCGCGATGCCGCAGCTGGCCTTCTACGACCGCATCGCCGCCTGGGTGGCACCGGGCGGCACCCTCCTCGTCGTCGGGCACCTGCACGCGCCGGGCGCCACCGGGCACGATCACCACCCGCCTGCCGAGGCATCCGTCGCGCTCGCGGACATCACCGCGGGCCTGGACAGCGCCGGATGGGAGGTCACCACCGCCGAGGAGCACCACCGCACGGTGACCGGACCCGGTGGGCAGGAGAACACGCTGCACGACGTCGTCGTACGCGCCGCCCGCCGCCCCTGACCAGACCGCCGGCCGCCGGGAGTTCCCCGACGGCCGGCAGGCAGGAGCTCAGACTTCGGGCTCGACGGCCGGGCAGCTGGCATCCCGGGCCGGCACCACCCGGTCGATCAGGTAGGCGTCGACGGTCTGCCGCACGCACGGGCTGGTGGAGTAGCTCCCGTGCCCCCACCCCTGGTAGGTCAGCAGCACGCCGTGCCGGCCCAACTGGCGGGCCACGTTACGAGCCCAGCCGTAGCCGCTCGCCGGGTCGTGCACGGTGCCGGCGATCAGCAGCGGCAGGTCGGTGCGGACCCGCAACCGGTGCTGCGGGTTGGCGACCGGCGTCGGGGCACCCAGGCAGGTGACCAGCGCGAACAGCGCGGGCGGGTAGCGCAGGTCGGGCGCGAGCTGCCCGCTGCGGCGGACATGTCCGGCGTACTCGCGGTAGTCGCGGACCGGCAGGCTCCAGTCCTGGCAGAAGACCGCGAAGGGGTACGGAGCCACGGCCTCGTCGGTCAGCGTGCTGGCGCTCGGAGCGCCGGCGCCCTCCAGCCTGACGATCCATTCGGCGAGCCCCGGCCACCGCCACGTGTCGTAGAGCTTCCGGTGGGCGAGCCGGCTCAGCTCGAACGGGGCGAGCGCCGCGCCGGCCCGGTCCGGGTCGGTCAGTGTGCCCCGCTCCGCCCGGGAGTGCAGCCCGGCCCAGATCGCCCGCACGTCACGACCGTGCAGCACGCAGTCGGCGGAGCGGGCACACCAGGCCAGGAACTCGTCGAACGCGCCCTCCGCCGTGACGGCCTGGGTGTCGAGGAAGGCACGGGTGCCGAGGCTGTGGTCCATGGTGGCCTCCAACACCATGGCCCGGACCCGGCCGGGGAACAGCTCGGCGTACCGCTGCCCGAGCAGGGTGCCGTACGAGCTGCCGTGGAAGGTGAGCTGCCGTTCGCCGAGCGCGGCACGGACGGCGTCCAGGTCACGGGCAGCACTGGTCGTGTCCACGTGGTCGTAGAGCGCTCCCGTTCGGGCCCGACAGTCGGCGCGCAGCAACGCGTTGTCGGCCAGGGTGGCGTCGAACTGGGACTGGTCGGCGATCACCTGCGGTTGCCGGCCGAGCAGGTCCCGCGAACAGATCACCGGGTGGCTGCGTCCGGTGCCGCGCGGATCGAAGCTGACGATGTCGAACCGGCGGCGCAGGTCGGCGCTGAACCGGGAACTGCCGTCCACCACCCGGTCGACGCCGCTGTCACCCGGTCCACCAGGGCCGAAGAACAGCGCACCTTCCCGAGTGGCCGGGTCGGCGATCCGACGGGCCAACTCCAGCTCGAAGCGCTCACCCCGTGGCCGGTTCCAGTCCACCGGCAGCGACAGGGCCCCGCACTCGGCGGTGGCGTCCTTGGCACACGGTCGCCAGTCGATCGTCGGACCGGGCTGTGGTCGGGCGGCGGCCGGGCTCGCCGGGGTCAGGCCGGCGGCCGTCAGGGCCAGGGCGACCGCCCAGCCGACGGCGGATTTGCGTACGCGCAGCATGAGGTGCTGTCCTCTCCTGGAAGGAGTGTTGCCGGTGAATCCCGCCCACTGGGCGAGGTGATGCTGCTTCCACCCGGGCCGTCGAGTAGCCGCTCGACGGCCCGGGGTCTCTCGTCCGCCGGGTCAGTCGACCTCGCGCAGGACGCGTTCGAGCGTGGTCATCCGGGTCTCCATCCCGCCCAGCCGGCCGTCCATCGCCGCGAGCAGTCGAGCGTTCTCCGCCTGGGCCTGGGCGGCCGTCTCGGCGAGCCGGCGGTAGTCGTTCGCGCGGTCCGCCTCGTACCGGGCCCGCCGGGTCTTGGCGAGCTGCACGACGGTCACCGTGACCACGCTGATCAGGAAACCGAAGATGCCGATCGCGCCGACCACCTCGGTCCAGTCGTGCTCGCTCATCCCGGTCACCGTTCCCCTCCTGGTTGCTCGGCCGAGTCGGGCACGGTCAGCGTCTCGACCGCCGCCGCGATGACCGCGGGGGTGAGTGTGAGCACGAACGGCTCCACCTCGTAGTAGTTCATGGCCTTCCCGTCCTCCGACAACTCCAGGCGAGCGGTGACCAACCCGGCCGCCGCCAGCTTCCGTAGGTGGACCTGCAACAGCGCTCGGCTGATGCCCAGCTGCCGGGCCAGCCCGCTGACGTACGCACGCTCGCGGGACAGCGCGGCGACGACTCGCAGCCGATGTGGGTTGGCCAGGGTGGCCAGCACCCTGATCAGGTCGTCGCCGGTCGGCGGTGGAGCGGTGCTCATAACCAGCCCTTGCACATGCCAAGAAAAGTTAGCAGGTTCCGACGCGCGGCGGTGCGGGACGGAAGCGGAATCAGGGGGATCTCAGGGGCGGCAAAAAGGCCCGGACACACAGCACGCCGGGCCGGTGATGATCACCGGCCCGGCGTGCGGGGTACGTCGTACGTCAGCTCTTGAAAGCGTCCTTGATCTTCTCGCCGGCCTGCTTGAGCTTGGCCGTCGACTGGTCAGCGCGACCCTCGGCCTCGAGCTGCTCGTTGTCGGTGGCCCGACCGGCGCCTTCCTTCAGCTTGCCGGTCGCGTCCTCGGTGGCGTTGTTGATCTTATCGTCGAAACCCATTGCCAACCTCCATCGCAAGCGTCGCTACGACCACAGAGGTACCCCCGCCGTCACCGGCCCAACCATTACCGCCGTCACAGATCGGCAGCGGCCGGACGAAAGCGGCGCAGCCGCAGACTGTTGGCCACCACGAAGACCGAGGACAGCGCCATGGTGGCACCGGCGATCATCGGGTTGAGCAGACCGGCGGCGGCCAACGGCAGGGCCGCCACGTTGTAACCGAACGCCCAGAACAGGTTGCCCCGGATGATGCCGAGCGTGCGTCGGGACAACCGGATGGCGTCCACCGCTGCGTCCAGGTCACCCCGGACGAGAGTCAGGTCGGACGCCTCGATCGCCACGTCGGTGCCGGTGCCCATGGCCAGCCCGAGGTCGGCCTGGGCCAGCGCCGGGGCGTCGTTGACCCCGTCGCCGACCATCGCCACCGACCGCCCCTCGGCCTGGAGCCGCTTGACCACGTCGACCTTGCCGGCCGGCAGCACCTCGGCGATCACCTCGTCGATGCCCACCTCGGCCGCGACCGCTCTGGCCACGGTGGTGTTGTCCCCGGTCAGCAGGACCGGGGTGAGCCCCAACGCACGCAGCCGGGCAACCGCCGCCCGGCTGGTCGGCCGGACCACGTCGGCGACCGCGAGCACGCCGCGGGCCCGCCCGTCCCAGCCGGCGACGATCGCCGTACGGCCGGCGGCCTCCGCCTCGCTGGCGGCCCACTCGACCTCCGGCGGTACGTCGATCTGCCGCTCGCGCAGGAGTCGGGCTCGGCCGATCAGCACGACCCGCCCGTCCACGGTGCCGGTCACGCCCAACCCTTCGAGGTTGCGGAAGCCGGTCACCGACGGCAGCGCACCGGCCTCGGCGGCACCCGTGGCGACCGCTCGGGCGATCGGGTGCTCGGAGGCGGCCTCCACCGCGCCGACGAGCCGGAGCAGCTCGGCCCGGTCCTCCCCGCTGGCCGGCACCACGTCCACCAGGGTCATCCGGCCGGTCGTGACCGTGCCGGTCTTGTCCAGCACCACGGTGTCCACCCGGCGGGTGGACTCCAACACCTCCGGCCCCTTGATCAGCACACCGAGTTGGGCGCCTCGGCCGGTGCCGACCAGCAACGCCGTCGGGGTGGCCAGGCCGAGCGCACAGGGGCAGGCGATGATCAGCACGGCCACGGCGGCGGTGAACGCCGCGGTCGGGCCAGCTCCGGTGCCGAGCCACCAGCCGAGGGTGCCGACGGAGAGCGTGATGACGATCGGCACGAAGACACCGGAGATCCGGTCCGCCAACCGCTGCACCGCCGCCTTGCCGCTCTGCGCCTGCTCGACCAGGTCGGCCATCCGGGCGAGTTGGGTATCCGCACCGACCCGGGTCGCGGTGACGATCAGCCGTCCGCCCGCGTTGATGGTGGCACCGACCACACCGTCACCAGGGCCGACCTCGACCGGCACCGACTCACCGGTGAGCATGCTGGCGTCCACGGCGGAGGTGCCCTCGTCGACCACCCCGTCGGTGGCGATCTTCTCCCCGGGGCGTACCACGAACCGGTCACCGACGACGAGCCGGTCCACCGGGATCAGGGTCTCCACCCCGTCACGCAGCACCGCCACCTCGCGGGCGCCGAGTTCGAGCAGGGCCCGCAGGGCCGCGCCGGCGGTGCGCTTGGACCGGGCCTCGAAGTAGCGGCCGGCCAGGATGAACACGGTCACCCCGGCGGCTGCCTCCAGGTAGATGTTGCCGGCGCCGTCGGTGCGGGTGATGTCGAGGCGGAACGGGTGGGTCATCCCGGGCATGCCGGCGTCACCGAGGAACAGCGCCCAGAGCGACCAGCCGAACGCGGCCAGCGTGCCGAGCGACACCAGGGTGTCCATGGTCGCCGCGCCGTGCCGCAGGTTGGTCCAGGCGGCCCGGTGGAACGGCAAGCCGCCCCAGACCACCACCGGGGCGGCCAGGGTCAACGACAGCCACTGCCAGTAGTCGAACTGCCAGGCCGGGACCATGGCCAGAAGCACCACCGGCACGCTCAGCGCCACCGAGACCCAGAGTCGGGTACGCGGACCCTTCAGTGGATCCACCGACTGCTCTTCGATCGGTGGGCTGGGCAGCGCGGCCGTGTAGCCGGTCTTCTGCACGGTCTCGATGAGGTCGTCCGGTGTGACGCCGTCGACGAACCGGACGGTGGCCTTCTCGGTGGCGTAGTTGACGGTGGCGCTCACGCCGTCCATCCGGTTGAGCTTCTTCTCGATCCGGGCGGCGCAGGCGGCGCAGGTCATGCCGCCGATCGCCAACTCGATCCGGTTCGGTGCCTCGGGTAGCGGTCTGCTGCTGGTGGTGGTCATCGTCTGGTCCCGTCAGTTGTGCCCGTGCCCGGGGGTGCCGTGGTCGGCGTCCCCGGTCGGCGCGGGTCCGCTCGGGTCGTCCCCGGTGGGTGGGGCGTCGGCCGGTGGGGTGCCGGTGACGACTGTGAACTCGGCGGTGTGCACCGCCCCACCGTGCCGGAAGTCGAGGTAGAGCCGGTAGCTGCCGGCCGACGGCACCTCGGCGAAGAAGGTGACCGCCGGGCCGGGTGGGGTTCGCCCGTCCCCCGGCGCCCCGTCCGGGTGAACGTGCAGGTATGCCAGGTCACCGCGACGCAGTGCCACCAGGTGCCCGTACGCGCCCAGGTAGGGCTCCAGGTCGGTCACCGGCTGCCCGTCCCGACTCACGGTCAGGGTCAGCGGTGACGTGCGGCCGGGCTGCGGCGCGCCGGTCAGGGTGACCGTGTAGCCGTCGACCGTGGTGCTGGTCGAGGGGGCGGGCAGCGGCCGTTCGGTCAGCTCGCCGGGGACGGTCACGTCCACACCCAGGGTCAGCGCCTCACCCCCGGTCGGGACGAAGTCGGCGAACGCCCGCCACTGCCCGGCGCCGGCCAGCGGGGTGTCGACCCGCCAGGTGCCGTCCGGGGTCAGTTCGGGGTGCACGTGGCGGAAGCCGGAGAGGTCCCGCCGGGCGACGATCAGGTGCATGCGCTTGTCGTGCGCCACGTCGTAGCGGGTCACCGGGCGCCCGTCCGGCCCGACGACCCGGAAGGCGAACTCGTCGGCCGGAGCGTCGACGGTTTCGAGCGTGTAGCCACGGTCGGAGACGAGCAGGCCGCCGGGGATCCGGTCGGCCGTCTCGTCGATGCCCGTCGCGGGAGCAGCGCCACCGTCGTGCCGACTCTCGGCGGCCGGTGTGCGGTCGACCACCCGACCGATCCCGTACGTCGCGCCGAAGACCGCCGCCAGGCCGACGGCGAACCCGGCCAACCTCGTCACAGTGCGCATGGCGGCCCTCCGATCACGCGTCGACGAGGTGGTAGCCGGCCTCGTCGACGGCGGCCCGGACGACCTCGGTGTCCAACGGCTGGTCGCTGTCGACGGTGACCCGGCCGGCCGCGAGGTCGACCTGGACGTCGTGCACGCCCGCGATGGCACCGACCTCGGCGCTGACCGCGCTGACGCAGTGCCCACAGGTCATGCCCTGCACCTGGTACGTCGTGTTGACCATCGAAACGTCTCCCTTACCGGTACCGGGTGGGGGTATCCCCACCGGAAGCGACCGTACCATACCCCCAGGGGGTAGGCTATCCTGGTCGGCATGACCACACCCACCCCGATCCGCGGGTACACCGCCAGCAAGGACCAACTGCTCGCGCGACTCCGCCGAGTCGAGGGGCAGGTCCGCGGCATCGAGAAGATGGTCGACGACGACCGCTACTGCATCGACGTGCTCACCCAGATCTCCGCGATCCAGGCCGCCCTCGACAAGGTGGCGCTCGGGCTGCTCGACGGGCACGCCCGGCACTGCATGCACGAGGGGGCGGCCGAGGGCCGGGCCGACGAGATGGCCACCGAGATGATGGCGGCGGTCGGCCGGCTGATGAAGCGCGGCTGACGACTCTCAGTCCGGGTCGAGGCGGACCCGGCGGAGCAACTGCGCGTTGAGCGCCACCACGATGGTGGACGCGGACATCAGCACCGCCGCCAGCGCCGGGCTCAACGCCACACCGGCCCCGGCCAGCACCCCCGCCGCCAACGGCAGCGCCACCACGTTGTAGCCCGCCGCCCAGGCCAGGTTCTGTCGCATCTTGCGGTACGACGCCCGGGACAGCCGGACCACGGCCCCCACCCCACGCGGGTCCGACGACGCCAGCACCACCCCGGCGGACTCGATCGCCACATCGGTGCCCGCGCCGATCGCGATGCCGACGTCTGCCCGGGCCAACGCCGGCGCGTCGTTCACCCCGTCGCCGACCATCGCCACGGTCAGCCCTCTCCGTTGCAGGTCGGTCACCCGGTCGTCCTTCTCCGCCGGCAGCACCTCGGCGAAGACCTCGTCGACGCCGGGCCGGAAACCGAGTTCGGCCGCGACCGCTTCGGCCACCGGCCGGGCGTCACCCGTGATCATGGCGATGGTCCGGACACCCTCGGCACGCAGCTCGTCGACGGCCCGCCGCGCCTCCGGGCGCACCTCGTCGGTCAGCGCGAAAGCGCCGAGCACGGTCTCCGGCAGCCGCACCAGGTGCAGCACCGCAGCCCCCCGCGCCGACCACCGCCCGGTCGCCGCCTCCAGCTCCGTCGGGAGTGACAGGCCCAGTTCCCGCAGCAGTGCCGTACCGCCGACCGCGTACTCCGTACCGTCGATCGTCGCCCGCACGCCGCGACCCGGCAGCGACCGGAACCCGGCGGCCGGGAGCGGGCCGGCCGGCCCGGCCGCCGCCACGATCGCCCGGGCCAGCGGATGTTCGCTGTCCGACTCGACGCCTGCCGCGATCCGCAGCACCTCGTCCCGCTCGGCACCCGGCACCGTCACCGTGTCGGTCACCACGTGCTCGCCCCGGGTCAGCGTGCCGGTCTTGTCGAAGAGGACCGCACCGACGGTCCGCATCCGCTCCAAGGCCAACCGGTCCTTGACCAGGATCCCGGACCGCGCGGCCAACGCGGTGGAGAGCGCGACGACGAGAGGGATGGCGAGACCCAGCGCGTGCGGGCAGGCGATCACCAGTACGGTGACCGCGCGGACCACCGCCTCGTCGGGTCGACCGAGCGCGGTCCAGACCAGCACGGTCAGCACGGCGGTGCCGGTGGCCACGTAGAACAGCGCGGCGGCGAACCGGTCGGCCAGCAGTTGAGCCCGTCCGCCGGAACCCTGGGCCTGCGCGACCATCCGTTGGATGCCGGCGAGCGCGGTCTGCTCACCCAGCGCCTCGACGCGGACCCGGATCGCCGAGTCGGTCGCCACGGTGCCGGCCACCACCCGGTCACCCGTCGACCGGGCGACCGGCCGTGACTCACCGGTGATCATCGACTCGTCCAGCTCGGCGCTGCCGTCGACGACCCGACCGTCCGCCGGCACCCGACCGCCCGGGCGGACCAGCACCACGTCCCCGACCCGCAGGCCGGACACCGGCACCGCCTCGACCTGCCCGTCCGCCGCGACCCGTTCGGCCTCGTCCGGCAGCAACGCGGCCAGCGCCGCGAGCGCCCCGCGGGCCTGGCCGATGGCCTTCATCTCCTGCCAGTGCCCGAGCAGCATGATGGTGACCAGCGCGGCCAACTCCCACCAGAAGTCCAGGTCGAAGGCACCCACGCTGGTGGCCAGTGACGCCGTGTAGGCCACGGTGATCGCCATCGCGACCAGCAGCATCATTCCGGGCGTCCGGTCCCGCACCTCCCGCACCGCACCGACGAGGAACGGCCAACCGCCCCACCAGAACACCACCGAGCCGAGCACCGGGCCCACCCAGGAGCGGCCGGGAACGTCCCAGCTCAGACCCAACTGGTCCGACACCAGGTGGCTGGTCAGGACCACCGGAACGGTGAGAGCCAGGCAGACCCAGAAGCGACGGCGGAACATCTCGGGATCGTGCCCGGCGTGCTTGTCGTGCCCGGCGTGCCCGGCGTGCCCGGCGTGCCCGGCGTGCCCGGCGTGCCCGGCGTGCTCGTCGTGCCGCGACGGCGCGGCCGGGGCGTGCTGTCCAGGGTCGTGCTGTCCAGGGTCGTGCGGTGACGGTGCGGGCATGTCTCCAACATGCCGGTCCGGGAACCGCCACGCGAGCGGTTCGGCCACCGACACTCCGTCACGACCTGCGTCCCCCAGGCTCGCTGGTTAGCATTCCCCACGATGACCCCCCGTGGACCGAGGCACGAACGGGCACCGGCGCCGCCTCACGGTGGCGTCGCGGCTGGCCGGTCGGGCCCGGCGCTGACCGTCCGTGACCAAGCGGTCGTCAGCCGGCGAACGGTCGCGCTCTTCCACCGGGTTTCGACAGTGACGGTGAACCGACCGGCCCACTGACACGTACCCCGCACCGGATCGTTGGGAGTCTCACCTTGGGTTCCGACCACACCCGTCCCGCTCCGTCCGCCCCGCCCCGGGTCCGACGGATCCTCGTCATGACCGTGGTGCCCCTCTTCGTCGCCACGGTGGTCGCGGCGGCGCTCCTCTGGCCGCGCGGCGACTCACCGCAGTCCGACGGCGGGGCGGACGTGCCGCGCTACCCGGGCACGGTGACCCGGGTGGTGACCGAACCGTGCCCGCCGACGCCGTCGAGCCCCGAGGGCACACCGCGCGTCGGCGACGGGCGCTGCGGCACGGTCGACGTCCGCGTGGACGACGGGCCGTCGGCCGGCCAGCAGGTACGCACGCCGGTGCCGGACGGGCCCGGCGCGCCCCGGGTCGAGGTCGGCGACGAGATCATCCTGGTCGAGCTGACCGACCCCACCGATCCCACCATCAGCAACTGGAACATCGCCGAGCACCAGCGGGGCACCCCGCTGCTGTGGTTGGCGGTGGTCTTCGCCGCCGCGATCGTCGCGTTCGGTCGGTGGCGGGGACTGGCCGCGCTCGCCGGGTTGGCGGCCAGCTTCGCCATCCTGCTCACCTTCGTGCTGCCGGGTATCGGCGCGGGGAAGTCACCCCTGCTGGTGGCGGTGGTCGGCGCCGCTCTGATCATGTTCGTGGTGCTCTACCTGACGCACGGGGTCACGGCACAGACCTCGGTCGCGGTGCTCGGCACCCTGGGCAGCCTGGTGTTGACCGGCGTGCTCGCCACCATCGCCACCGCAGCGGCCCACCTCACCGGCTTCGGCAGCGAGGAGGCCACCACTCTGTCGATGTTCCAGGGTGACGTGGACCTGCACGGCCTGCTGCTCGCCGGAATCATCATCGGATCGCTCGGAGTTCTCGACGATGTCACGGTCACCCAGGCGGCCACCGTCACCGAGCTGGCGCACGCC
This sequence comes from Micromonospora sp. B9E7, assembly GCF_039871815.1. Classification (NCBI taxonomy): domain Bacteria; kingdom Bacillati; phylum Actinomycetota; class Actinomycetes; order Micromonosporales; family Micromonosporaceae; genus Micromonospora; species Micromonospora sp. B9E7. The sequence continues at coordinate 62,186 of NZ_JBDPLX010000013.1, forward strand.
AACCCTGGGCTGACCCGGTTGCAGCTGTACCGTGCGGCAACCCGGGTCGGCCGAGCGCACATCGCGTCCACTGTCAACACCATCGTCCTGGCGTACGCGGGCGCGTCGCTGCCGCTGTTGCTCCTGCTCACCGCCGACGCGCGGCCGATCGGGCAGATCCTCACCAGCGAGTTCCTCGCACAGGAGATCGTCCGCAGCGCGGTCGCCACCCTCGGCCTGATCGCCGCGGTGCCGCTGACCACCGGGCTGGCCGCAGTGGTGACCGCCGCCGGTCGCACCGACGCCACGTCGCCCGCCGACGCTCCCGCTCCGCGACCGCAGACGGACCGGGCGGAGGCACTGGCCGCACTGATCTCACCGCGAACGGGTCACCCCGACGAGTCGGACCCGACGCGGACCTCACCCCCATCCACCGCCGCCGACCGGTGGCCGGAGCCGAACAGGAGCACGGATACGACATGGTGACACTCCTCAGCGTGACCAGATCGGGCCTCCACCCTGAGAACCACGTCACTGGTCACTCAACGCTATGGCGAAATGACACTTTTGGTAGGCATCCAGGCGTAGCTCACCTGGTCGACTCTCGGGTAACCTCGCTGCCGGTCACCGATGAAGGCGCGAAGCGGCGTCTGCGGTGCCACCGCCCAATCGCCAACCGGCGAGCCGGGGACCCAGTTACGTGGGGTGAATCCGCGTCAGCGGTAGGGGCCACTTCCGCCCCGAACCCGTCAGCTAACCCGGTCGGCGGTCGACGGAAGGGAACATTGTGACGGCACCCCTACGCCGCTGGATGACACCCGTGGTGGCCGTGATCGCCGCACTGACCGTGCTCGCCGGGCCCCTCCCGGCCCACGCCGCCCCGACGACTCCCACCCCGTCCGGGCACGAGGAGGACGGTGAGCCGAAGCTACTCACCGACGTCATCGAGCAGGCCAACCGCGACTACTCCGCAGCCAAGTCCCAACTGGACAAATCCAAGAAGCGGCAGGGTGATCTGGCGCAGGAGGTCGATCGGGCCCGGGCCGACCTGGACGCGCTGACCCCGCAGGTCGGGCAGATCGCCGCCCAGTCGTACCGGACCGGCCGCATCGGCGCGCTCGCGATGCTGTTGGAGAGCAAGGCCCCCGACGCGTTCGTCCAGCGCGCCTCGCTGCTCGACGAGTTGAACATGGTCAACGGCAAGAAGCTCGCCGAGGTCAACGCGGTGAAGGCCCGCGCCGAGCAGGCCAAGCTGGCCCTCGACGCGGAGGTCCGCGAGCAGCAGAAGCAGACCGCCCTGATGGCGAAGCGGAAGAGCGAGGCGGACAAGGCGCTCTCCCTCGTCGGCGGCAAGGGCTTCACCGGCGGCCTGGTGGACGCCACCTCGAAGGTCGCCAAGATCGGCCCGGGTCGCACCGCCGACGGTGACTGGAAGCCGCAGTCGTGCAGCGAGAAGGACCCGACCACGTCCGGTTGCGTCACGCCCCGCACGCTGCACGCGTACAAGGAGGTCAAGGCGGCCGGCTTCAACCGGTTCGTCGGCTGCTACCGCTCCGGCGGGCCGTGGGAGCACCCGAAGGGCCGCGCCTGCGACTGGTCGCTGCAGAAGAGCGGCTTCGCCCCGTGGCACAACGATGACACCCGGAAGTACGGCAACAACGTCGCCGCCTTCCTCATCCGTAACGCCGACCGGCTCGGCATCTACTACGTGATCTGGAACCGGCAGATCTGGTTCCCGGCGACCGGCTGGAGTTCGTACAGCGGGCCGTCGAACCACACCGACCACGTCCACATGTCGCTGCTCTGACCCGCAGGATCCTCGACGAGGGCCGTTCCGCGTCGCGGAGCGGCCCTCGTCGTGTCAGGCGGCGGCAGGCGCGGCCGGGTCGGTGTCCAGGGTCGTGAAGCCGGCCGGCACCGCGGTCACCGGGCGGGCCTCTCCGGCGGCGAGCCGGTACGACACACCCACTACCGCGCACCGCCCCTGCGCCACCTCGTCGGCCAGCACGGGCGACTGCCCGAGCAGCGTCTCGACGGTCTGTGCGATGTGGATGTCGACGATGCCGTCGATGTCCCGCACACCCTCGGCCTCGGCCCGGCGCAGGCTGGGCAGCACGGCGTCGACCACCGCGGGCAGGTGCCCCGGCGGTCGGGTGCCGGTCGCGGCGGACTCGCGGGCCGCCTGCACCGCGCCGCACGAGTCGTGACCGAGCACCACCACCAGCGGGGTGCCGAGCACCGTCACCGCGTACTCCACGCTGCCGAGCACCTCCGGGCCGGTGGTGTGACCGGCGGTGCGCACCACGAAGAGGTCACCCAGCCCGCGATCGAAGATGATCTCGGCGGCCAGGCGGGAGTCGGAACAGCCGACGATCACCGCGAACGGGTGCTGCCCGTCGGCCACGGCGGCCCGGTGCCCGGCGTCCTGGTTGGGGTGGCGAGGGGCGCCGTCGACGAAGCGCCGGTTACCGGCGACCAACTCGGCGTACGCCCGGACCGGCTCGCTCAGCGCGGGTGCCCGGTCGGTGGTCCGCTGCGGCCCTGGCTGCCCGCCCGTCGTTCCGGAATGACTCATTCCCCGCACCTCGTCTCGACGCATCTGACCTGGTCAAACGGCTTCAGGCGGGCCGGCGGCGGGCGCTGGCTCGGGGTCCACCGTCACACGCACCGAAAGACACGTCAAGGGATGCGTGATATAGATTTCATACGTTGACCCCGAATCGACCCGTGGGCGACGCACCGAGAGCGGGCATCCGGAGAGGCGGTCACACGATGGCGAACACGTCAACCGGCAGCGGGCGGAACTGGACGTTCCTCACCAACCACGGGCACGTTCTGCTGGCCATCGCCCGCGACCCCACCGCCCGACTGCGGGATGTCGCCGCCGAGGTCGGGGTGACCGAACGCGCCGCGCAGGCGATTGTCGCCGACCTGGAGGCGGACGGATACCTGCACCGCACCCGCGTCGGACGGCGCAACGAATACACCCTCAACCCGGCCGGCCGGTTCCGGCATCCCGCCGAAGCCGACCGCCAGGTCGGCGCACTGCTCGCGCTGTTCGCCGAGACGCCCACCGCGGAGGTCGGCTCCCAGGCCTGACCCTGGTCGCCGGGCCGTTGCCCGAACGGGCACAGCGGTAATCTCTGCGGGTGCGCGAATGCCCGCCGTTGAGCGCGACCCCCTCGTCCCGCCATGCCACCCGCGCGGTCCTCAGTGGAATGCTGGCGGTTCTGCTCGGCACCGGCATGGTGGCACCGTCCCCGGCCACCGCCGCACCCCCCACCTGCGGTCCCGAGGGCGAGGAGGGCCTGGCAGAGACGCCGTGGGCGCTGCGCCGGCTCGAACCGTCCTCGGCATGGCCGCTGTCCCGGGGCGCCGGGGTGACGGTGGCGGTGATCGACTCCGGGGTCTCCGCAACCCACCCGCTGCTCAGCGGCCAGGTGCTCGAAGGTCGCGACTTCAACGACCTGCCGGCCAACAAGGGCCAGTGCGACCTCGTCGGGCACGGCACGATGATCGCCGGCATCATCGCGGGCCGGGAGGGCACGGGCGTCCCGTTCAGCGGCATCGCCCCGGCCGCCCGCATCCTCCCCGTCCGGGTCCTGCCGGACCTCAGGGACACGGACGACCCGCAGCTTCCCAAGCAGATCGCCGCCGCGATCGACTGGGCGGTCGCGCAGGGCGCCGACGTGATCAACCTGTCCCTGACGACCATTCCCGGCCCGGAACTCACCGCCGCCGTCGAGCGGGCGCTGGCCAAGCGGGTGGTGCTGGTCGCTGCCGCCGGCAACCAGGAGGAGGGGCAGCAGAGCAGGCCGGGTTATCCGGCCGCGTACCCAGGGGTGCTGGCGGTCGGTGGGGTCGACGAGGCGGGCGGTCACGTCGGCACCTCGATCAGCGGCGACTACGTCGACATCGCCGCGCCGGGGTTGAACATCATCGGGCCGGCACCGCGGGGGGCCGGCTACCGCGCCGAGCCGAACGGCGGCACCAGTTACGCCGCCGCGTACGTCTCGGGTGCGGCCGCGCTGGTCCGGGCCGCCTACCCGGACCTCACCCCACAACAGATCGCCGAACGACTGGAACGCACCGCCGACAACCCGCCGGAAGGCCACAACGCCGACATCGGCTACGGCATGATCAACCCGTACCGGGCGGTGTCGAGCCTGCTGGGCACCCGAGCAAACCCGCCCGCCAGCGCAATCCCCGCGCCGATGACGCAGGACGACCCGCTGGGCTGGCAACGTGCTGCCGCGGTCTGGACGGCACTGGTGGGCGGGCTGATCACCGTGCTGCTGCTGATCGGGCGGCCGATCGTCACCCGGGGCCGCCAACGCGGTTGGCGCCCCGGCCGACGCACCGACGCACCGACCGCCGGTTGACCCGCCGGTCGGCAGCACCTCGCCGGGGTCAGAAACAATGCGGCCCCGGCCCGGGTCGACCGGACCGGAGCCACACCAGCGAACCGCTCAGCCCCACACCTTCGAGTTGCTCATCTCGGTGGTGAGGTAGTTTTCCCGCGCGATGCCGACGGCACCACCGATCTCGTTCAGGATCCGGTTGATGTCCTGGACCGCCGCATCCCACTTCGCCTGGTGCGCCTCGTAGGCAACCCGGTCCTCGCCGTCCCAGTGGAGCTTGGTCAGCATGGCCCGCAGCGTGTCGAGCTTTTCCTCAAGGGTCTTCGAGATGGCCTGCATCTGCTGGTTGCTGCTCTCGAGGACCGCATAGTCAACTTTGATCGTCACGACTTCCTCCTCTGCTGGCTGCGGATCACGGGTTGAGAGCAGAGTGGAACTTGTCCAGCATCTGCTGCTGCTCTTCGTCGTTGACCTGGTGCGTCGTACCCGACTTGTCGAGCAGATCGGCGATGTTGTCCATCGCCGTCAGCAGCTTGCTGGTGTCTTCGCTCCAACGCGTCATCAGCGACTGGAAGCCCGTGGACGCCTGGCCCTTCCACGCCATTGCCAGATCGTCGACCACGTTCCACAGCTTCTTCAGCTCGCCGTCAACCTCGCTGCGCGTGGACCGCACGTCACTCGCGGCGGTATGCAGAGTCGCTGCTTCGACCTCGAACGCCATGCTTCACACCCTTCCGTCATCTCGTGGTGGCGGCTCCGCCGCACCCCTCCCCCGCGGCAAGGCAGCAACACCCCACCGACGGACACTCCAGTGAAGACCGTAGCGGAAGCCGACCAGCCCTCGCAGCCCTGACCACCGACGCCCGATGGATGGTGGTGAATCGGGCCGAGGCGGCCCAGGACCTCCTACCGAAGACCGGTGCCGGTCACGACGGCTCGGCCCACGCGGTCTGGATCAGCTGCTGGCCGTCCCGCCGCCGGACCAGGGTGCCTCGACCCGGTGGCTGCGGGCTCGGCCGCAGCGACCCGAAGACCGCGCCCTCCTCCCGGTTGCCGGACATCAGCAGGCCCGGGGAGTCCAACTCACGCAACCGTTGCAGCACCGGCTCGTAGAGCGCCCGGGACACCCCGCCGACCCGCCGCGTGATGATCAGGTGCAGACCGATGTCGCGTGCCTGCGGCAGCAACTCCTGCAGGGCGCTGAGCGGATTACTGCCACCGGAGGCGACCAGGTCGTAGTCGTCGACCAGGATGTACAGGTCCGGGCCCTTCCACCAGCTGCGGTCACGCAGTTGGGCGGTGGTCACGTCCGGCCCGGGCAGCCGGTTGGACAACGCGCTGCGGATCGAGGCGAGCCCCTGCGCAAACGCCTGGTTGGACGGGGCGTAGTCCAGCAGGTGATCGCCCTCCACCGCACCCAGCAGACCACGCCGGTAGTCGGCGATCACCAGGCGGGCCTGCGCGGGTGTGTACCGCTCGGTGATGCCCCGGGCAATCAGTCGCAACAGGTTCGTCTTGCCGCACTCCGCGTCGCCGAAGACCGTCAGGTGCGGCTCGTTGACCAGATCCAGGTAGACCGGCGCGAGCGCCGACTCGTTGACACCGATCGGCAGACCGGGCACCGACCGGTCGATGATCCGGGCCAACTCGCCCACCGGCAGTCGGCGGGGCAGCAGCCGCACCTTCGGCGCCGGGCGGCCCGGCCAGTTCGCCGCCACGTGCCCGGCCAGGGACACCGACGCCTCGCTGAGGTCGTCGATGTCCCGACGGCCGTCGATCCGCGAGATCGCGGTGAGGAAGTGCAGCTTGTCCCGGGTCAGGCCGCGACCAGGCGACTTCTCCGGCACGTTCGTCGCCGCCCGGCGGTCGATCTCCGACTCGGACGCGTCGCCGAGCCGCAACTCCAGCTTGGTGCCGAGCAGATCCCGCATGTTGATCCGGATCTCCGCCCACCGCACGGCCGTGAGCACCACGTGTACGCCGAAACCGAGGCCACGGTTGGCCAGTGTGGTGATGGTCTGCTCCAGCTCCTCGTACTCCTGGCGCAGGGTGTTCCAGCCGTCCACCACCAGGAACACGTCGCCGAACGGATCGTCGACGAACTCCCCAGCGGCCCGGCGACGGCGGTAGCTGGCCACCGAGTCGATGCCGTGCTGGGCGAAGCGCGTCTCCCGGTCGTCCAGGACGGCCACCACCTCGGCCACCGTCCGGCGTACCGCCTCGACGTCGCGTCGACCGGCCACCCCCGCCATGTGCGGCAGCCGCTCCAGGCTGCGCAGCGCGCCCCCGCCGAAGTCCAGGCAGAAGAACTGCACCTCGCGCGGCGTGTGCGTGAGGGCCAGCGAGGCGAGCAGCGTACGCAGCATGGTGCTCTTGCCACTCAGCGAACGGCCGACGATGACCACGTTGCCGCCGGCGCCGGCCAACTCGACCATCATCGGGTCACGGCGCTGCTCGTACGGGCGGTCCACCACACCGACCGGCACGGTCAGCCGGCCCCGCCCGGGCCAGGACGCGGTGCACAACCCGTAGGTCGGGTCGACGGCCAGCGCACCGAGCAGCTCGCCCAGACCCGGCGGATCGGCCAGCGGGGGCAGCCACACCTGGTGGGCCGGGCGGCCTCGACCCTTGAGCTGGTCGATCAGCACGTCGAGCATCGCCACGGCCTTGCCGTCGGCCGGTTGCTCCGGCTCGGGAGCGGTGGCCACCGGCATCTGCGGAAGCTGGGCCGCAACGAAGTCGAGGCCGTACGGCACGATCCGACGCTGCACCAACGCCTGCGAGGCGGAGGCCTGCTGCCCCGGCGCCCGGTACGCGCCCGACACGTACGCGGCCCGGAACCGCAGCATCGTGCTGGTGTCGGTCTTCAGGTAGCCGTGACCGGGGGCGTTCGGCAGCTCGTACGCGTCCGGCACGCCGAGCACGATCCGGCTCTCCACGGCGGAGAAGGTACGCAGACCGATCCGGTACGACAGGTGGGTGTCCAGACCACGCAGCTTGCCCTCTTCGAGCCGCTGGCTGGCCAGCAGCAGGTGCACGCCGAGCGACCGGCCGAGCCGGCCGATCATCACGAACAGGTCGATGAAGTCGGGCTTGGCGGCGAGCAGCTCGCTGAACTCGTCGCAGATGATCAGCAGGCTGGGCATCGGGGCCAGCGGCTCGCCGGCCGCGCGGGCCTTCTCGTACTCGAAGCGCGAGACGTAGTTTCCGGCCGCCCGCAGCAACTCCTGCCGACGCACCATCTCGCCGGCGAGCGCGTCCCGCATCCGGTCGACCAGCGGCAGCTCGTCGGCCAGGTTGGTGATCACCGCGCTGGTGTGCGGCAGCGCCTCCAACGAGGCGAACGTCGCGCCGCCCTTGAAGTCCACCAGGACGAAGTTCAACTCCTCCGACGAGTGGGTCACCGCCAACGCGGCCACCACCGTACGGAGCAACTCGCTCTTGCCGGACCCGGTCGCGCCGATCACGAGACCGTGCGGGCCCATGCCCTCGTGCGCGGACTCCTTGAAGTCGAGCTCGACCACGTTGCCGTCCGGGCCGACGCCGAGCGGGATGCGCAGCCGGTCCCGGTGGCCGCGCGGACGCCAGGTGTTCTGGACGTCCACCGTAGCGGCGTCACCCACACCGAGCAGGTCCGGTAGCTCCATGCTGCGGGCCAGCGGCTCCTCGTTGCTGGTCTGCTGCTGGGACAGCCGGTAGGGAGCGATCTGCCGGGCCAGCCCCTCGGCGGCCTCGGCGCTGAGCTGGTCAGGTCGACCCAACGGCGAGGACGAGCTGCCACGGACGAGGTCGAGCGAGCTGCCGTCGGCCACGTCGAGGCAGAGCAGCCAGCGGCCGGCATCGCGCGGCACCGTCCCGGAGAGGTCGATCACGGTCGTGCCGAGCAACCCCGGCCCGACCAGCTGGCAGGTCGGCGAGACCTCGCCACCGTCGATGACCACGACCAGGTGCGCGGCGGTGGTCAGCGGCTTGGCCTCGGGTGCGAAGCGGGGTCGCGCCGCCAGCTCACCGGCCAGCGCGGCCTCGGCCTCGGCCAGGCTGGCGAAGACCAGCCGGCGCGCGCCGGCCGCGTCCGTACGGGCGCTGTGGTGGGCGTGCGGCAGCCACTTCACCCAGCCCCAGGACGACTGCCGGTCCGGCGCGGCGACAACCGCGACCACCAGGTCGTCCGGTGCGTGGAAGGTGGCCAGTTGGCCGAGCGCCGCCCGGGTCAGGTTGAGCACGGGCTCGCGGTCGCCGCGCAGCACCACCCGGCTGAACGCGCGCACCGACAGCGCGGTCGGCAACTCGGGCACGGTGGAGTGTGCGCGGACGAACCGGCGAAGCGCGATGGCGCTCATCGGCTCCAGGTCCTCGACCGGTTTCGTCTCCGGCGGGACGATCTCGACCGCCAGTCGCTGCGGGCCGAGGGCGATCCGGGTCTCGCCGAAGTCGTCCTCGGTGATCCGCCGCTCCCAGAGCCGACGGGACGCGGCGATCGACCAGAGCGCGTCGGGCTCCGGGTGCCGCCAGGCCATCGCGGCCCGCTGCTGCTCGGCGGCGCGCCGGGTGCGCTTACGCATCTGCGCCAGGTAGCGCATGTAGTCGCGGCGGTCGGCGTTCAACTCGGCCTTGTCCTTGCCACCGCTGTTGGCCAGCGAGCCGATCGCCATGCCGAGCATCGAGACGCCGAAGAGACCGCCGGCGACGTACGTCATCATGCCGCCGCCCTTGCCGGCGTAGAGGAAGGCCATCGCGCCGACCCCGCAGAACATCGGCAGGATCATGAGCAGTTGCCCCATGCCGCGGGGTGTCGGCTCGGGCAGCTCGGGGGGCGACTCCAGCAGCACCTCACCCCGAGGTAGGGCCGGCCCCGGCTGACGCGGGAGCCGGCGGAACACCACCGTGCTCACGGCTGTCTCCTCCCCAGAAGCGGCCCTGATGACGTGCCGTCGCGGACCGGAGCCCGCGGGTGGGCATCGTACGTGCCCGCCATCGTAGGTAATCTGCCGTGGGCGCGGTGGACCCGGACCGCAGCATCGCGGCCAGCCGATCGCAGACGCACACCCTGGAGGCCACTGTGGCGACGAAGACGGCGACCGGTGGTCTGAGCCGGATCACCATCGTGGCTCCACGTACCCGGATGGATCTGGCGCTGCCGTCGGACGTGCCGATTGCGGACCTGCTCCCCACCCTGTTGCGTTATGCCGGCGAGGACCTGGCCGACGAGGGCGCGCGGCACGGCGGCTGGGCTCTGTCCCGGTTGGGCGGTGCGCCGCTGGACGGCGGTCGGACCGCTGCGCAGCTCAGCATCCGCGACGGTGAGGTGCTCTACTTCAACCCTCGGTCCGCCGCCGCACCGGAGATCGTCTTCGACGATGTGGTGGACGCGGTCGCCACCGCGACCAACCAACGTCCCGGTGCCTGGCAGGCCGGTGCGACCCGGTCCTTCGCGGTGGTCTTCGCGGCGGCGGCGTTCGGCGCCGGCGCACTCGCCGCGCTCTTCGCCGGCCCACCGCACCTGCCTGGTGCGCTGGCCGCCCTGCTGGTCGCGGTGGCGTTGCTGGTCGGCGCGGCGGTGCTGTCCCGGGCTGCCGGCGACAGTCAGACCGGCGCGGTGCTGGCCATCGTCGGCTTGACGCACGCCGCCACCGGCGGCCTGCTGCTGCTCGCCGGAGACCGGCCGCTGACCGATCTGGCCAGCCCACACGTGCTGGTGGCGGCGACCGCCGCGGTGGTCGCCGGGGCCGTCGCCGTGTTGGCGGTCGGTGACCGGTACCCCCTCTTCTTCGCCGCGATCGGGGTGGGGGCCGCGATCGCCCTGGGCGCGCTGCTGTGCCTGCTCTTCGGCCTCGACGCGCCGGCCTCCGCCGCGGTGGTGGCCGCGGTGGCGTTCGGCGTGGTCCCGGCGCTGCCGATGACGGCCTACCGGCTGGCGCGGCTGCCGGTGCCGTCGATCCCGACCGGCCCGGAGGACCTGAAGACCGACACCGAGTCGGTGGACGGCCGGCAGGTGCTCCAGCGCAGTGAACGCGCCGACCAGTTCCTGACCGGTCTGTTGTGGACGGTCGCGCTCCTGGTACTCGGCGCGCAACTCGTGCTGGCCCTCGACGGTCGGCTGGCGGCGGTGCTGCTGTGCCTGGTGCTGGCGCTGCTGTCGCTGCTGCGGGCCCGACCGCTACTGGGCCGGGCCCAGCGCACCCCGGTGCTGCTCGCCGGCACCGTGGGGCTGGGCCTGGCCGCTGCGGCGACCTTCACCGACGGGTCGCTGCCGGTCAAGCTCGGTCTGGTCCTCGGCGGTCTGGTGCTGGCCGCCGTGATCAGCTTGATCTACGGCCTGACCGTTGCCGGCAAGCGCATCTCGCCGGTCTGGGGCCGGCTCCTCGACATCGCCGAGATCCTGCTGATCATCGCGCTGGTCCCGCTCGCCTTCTGGGTGTGCGGGCTCTACGGCTGGATCGTCAACCTCCGGCCCTGACCGTCCACCGCCCGGCCGGTCAGTGCGGTCGTGGGCGGGTGGAGGCCCCCAACGCCGCCGCGACCGGCGCGCTGGCGTAGACGCCCGGTCCGTGCTGACCGTCCACGGGTCGGGTGGACACGCCGGCCCGGTGCGCCACGTCACGGACCACCTTCAGCAACGCCTCGACGTGGCCGTCCATCGCGGCGATCCGGAGCAGCGGCGCCGCCACCCGGCCGTCCATCGACACCGTCGCGGCCACCGTGTGCGAGGGCGCCGAGGTCGCGGTGATCGCGTCGACGAGCGGGCCGAGCGGCACGTCCGAGCGACCCCGCAGTGCCATGCACCGGTGGGTCCACCCGCCGCCCCGCAGCCCTCGCCAGGTCTCCGTCGGCGCTTCCGGCCCGAGGTCCAGGCCGGCGGCCGAGACGATGGCGGCGCGCAACTCCTCCCGGCCGAGCGGCCGGTGGGCCAGGCCCGCGCTGGTCAGCGCCTTGCCGAGACGGCCGACCCCGGCAGCCACCGTCCGGTGTACGCCGGGCAGCCCGCCGCCCCGGCTCACCGCCTCGACCCGAGCGTCGCGGACGGTGAGCCGCAGCGCCACCCAGACGGTCCGGTGTGCGGCCGGCGGCGCGCCGGGCGCCGGGTACCAGACCAGGGTGTGTGCGACGACCTGAGCCCGGGACACCGGGGCGTTGAAGTCGGTGAGCACGCGCAGCACCTGGTCCACCGTGGACGCCTGCACCGACCCGACCGTCGCGCCGCTGGCGGACTGCAGCGCGACCGCGGCGAACCACCCCTGGGCGTCCTGCCCGATGCCGAGCCGGGTGCCCCGGTCGGTCAACTCGATGATGCTCAACTCGGGGGCGAGGGTGGCCAACCGTGGGTCCGCCGCCGTGCCACCGGCCACCGCGGCCGACGCGCGCTCACCACGACGCCGCAACCGTCGCCGCAGCAGCAGATCCTCGAACCACCAGCGGCCACCCCGTCGGGCGAAGGTGGCCAGCACGACCAGCACCGCCACGCCACCTGCCGCGGCGAGCACCCAGCCGGGCCCGGCCGACGCGGCCCAGACGCCGAGCACGCACAACTCCAGCACGACGAGCTGCCCGACCAGCACCGGGCCGACTCGTCCCCGATCGGGCCGGTCGGTCGGCGGCGTCGAGCGTGTCGTGGACGGGTCCGTGGCCGCTCGGGCGGGTCGTGCCTGAACCTGCGTCATCGCTGACTGTCCCTCCTGCACGTACGGCTCTGCGCCGGGTCGGTCCGGCGCCGGCCACGAACGGTGGTCCCGAGGAACCCCGGTCGGCCCCTTATCGTAGGGAAGCCCGCGACGGCACCCCGACCTGATCGTCGCGGATCCACCCCGCCGGAGGTAAGTCATGCGGACCCGCCGCGATCAGGTGCAGGCGTACCGCTTCGTCACCCGCCGGATCGTCTCCGCGTTGCTGTCGGGCGATCCGGAGACCACCAACCTGCCGATGCGGAGGCTCGGCATGGCTGTCTTCGGCAGTGTCATCACCGCGGCCGTCGTGCTCGGCGGGGTCGGTGCGTACGGTCAGCTCACCGGTAACACCGCGCCGTTGCAGGACCAGACCCTGGTCATCGAACGGGAGACCGGCGCGACATACGTGTTCCTGGAGGGGCAGCTCCATCCGACGCTCAACTACGCCTCGGCGCGTCTGATCCTCGACAAGCCCGACGCCACGGTGCGGACGATGTCCCAGGCCTCGCTGCGGGACCGGCCACGCGGGCTCACCCTCGGCATCGTCGGCGCACCGGACGCCCTGCCGGACCGCAAGTCGCTGACCGGGCTGCCCTGGTCGGTCTGCGACGTGCCCGATCCGGTCGACCCGCAGCGCTCCCGCACCCGGGTGGTGATCGACCGGGCGCTGCCCGGCGGTGTCCCGCTGGGCGACCGGGCGGCGCTCGTCGTGGTGGACGACCAGCGGTACCTGGTCACCAACAACGTCCGACTCCAGGTACTCGGCGGGGACCGCACGCTCACGGCGTTGAAGATGGCCGACGCGGCACCGCTACGGGTCGGGCAACAACTGCTCAACGCCGTTCCGGCCGGGCCACCGCTGCGCAAGCCGTCGCTGCCCGGCGAGGGTGAGTCCAGTACGCGCAGGGTGGCCGACCGACCGGCAACCGTCGGTCAGGTGTTCAGCGCCGCCGGGCAGTACTACGTGCTCACCCGGGAGGGTCTCGCCTCGATCAGTGAGATCACCGCCCTGTTGATGGTCGGCGGCGGCGGCCGGATCACGGACATCACGCCGAACCAGGCTGGTGAGTTGTTCGTCGAGCAGCGGGTCGAGGAGGAGGGGCTGCCGAAGACGATGCCCAGCTTCCACCCGACCAGCTCGGGTCAGACCGCGCTGTGTGCGACGTACCGGGCGAGCGGCTCGGACGGGCCGCCGACCACCACCCTGGAGGTCTTCGAGCGGGCCCCGGCCGAGCTGACCGCGACCAACCCGGGCCCGGTGCCGGTGCCACAGACCAGGCGGGACGCGGTACGGACCACCGAGGCGGTCCTGCTGCCCGGTGGCAAGGGCGTCATCGCGCAGGCCTCGCCCGGCGCCGGGACCAGCGGTTCCGGTGCCGCCGGGTCGACGATCTACCTGATCAGCCCGCAGGGCATCCGGTATCCGCTCGGTTCGGCGGAGACGCTGGGGGTGCTCGGCTACGGCGGGGTCACTCCGCTGGCGGTGCCCGGCACGCTGCTCGCGCTGATCCCGACCGGGCCCACCCTCAGCCGCGAGAGCGCGATGACGGTCTTCTCGCCGGACGGTCCGGCAGTGACCGGGGCGGATGGCTGAGCAGCGGTGACGGGTCGCCCGGCGTCGTAGCCGTGGACTAACCTGGATGTCGCTGACGGTTGTCAACCAGAACGACGGGGATGTTGCCATGACCGGGCGTACGGAAGTCGACCTGCTGTCCCTAGAGGACTTCCACCAACACCTGGCTTCGCGGTTGAGCCAGGTGGAGTCGGTGCTGCGCAAACTCAACACCGAGATGCAGTGCAGCCCGCCGGCGCTCGGCACGTTCTTCGACGCCACCCATCAGGCGCGCCGTTACAGCGAGGTCCACCAGTCCTATGTCGACCAGGCCGAGCGAGTCCGCCAGGCGGTGCTGGCGGCGCAACAGGCGACCAGCACGATCCTGGCCAACTACCGCACCGCCGAGGCGCGTAACGCGGCCAACGCCACCGACGTCACCGCGGCGCTGAACGGTGTCGATCGGGCGTTCGGGCCGAAGGAGGACGGGCGTGTCTGACTACACCCAGCGCTACCAGGGCAACACCCACCAGCAGCTCTATGACGGCGTGATGGCCGGCCAGCCGGAGCAGATCGAGGGTGTGGCCGCCCAGTGGGCCGAGCTGAAGGGCATCCTGGACGGTCTCAGCCGCGAGTTGAGCGGCGACCTGGAGAAGCTCGGCAACACCTGGACGGGTTCGGCGGGTCGGGAGTTCCACCGGCGGCTCAGCCTGATCGTCGCCCACTCCGACGCGTTGGGCGACGGGATGGCCGGCATCAAGCAGGGGCTGACCATGATGGCCGACCATCTACGGACCGCCCGCAAGCAGGCCGAGAGCCCGGAGGAGACCGACGACAACGACAAGGCGATCTCCGGTGCGGTCAAGGGTGCCGCCACCTTCGGTCTGCCGGGCGCGGTGGTCATGGGCATCGTCGGTCACCAGCAGGACAAGGCAGAGCAGGAGAAGGCCCACCAGCGGATGGTGAACCTGGTGGCCGAGTTGGCCGGCGGTTACCAGATCTCCGCCTATGACCGGGTCGTCGATCCACCCCTGCCCCATCCGGACACTCCGGACGGCGTCCGCAAGGACCCGACGTCCCCGCAGGCTGTTCCGACGGTCGCCAGCGCGAGCGCCGGGCCTACCAGCATCGACGTCAGCGCGCGTACCGGCGACGCCACCATCGGGAGGCCTGACCGCGCCGCCCGGGGGCCGGGCATCGGCGACGGCTCGGTCCCTGTCCAGCACGGTTCCGGCATCGGTGGCGCGCCGGCCGTCGGCAGCGGTCCGATCGGAGTCGGCAGCGACTCCGATCCCCGGAGCACCTCGCTCGCCGGGGCTGACCCGCTGGTCGGCGGCGCGCTTGTCACTGGTGGTGCCGCCGGGCTGGTTGGGCTCCCCGGTCCGAGCACGGCGACCCTGGCCGCTGGCTCCGGCCCGGGCCTGCTCTTCGGTGGGCAGGGCGGTGCGCCGGCCGGCGGGGTCCTCCGCACCGCCACGCTCGCCAGTTCGGGCAGCACGCCCACCACGGCGGCTCGTCCGACCGGTGGGGCCGCCCCGGCGGACAGTCGCTCCGCCAGCGGGATCGGGCGCAGCATGGACGGCCAGCGTGGCGGCCGGGCAGCCACGGCCGGCGGCAATTCCGGCGTCCTCGGCGGGCGGGGTCGATCTCGGGAGGACGACTCCGACGAGCGGCTGACCTGGTTGACCGAGGACGAGATGGTGTGGCGCGACGGTGGCGACGCCGCGCCGCCGGTGCTCGGCACCGGCCACTGACCACACGCCGCCGCAGGTGCGCCTCCGCCAACGGCGGAGTCAGTTGAACGATGCTCGTGCCCCCGACCGGGCCCTTCCGGCCGGGGGCACGGCCATTCCCGGCCGCCGATCCAGGCCGTCCACTGTGCCCGGGGTGGTGGTGGTCACGGCGGATCAGGCCGTCACCGTGCTGCGGCACACCGGAGTGGGCGATAGGTTGGTCTGGTGTCGTCCGCAGCCTGTGTCCGCCCAGCCCGCGGGGCTGTGCTGCGGTCGCTGCGCGAACTGACCCGACTGGCGGTCACCGCGCTGGTGCTCGCGGTCGGCCTCGGTGGCGCTCTCGCCGCGACGCCACCGCCCACCCCGACGCAGCTGCGGCCGAGCGCCGTGAGCAGCCGGGTGGCAACGGTTCGCCCCGATGCGGACCCGGCCACGGAGCGTGCCGGCCAGCCCGCCGCCCCGCCGGCCGACGCGGTCGACATCGCCGCCGCACCCGTTCTCGTCCCGGCAGGCCCGCGCTACGCGCCGGCCATCGATCCCGGCCGTGGCACTCCGGCGCGGCGCGGTCCGCCCGCCCGCTGATCCAGTTCCGGCGATTCCCGGGGCCCGGTCCCGGGTCGTCCGTCACGGCGGCTGAGTCTCCGCCGACGGGACGACCCCACCACCTGGCCGACCGGCCCTGTCGGGCTCCTCCTGCCACCCGTCGATACCCGCCTTCGACCGCGAGGTGCTGATCATGCAGACCATCCTCTCCGCCGCCCTGCCCGACCTCTCCCGAGCCGCCGTCATCTGGCTGAGCCTGCTCGGGGTGGTCGGCGTCGCCTTCTCCGCGCTCCTGCTACGGCCCGGCCGACTCCGCATCGACCCGGGTGCCCGGATCCGCCGCGCCGCCATGCCGAGTCAACTCGAACAGGTGCAGGAGGAACGCGAGCAGAGCCGCTACGCGCAGGAGATCGCGGTGGCCGCGGAGCGGGCGACCAGCTCCGCCCAGCGCCGCCGGGCGGAGTGGGTGACCGCGCAGGAGGCCGTCGAGGCGGCCTGGCAGACGTACGAGGCAGCCGAGGCGGCCGTACGACGGCTCGCCGCCGCCGCTGCCATGCCGCTGCCGCAGACCGCCCGGACTCCAGCCGAGTACGTGGACCGCGAGCGCTACCTGCACCGCGCCGCGCTGAATGCGTACTGGCGGCGGGAGTTGTCGGTGGAACAGCTCAGCGAGGTGTTCGCGCACCGCGACGGCTGGGATCCACGGCTGCACCCGGTCGAGCAGGAGTTGGTGCTGCAACGGGCGATCCGCGACAACCTGGCGGCCAAGCACGCCGCCGCCCGCGAGCAGGAGCAGATTGCCTGGCGGGCGGCCGAGTTGGCCATGGCGGCGGCCCGCAGCCTCCGCGAGGAGGCGCACGCCGCCACCGGGCGACGGGTCGCGGATTCGTCGTCGGTGTTGCCGCTCAGCGAGGTTGCCCGGTCGGCGGCCGAGCAGACCCGGGAGAACGTCGAGCAGACCCGGGAGAACAAGGTGGCGGCGCGCGGTCGTGCGACGGTGCCCGCGTTCTGAGCCACCTGCCGTCCGGTGGGTTAGCGTGACGGCATGTCCCGACAGGCGTGGGTCCTCGTGGTGATCGTCGGCGTCCTGGCGATCGCCACACTGGTCGGTGCCGTGGTGCTGGCGGTGCGGGTGGTGCGTACGCGACGGATGTTGACCGGGCTCGGCACCGGCGGCAAGGTCGCCTTCTACGGGGCGCTGATCTACACGATCTTCCCGGTCGACGTGCTCCCGGACCCGATCTACCTGGACGACATGGGTGTCCTGGCCGCGGCACTGATCTACCTCACCCGGCTGGTGCATCGACGTCGGGCGGCCGGTCGACACCTGCCCGGTCAGCCGGATGCCCTGCCGGATCGGGACCGCGCACGTCGCGTGCCATGATCGGGTTCGGTGCGGTGGACAGGGGGCGGGCATGGCGGGCGGTCATCGGCTGGACGTGCACGACGAGCGGGTTGTCGCGTTCTGCGCGGAACGTCACCTCGCCACGCTCACCACTCTGCGGGCCGACGGCACCCCGCACGTCGTACCGGTAGGCGTGACGCTCGACCCGGCGGCCGGGCTGGCCCGGGTCATCACCTCCGGCGCGTCCAGCAAGGCCCGCCAGGTGGCGGCTGCGGGGCCGACGGGCGCGGCGGTGGCCGTCTGCCACGTGGATGGCCGCCGTTGGCTGACCATCGAGGGGCGCGCGGTGCTGCGGTCGGACCGAGCCTCCGTGGCAGAGGCGGAGCGCCGCTATGCCGAGCGGTATCGGACCCCCCGTCCGAATCCGGAGCGGGTGGTCATCGAGATCACCGTGACCGGATTGCTGGGGAGCCTCTGAACCACCGAGGGCCGGTGGAATCCCCCCCAGCCTCCAGCCGTTACACCTCATCGCGACGTCCGCACCACGCCGTCGGCGGAATGCCCGCCGGAGCAGGGCGGTTACGTCCCCGGTGCGCCAACGGCCGAACGGCCCGCTGGTGGCCACCCCTGTGTTGAGCCGAGCGCCATTCCCGGTGCTGCGTCCTCCGCTGCGCGGAGACGTCAACCCCCCGAACGGAGACTCGACCATGAATCCGATCGTCCACAAGAGCGGTTTGTCCGTTGCCGGCCTGCTGGTCGCCGGCGGCTGCGTCCTCGGCCCGGCGGTAGCCGCCCAGGCCGCCCCGGCCACTCCGGCACAGACGTCGTCGACGTCGACGAGCCAGACCCAGCGTTCCGCCGAGCGGGTCCTCGGGATCGACTACCAGGCCCAGCCCAACTTCTACTACTGCGGCCCGGCCGCGACCCGGATCGCGTTGTCCGCCCAGGGCAAGGCGCTCTCCCAGGACGAGGTGGCCAAGCTGCTCGGCACCACCGAGGCGGGCACCCCCTCGGCCCTGGACACCACCCGGGTGCTGAACGAGCTGACCGGCGGCAAGTACCGGACCACCGAGATCCGTGACTCCGTCGCCCGCCCCGACCAGGTCGAGCAGTTGCGCCGGGACGTACTGGCGGCGGTGGACGCCGGCCGCCCGGTGGTGGCCAACATCAAGGGCACGACCGTCGACACCGACGGCAACCCGCACTCGTACGAGGGCGGCCACTACCTGACTCTCGTCGGCTACCGGGACGGTGGCGACAGTATCCGGGTCGCCGACCCGGCCGACCCGGCGCTGGGCGAGTACTGGGTGAGCCTGCCGAAGGTGGCCAACTGGATCGCCGAGCGCGGCTACTCCTCCTGACCTGGACGAGTGTCACCGGACCGGTCTCTCCCTCGGGGGGAGGCCGGCCCGGCTCTCGTTGCGTGCGCGGGAGGCAAGGTGCGCGCGGCGGCGAGCTCGGGTGGCCCGGGCGGGCCGGATCCGGCGCATCGTTCGCCGGGCCGGAGGATGGACCTCCTTCTCACCGGCGCCTGCGGCCCGACGCACGATCCGGTTGGCGTCGTCGGGCTCACACCCGCAGGCCCGGAGCAGGTCGCTGGCTGCGGTACGCAGTCCGGTGACGAGCGACTCGCCGAACGACCTGACCCCGCCGGCGGCGGCACGACCCGCCAACTCGGCGCACTCCTCGATCAGCCGGCGGGTGGCCTGGGGGTCGTCGCCGACCCTGCACTCCGTACGCATCTCCGCGACCGCCCGACCGAGCCGGCCGATCGCATCCGGCAGCTCCGACGGGATCGGCTCGCCGTACTGCAGTGCGGTCGTCGACCAGCGGGCCAGGGCTCGACTGTCGAGCAGCAGACGCTCCAGGTGGTCCGCGCTGCGGGCGTACCTGTGGAACTGCTCGCGGCGGTGCCAGCGGGCCGGAGCGATGGTCACCACCTCCTCCGCGCCGCTGAGCGCGTCGTGCAGCCGGCCCAGGTCGCTCTCGGTGTCCCGGAGCCGCTCCAGGACGCGCATCGTCCGGTCCCCGTCGCGCGCCCGTAGGGCCTCCGCCAGCTCGGCGAGTTGCTCGCAGAGGACTTCGAAGATCGGTGCCGCGGCTCGGTCGAGCACCCGCATCGGGTTGATCGGCAGCAGCAGCGCGACCACCACCAGACCGACGACTCCACCGACGAGCGCGTCGAAGATCCGGGGCACCTCCAGACCACGGTCCATCGGGGCAAGCGTGGCGATCAGCACGGCGGTACCGCCGGCCTGACCGACCAGCGCGCCACCCTTGCCGGCCACCAGCAGTGCCGCGGCGATGGCCAGCGCGACGACCACGCCGGTCTGCCACGGACCCGAGCCGAGCAGGTAACGCAGGGTGTCCCCGATGACGATGCCCAGCGACACGCCGCCCAGCAGCTCGAAGGTGCGTCGGGCCCGCTGCCCGATGGCGGTGGCGATCGTTCCGACGGCGGCGGCCGGGGCGAAGACGTGCGATCCGGGGCCGAGCAGGTTCTTGGCGAGCAGGGCGGCGATCGCCGCGGCCAGCCCGGCCTGAATGGAGATCACCAGGGTGACCTCCCATTGCCGGGCACGGATCCGCCCCGCCTCACCGCTCCGGTGCCGCACCCGTTCGACTGCCTGGCCGCTCCGCTCGGCAGCCTCGTCGAGGCGCGACCGATCGCGGTCGGCGGGTGAGCGGTCGTCGGCCATGGCGGCGGTTACCCCGGCGGGGGCGGGGCAATCGTGCCGGTCCGGGCACCAGCTCTCCCCGGGGCACCAGCGGCATCCTCGAACCCATCGTCGTCCGTAGGTTTGTGCAGCCCCGTGGGGGTACCAGGGCCTCACACCTCCCACCGATCCGCAACCGGTAAGGGGCCGTGAGATGACCAACCCGCAGACCACCGACGACCATGATGTCGTCGACCTCCTGGTCACCGACCACCGTGAGGTCGAGGCACTGTTCGTCGAGTTGGAGACCCGACCGGGCGCCCTCGAACACCGACGCCACCTCGTTGACGTGGTGATCGCCGAGCTCGTCCGCCATTCGGTCGCCGAGGAGACGTACGTCTATCCGATCGCGCGTAAGGCACTGCCCGACGGCGACGAGATCGCCGACCGCGAGATCGCGGAGCACGCCGAGGCCGAGCAGACCATGAAGGAGTTGGAGGCTGTCGACCCGGCCGATCCCCGCTTCGACGGCTTGCTCGCCCACCTGACGAGAACGGTCCGGGACCACGTGCGGGACGAGGAGAACGAACTGTTTCCCCGGCTGCGCGCGGCGACGGCCCGGGAGGAACTGGTCGACGTCGCCGCCAAGGTGACGGCGGTCAAGGGGATCGGGCCGACTCGGCCACACCCGGGCATACCCGACCACCCGCCGGCGAACAAGCTGCTCGCTCCCGGCATCGGGCTGGTCGACCGGCTGCGCGACGCCTTGAGTGGGCGGCCCACCTCGACGGACGAGCTGCGCGATCGGCAGCAGCGCTGAGGCGTCGCCGATTCCCGACCAGATCGCCCCAGGCCGCCGACGGCGCGGCGGCCCAGGACCTTCCGGTGGGTCAACGCGCCTGGCCGCCCCCGCCGGTACGCGCCTGCACCTGGTCGACGCCCTTGTCGATCTTGTCGGTGTACTTGCCGCCAGTGCGCTTGTCGGCCATGTCGCCGGCCTTCTCCATGCCCTGGTCGACCTGCTCGTCATGCTTGTTCGCGAAGTCCTTGGCCCTGTCCACGAAGTCACCCACGGCACTCCCCCTCCAGTCCGGCTCTGCGAACCCTTCAGTCCGGCCGTGCGAATTGCGTTCCCTCGCGCCGGCAGCGCAAACACCGTCGTCCTGGACGAGGTCCGCGAACACCCACACCGGGGGTCGGGAACCGGCGTACGATCCGCGCGGGCAGCCGCGAACGGGGAGTCGAAGCGAAACGGGTGTCGGCGCACGACCGGCTGGGTACCGACCTCGCCGAGATCGAGGAGGACCGACATGGCGGCAGAGGAACCCGGAACAACTACCGGCGCCCCCGGCCCGCGGCAGAGTTGGGCGGCGCTGCCCTGGCTGGTCCGGACCGCGGTGTTGTGGAGCGCGTGCCTGGTGGTGATCGTCGCCGGGCTCTACCTGCTGGGCAAGATCGCCGTCCTGCTGGCACCGCTGGCCATCGCGCTGGCCGCCACCGTATTCCTCACCGCGCTGCTCGACCCGGTGCAGCTCCTGCTGCGTCGGCTGCGTCTGCCGGCGGCGCTGGCCGCGCTGTGCACCGTGCTGTTGCTGCTCGGCATCCTGGTCGGTGTCGGTGCACTGGTGTGGAACCTGACCGCGAGCCAGTTCGACCAGCTCAGCCAGGAGTTGACGCAGGGGGTCGAGCGCAGTCGGGACTTCGTGACGTCCACGCTGCCGGTCAGCGAAGCACAGCTGGACCAGCTGGTCGACCAGGCCCGGGAAGGGTTGAGCGGGAGCTCACCGGACCCGGTGGCGGGCGCCCGGACGGCCACCGAGGTGTTCGGTTCCGCGCTGCTCGCCCTGGTGCTGCTCTTCTTCCTGCTCAAGGACGGCCGGTCGATGTGGCACTGGGTGCTGTCGCGGGTGTCCGGCGCGAACCAGCCGGTGCTGGCCGAGGCCGGCCGGGCCGGTTGGCAGACGTTGGGCGCGTACAGCCGGGGCACCATGGTGATCGCCGCGATCGACGCGATCGGCATCGGCCTGGCTCTGGTGGTGCTGCGGGTGCCGCTCGCCCTGCCGCTGGCGCTGATCACCTTCCTCGGCGGGTTCGTGCCGATCATCGGGGCGACGGTGGCCGGCGCGGTGGCGGTGCTCGTGGCACTGGCCGCGAACGGCCCCACCACCGCACTGCTCACGCTCGCTGCGGTGATCGCGGTGCAGCAGATCGAGGGCAACCTGCTGGAGCCATTGATCATGAAGAGGCAGGTACGACTGCACCCGGCGGTGATCCTGGTGGCGGTCACCGCCGGCACGCTGATCGCGGGGATCGCGGGTGCCTTCGTCAGCGTCCCGATCACCGCCGTCCTCTGGCGCGTCATCGACACCGTCCAGCAGCGACGGTCGGCCTCGGCCCTCGTGCCGGCGGAGTGATCATCGGTTGAGGTGGGTGGTGAACCAGCCGCCTGCCTGGTCGGCGACCTGCTCAAGAGTCCCGGGTTCCTCGAAGAGGTGGGTGGCGCCCGGGATCACCCGAAGCTCGCCGACCTCCCCCAACTCGGCCAACGCCCGCTCGTTGAGCGTGATCACCTCCTCGTCCAGGCCACCGACCAGCAGCAACGTCGGGGTGCGCACCTGGGCCAGCGCGCTCCCGGCCAGGTCCGGTCGACCGCCCCGACTGACCACCGCACCCACCCGGTCCGCGCGGGACGATGCCGCGACAAGTGCGGCGGCCGCGCCCGTGCTGGCCCCGAACAGACCGATCGACACGTCACCGGCGGGCCGTTCCACCGCCAACCAGTCGACGATCCCGGCCAGCCGACTGGCCAGCAGCCCGATGTCGAACCGGAGTTCGGCGGTGCGCGCGTCCACCTCGTCCTCGGCCGGGGTGAGCAGGTCCACCAGCACCGTGCCGAGCCCTCGACCATTCAGCGCACGGGCCACCGCCACGTTGCGGGGGCTGTGCCGGGAGCTGCCGCTGCCGTGCGCGAAGAGGACGACACCTACCGGCTGGGCCGGCAACGTCAGGTCAGCGGGCAGGTGAGCGTCCCCGACCGCAATGGTTACCGCGCTGCCCTGCTCGTCCATGCCCCACCTCCGCGTGATCGCCTACGGCCCGGGTACCCCGCCGGTCGCCCCGCACGCACGCCGCCGGCCGCGGCGTTTGCCCGATGGGGCGTCGGGTACGCGACGAGCGACCGCAGACCGTGTCGGCGCAACCGCGCCCCGACGGATCGCGAGGATCGTCATGGCCAAGCAGCAGATCTCCGAGCAGCAGCAGAAGACCGAACGGGCCCGGCGTGAACAGGACGTCGAGCGCAACCAGGACTTCGGGGACCAGGCCGCTTCGGCGCGGCTGCCCGACGATCCCAAGGCGGCGGCGCCCCGGGACGCGATCGGGCGCCCGTCAACCGGCGAGCCGGTCTGACGCCGGTCGACGGGTGACCCGGTCTGACACCGGTGCGAGGCGGTCGGGGCGTTTCGCCCCGACCGTCACTGTTCGCGCTCGGGCAGCCGCAGCAGCGGAGACCGACCCGGTGGCTGCTCGGGCGACGGGCCGGACGACTCAGCCGGTGGCACCGGCACCGTCACCGGCTCGTCACAGGTCACCCGCAGCAGCTGACCGTGGTGGCGCAGCTCCACCACGTCGTCCGGGCCGCCGTGGCGCAGCGAGTATGTCGTCTGGTGCGGGCGGACATCCACCCGCAGCGCCAGCCCTCGCCACTGCAGGGAGAACTCCAACCGGTTGAGGCGGCTGGAGAGTCGGGGCGCGAAGGACAGCTCACCGTCGTGGTCGCGCAGGCCGCCGAACCCACCGACCAGGGCAAGCCACGCGCCGGCCAACGACGCCATGTGTACGCCGTCGCGGGTGTTCTCGTTGAGGTCGTGCAGGTCCATCAGCGCGGCCTCGCGCAGGTAGGTGTGCGCCAACTCCGGGTGGCCCACCTCGGCCGCGAGCACCGCCTGGGTGCAGGCCGACAACGACGAGTCGCGGACGGTACGGCGCTCGTAGTAGAGGAAGTTGCGCAGCTTCTGCTCGGGGGTGAACGCGTCCCCCCGCCAGTGCATCGCGAGCACCAGGTCGGCCTGCTTCACCACCTGCTTGCGGTACAGCTCGAAGTACGGGTAGTGCAGCAGCAACGGGTACTTCTCCGCTGGCGTGTGCGTGAAGTCCCATTCCTGAAGCCGGGTGAAGCCCTCCACCTGCTGGTGGACGTCGAGCTCCTCGTCGTACGGGACGTGCATGGAGGTGGCGGCGTCCCGCCAGCTCGCGGCCTCCTCGTCGGTGACCCCGAGGTGGAACGCCTCGTCCCGGTAACGCATCACCACGTCGGCGGCGGCGAGCAGGTTCCGCTGCGCCATCAGGTTGGTGTAGACGTTGTCGTTCTTCACGGCGGTGTACTCGTCCGGGCCGGTGACGCCGTCGATGTGGAACTGCCCGTGCCGGTCGTGGTGTCCGATCGAGCGCCACAGTCGGGCGGTCTCCACCAGCAACTCCAGGCCGATCTCCCGTTCCAGCCGGGTGTCTCCGGTGACCATCACGTAGCGGCGCATGGCGTCGGCGATGTCGGCGGCGATGTGGAAGGCCGCGGTGCCGGCCGGCCAGTATCCGGACGATTCCGGCCCCTCGATGGTCCGCCAGGGAAAGGCCGCGCCCCTGAGGTTGAGCGTCTCGGCACGCTCCCTCGCCGAATCCAAGGTGCTGTGCCGCCACTGCAACGCGCTGCGCACCGCGCTCGGCTGGGTGTAGGTGAGCACCGGCAGGACGAACATCTCGGTGTCCCAGAACGCGTGCCCGTCGTAACCGGGGCCGGTCAACCCCTTCGCCGAGATCGGTCGCTGCTCGGCCCGCGCTCCGGCCTGGAGCACGTGGAAGAGGCCGAACCGGACCGCCTGCTGCACCTCCGGGTCGCCCTCGACCAGCACGTCGGACGCGTCCCAGAACTCGTCGAGGTAGTTGCGCTGCTCCCGGTGGAGGCCGTCCCACCCGTCCAGCCGGGCGCCGGCCAGCGCCGCACCGACCTGGTCGCGCAGCGCCGGCAGCGACCGTCGACTCGACCAGCTGTACGTCAGGTACTTGATCACCCGCAGCTTCTCACCGGGTTTGAGCACGCAGGCGATCGTCGTGCGTACCCAGTCCTGGTATCCCTCGGACTCGATGGTGGTGTGGTCCGGGCCGTGCACCTCGTGCTCCATCGCGGCGGCGACCCGCAGCCCGGAGACCTTGGTGCGGTGGATCAGCTGCCCGCCGTCCGGAGTGGTCAGCTCCTCCTCCGCCAGCAGGGGCGACTCCAGCACCGCCGCCACCCGGGGGTCCTTGCTCTGCGCGGGCAGCGACTCGTTGGCCACCAACTCGGACTGCACGATCAGCCGCAGTGGGCCGTCGACGGCCTCCACCTCGTAGCTGATGGCGGCGACCGACCGCTGGGTGAACGAGACCAGTCGGGTGCTGCGGACCTTGACCTCCCGATCGGCCGGCGAGCGCCAGTGCAGCTCCCGGTGCAGGGTGCCGGCCCGCAGGTCGAGGATCCGCTCGTGGGACAGCAGCTCCCCGTAGCGCACGTCCAGCGGCTCGTCGTCGACGAGCAGCCGGAGCAGTTTGCCGTTGGTGACGTTGACGATCGTCTGCCCGGACTCGGGGAAGCCGTAGCCCGCCTCCGCGTACGGCAGCGGACGCAGCTCGTAGAACGAGTTGAGGTAGGTGCCGGGCAGGCCGTGCGGCTCACCCTCGTCGAGGTTGCCGCGCAGGCCGACGTGCCCGTTGGAGAGGGCGAAGACCGACTCGGACTGGGCCAGCACGTCCATGTCCAGCCGGGTCTCCCGCACGTGCCACGGCTCGACCGGGTAGGCCCGCTCCCGGATCACGCGGGACCCCGTTCGCCGGTCGACCGGTGGGCGGCGGTGCGGGCCGGCGGCGAAGGGTCGGCGACGGTGAGCAGGTCGGCCAGGTCCGTCACCACGATGTCGGCGCCGTGCGCGAGCAACTCGTCGGCCTGCCCCACCCGGTCGACGCCGACCACGTAGCCGAAGCCACCAGCGCGGCCGGCGGCCACCCCGGAGAGCGCGTCCTCGAAGACGGCCGCCTGCCTCGGGTCGACGCCGAGCAGCCTGGCCCCGGCGAGGAAGGTGTCGGGGTGCGGTTTGCCGCGCAGCGCCTGGGCGCGGGCGACCAGCCCGTCGACCCGGGCCTCCAGCAGCGGTTCCAGCCCGGCGGCGGCGACCACCTCGGCACCGTTGGCGCTCGCGGTCACCACGGCCCGGCGCAGCCCGGCTTCGGTCGCGGCCTTCAGGTACTGCACCGAGCCCGGGTAGACCTCGACCCCGGAGGTGCGCAGGCGCTGCAACAACAGGACGTTCTTGCGGTTGCCCACGCCGTTGACGGTGTCGGCGTCCGGCGGGTCGTCCGGGCTGCCCTCGGGCAGCACGATCGCGCGGGAGGCGAGGAACGACCGGACGCCGTCGGCGCGGGGTCGTCCGTCGACATAGCGGTTGTAGTCCGGGCCCGGGTCGAACGGCTGGAACGGTTCACCGGAGCGGATGGCCCGCTGTTGGAGGAACTCGTCGAACGTCTGCTTCCAGGCGGCGTTGTGCACACGGGCGGTCTGCGTCAGCACACCGTCCAGATCGAAGAGACAGGCGGTCACGTGAGCAGGTAGGCCCAGCACGGTACGAATCTATCCACCCGGCTGGGCCCGTAAACCCGTTTCGCCCGGCCCGGTCCGGTTCAGTTCGGCCGCAACGTCCAGATCACGGTCATCGCCGACGTCGGCTTGCCGTCCTCGGTTGCGATCTCCACCTGCACGGGGAACTCCGGCCGCCGGCCGGACTCCAGCTCCTCGATCACCTCGAGTGCCGGCCGGCCGAGGCGCGCGGTGGCCAGCACCGGGCCCATGGCGAGCTTCCGGTAGGCGATGTCAGCCCGGACGGCGAGCGGCACGGCCCGGTCGAGCAACTGCCCGAACGCGGCCATGACGACCGCGCCGGAGGCCGTCTCACCGAGGGTGAACATGGCGCCGGCGTGAGGGCCGCCGATGTGGTTGTGGGTGGCGGGCGAGTCGGGCAGCCGGACGACTGCTCGTACCCCACCCTCCGCTTCGGGTGCCACCTCGACGAACTCGAGGCCGAGCGTACGGGCGAAGGGCACCGCTTCCAGCATGCCGGCCGCCACCTGGCGGGAGTCGATGGTCACGGCCTGACGTTACTTGTCGGTAAGTTACGAGGCAAGGCCGCTCGAGCAGAACTCCGGCGTCGCGCGGTGTTCACCCCTCCAACAATCGCCATCCGCCACCGGATCATTCATTTGCGCTAGACGTTTCGGCGGCAATGGAAATTGCTGAACGAGGGAGGAATGCCCCCATGAACATTCGGCGAACACCTGGCATCCATGCGGAGCAGCAGCGGCAATATCCCAGATCAGCGCGGGCGACTGCAACAACGCGGGTTGCTATAACCTGACGCCGAACTGGAGGAACCAATGACGACGCCGACCGCATCCCCCACCCAGAAGATAAGCATTCCCGCCTTGACTGGATTGCGCTGGTTCGCCGCTCTCGCTGTCTTCTTCCATCACTCGGCACCGCACGAGTCGCTGCCGGAGCCGGTCAGACGGATCATGGGGGCCGGCAGCAACGGCGTCACCTTCTTCTTCCTCCTGTCGGGGTTCGTCATCGCGTTGAACTACTTCGACGGCGCCGCACGGCCCACCCCGCGCGGCACGTGGAACTATCTGGTCGGCCGACTGGCCCGGGTCTATCCCCTCTACCTGCTGGTGCTCGTCGTCGTATGGCTGGCCGTGGACCACCATTCCAATGTGAGCCGATTCCTCATCCAGGTTCTCGCACTGCAGTCCTGGCATCCGTCGCTCGTTGTCGCCTACGGAATCAACGCGCCAGGCTGGTCGATCGGCGTCGAGTTCTTCCTCTACGCCTGCTTTCCGCTACTGGTGCTGGCGCTGCGCCCGATCGCCACCAACGCCAGGGCCCTTCTTGCCGTGGCGGCGGCGACGATAGTCGCGGCGTTCGTCCTCGCAGCGCTGTTCCAGCACTTCCGCTACGGGCTGCCCGGCACCAATCCGTTCAGTGCGCACCGCTGGCTCTATCGAACGCCGGCAACCCGCCTGGGGGACTTCACCCTCGGGATGGTGACGGCGCTGCTCCTCCGCCAGGCCAGGCTGTCGTGGCCGGCATCGGCCACCCGGGACCGGGTGTTGATGCCGCTGCTCACGTGGCTTCCCCTCGTGGCGACCCTGCTGCTGATGGCGTGGCCGGAGCGGACGCAGTACTACGCCAGTTACGACGCGATGTGGATGCTCCCGGCGGCCCTGCTCTTCTTCGGCCTGGGGCAGTATCCGCAGGCCGCGCTCGGCCGCTTTCTCGCCACCCGGGTCGTCGTCTTCCTCGGCGAGGTCTCCTTCGCCTTCTACCTGGTGCATCGACCACTGATGCAGATGTTCGGGGCCACGTCCTGGATGGACGACAGCTTCATGGCCTACTTCACCAAGATGACCCTGCTCGTGGTCTTCATCGTTGCCGTCGCGGCCGCGTGCCACTTCCTCTGGGAGCGACCGGCTCAACGGTTCGTCAACCGCCGCTTGAAGATCAAGACGCCGGCCGCACCCAGCAGTAGGCCCGCCACGACAGCATGACCGACGTCAGAGGTTGGCGATCGTGCGCAGGATCTCCGCGTAGAAGTTGCCGTCGATGCTGCGGAAGAAGGAGAAGTCCTGCCCCGGGTCACCGAAGAACGGGCGCAGCGTCCACGCCAACTGGGTGCCGACGAAGCCGAAGAGCAGAATCCAGATGTAGAGCAGGGTCATGCTGGCCGGGCGCTGCGTCGGCTCCCCGCGCCGCACGGGCGGCCGATCCCACGGGCGTTGCCCCGGGCCGTAGCCGGGAGGCACCGTGCCGGGCGGGACCGCAGCGGTCGGCTGGCCGCTCCACTGCGCCGGAACGTGCGCCGGAACCGGCGGGGTGGTCGCGGCACCGTTCGAGGTCGACCCGGCCACCGCGGCTCCGGCCGGCACGGCCACCGGTTCGGCGGCCTGACCACCGCCCGGCGCGGCAGCCGGGTCGGCCGATACGGCGGCGGGCACGGCCTGAGCCGGGGCCTGGACGTTGACAGGTGCCGGGGCGTGCACGTCGGCCTGGGTCCTGGCGGGCTCCGGCGCGAGCAGGCCGTGGTCGTTGAGCACCTGCATCCCGCCGGTCAGGAAGCGCAGCCCGACCAGCGCCGACAGGGTCAGGATCGCCACGTTGAGCAGCTTGAAGAACCCGTAGTCAGGCGCGGTGATCAGGAAGAAGAGGCTGATCGGCGCGAACGCCACCGCGAGCATCGAGGTGACTGTGATCGCCACCATCACCAGCGCCAACGACTGACGCACCGACAGCCGGGCGCCGAAGACCAGGTTGAACAGGTAGAGCGTGGGCAGGCAGATGGCCAGCGTGACCAGGAACAGCAGTGGCAGCTTCAGCGCCGAGGTCAGCGCCATCAGCGGGCTGTGGAAGGCGCCCAGCACCGCGCCGTAGCAGGCCAGCGCGACGGCGGAACTGGCCAGCATCCGCCCGGTCAGCGCGTTGAGGTCACCCTCGGCCACGATCTGCTGCCAGATGCCCGCGCGATCTCGCAGGATCCGCTCGATGACGAGCGGACTGGGACGGTCACCCGACACGGATGCACCCCTCTCGGTGGTCTTTCACAGTGGACTGGGTGCGCAGACGGTAGGACACCGGGTGGCCGGCCCGCCACCCCGCTACGGCGAGTCGTCAGCGCCAACCCACGTCGATCCGGGCCCCGCGCTCGTCGAAGAAGTGCAGCGCGTCCATCCGGACCGAGACGGCGAGCGGGTGACCGGCGCTGACCGCCGGGTACGGTGCCAGCCGCACCGCCAACTCCGCCGGGCGCCGGTGGTGCCGGCCCGGGTCGGGGAGCACGCTGGTCTGGGTGCCGCCAACCGGAGGTGCCTGCGGCTCCACCGGCTTGCCGGTGAGCCGCTGCATCACCGAGCCGAACCGACGCAGGCCGCGCTGGCCGACCGGCGGCGGGTCGAGCGGGGCACCCATCTCGTCGACCATGATCGCGGTCGCACCGATGTCGAGGAACGCCAACGACTCGTGCCCGTGGTGCTCCAGGTAGCGGATCCGCCCCCGCAGCACGTCCCCAGGGCTGTCCGGAGAGACCGGGGTGAGCGCCTCGGCCCGCATCCCGACCACGATCCGCTCACCGTGGTAGTGCGCCACCGCCCGACTGCGAATGTCGTTCCAGGGCAGGTAGAGCGACTGGTCACCGAGGTTCAGCGTCACGTACCGGTCGAGGTGGACGTAGACCGACGCCTCCAGCAGGTTCATCCGCGGGCTACCCAGGAAGGCGGCCACGTAGAGCGTCGCCGGCCGGCCGTACACCTGGGTGGGTGTGCCCACGTCCTGGAGGACGCCGCGGCGCATGATGGCCACCCGGTCGGCCATGGTGAGCGCCTCGGCCTGGTCGTGGGTGACGTAGACGGTGGTGACGCCCAACTCCCGGGTCAGGCCCGAGATCTCCGCGCGCAGCTCCGCGCGGAGGCCGCTGTCCAGGTTGGAGAGCGGCTCGTCCATCAGGAACAGGCCGGGCCGCCGGACGATGGCGCGGCCCATCGCCACCCGCTGCCGCTGGCCGCCGGAGAGCTGACCCGGCTTGCGGGACAGCACGTCACCGATGCCCAGGGCACTCGCCACGTCGCTGACCCGCTCGCCCCTCGGTTCCGGCTCGATCCCGGCCAACCGCAATGGAAAGGCGATATTGTCGCCGACGGTCATGTGCGGGTAGAGCGCGAAGTCCTGGAAGACCATGGCGATCTTGCGATCCCGTGGGGGAAGGTCGTTCGCCAACTCCCCGTCGAGCATGACCGCGCCCTGAGTCGGGTCCTCCAAACCGGCGATCATCCGCAGCACTGTCGACTTGCCACAGCCGGACGGCCCGAGGAGCACCATGAACTCGCCGTCGTTCACATCGAGATTGATGCTGTCGACGGCCAGTGTGCCGTCCCTGAAGACCTTGCTGACATCCTTGAGCGTGACGGTGCTCACCGTCGTCCCCCCCAGCTCGTCTCTGCCGACCCAGAAGACTGTGACCAGGATCATGCGTTTCGCACATCGGGTAAACGTCTCATGTTTGGCGGATGACGCTGCCATTACACGACACATACGATCAGCAGCGCGAAGAGCGCACACTCGGCTCCCCCAGGAAAACGTGGCGCACCACCCGTTCCGCCGCGTGCCCGTCGTCCAATGTGCAGAACCGGCGTCGAAAATGCGCACGGGCCTTGGCGGCGGTGTCCGAGCGCACCTGGTCGGTGCGGAACAGGTCGACCAGATCGGCGAAGGTGGTGGCCACCGCGCCGGGCGGCTCGGCCGTCACGTCGAAGTAGACACCCCGAGCCAACCGGTACGCCTCCCAGTCCGGGGCGTACAGCACGATCGGCCGGTCGAGTACCGCGTAGTCGAACATCGCCGACGAATAGTCGGTGATCAACACGTCGGCGACCAGGTAGAGGTCCTCCACCCGCTGGTAGCCGCTGACGTCGCGGACCCGTTCCCAGTCCACCGGCCGGCCCGGACGCCGGTCCCGGTCATGGAAGTAGTGGCTGCGCATCAGCAGCCGGCCGGAGTCACCAAGCGCCCGCACGAACCGGTCCGGGTCGAACGGCGGCCGGTAGCCGGGTAGGTGTTCACGGTGCGTCGGGGCGTACAGGACGACCTGCTCGTCGGGGCCGATGCCGAACTCCGCACGCAGTCGGCGCACCTCCTCCGGGCCAGCCGTGGCCAGGCGGTCGTTGCGCGGGTAGCCCACCTCCAGGGTCGTGTACGTGGCCGGGTAAGCCCGGTCCCACATCTGGGTGGAGAAGCTGTTCGCGCTCACGCTGTAGTCCCAGCGGTCCACCCGGCGCAGCAGCCCGGCGAAGTCCATCTGGCCCGCGCCGATCGGGTAGCGCTGCTGGTCCAGCCCCATCACCTTGACCGGGGTGCCGTGGTGGGTCTGCAGGTGCACCTGCTCCGGCCGCTTGCGGACAAAGTCCGGAAAGTTGACGTTGTTGACCAGCCACCGGGCGCGGGCCAGCACCCGGTAGTACGCCGGGGTGCCGGCCACCACGTACTCCACCCCGGCCGGCACGCTGTCCACCCGGTCCCGGCGCACGATCCACACGCCGCGCACCCCCGGCGCCAACGTCCGGGCAGCCTCGTAGATCGCCGCCGGGTTGCAGGAGTAACCCCGGAACCAGTACGCGGCATACACCGCGAGCGTCGGGTCGACCGGCCGCCGCAACTCGGCCCGGTAGTACTCGCGCAGCAACCCGTCACGGGTCAGCCGGGCACCGCGGCGGGCGACCGGGCCGACCCGCCGCCGAGCGGTGCGAGCCTGCCGGCGGGCGGCGTCGCGCGCCCGACTGGCGGCCCGTAACGCGCTGAACGTACGCCAGCGGCCGGAGGCGACGAGCCGGTGCTTGACCCCCTCCACCCCGTCCGGCACGGGGTAGCCACCGGGCGGCAGCCAACGCTCGTAGTCGGCGGTGATCTGCGCGAAGAACGCCGGCCGCAGCTCCGGGGCGATCCGCTGACCGTTGCCGAGCACGGTCAGGTAGTGCCAGATCATCCGCTCGAAGACCGCCGGCCGCAGCGCCTCCGTCGCCGGCCCCCGCTCGTCCATCAGGTGGAAGACCCGATGCCACTGTGGGAAGACCTCGAAGTGGCGGTCACCCCGGGTCCGGGTGATCGCGCCGGCGCGGCGTTGCCGGTAGTTGACGCAGACCCGATCGAGTACGCCGATCCGCTCCGCCGCCATCAGCACCGGGTAGCTGAACGAGACGTCCTCGTACCAGCCCGGGACGAAGCGCAGGCCCAGGTCGACCAGGAACTCCCGGCGGACCAGGCGGTTCCACGCGGTGTGCAGCAGGTGCATCGCCTCCGGCCGGTCCCGCAGCCGGAAGGTCTCCGCGCCGGGCGACTCCGGAAACACCTCGGCCATCGCGCTGCGGGTGGCGGTGTCGTTCCAGTGGGTGCGCACATGGTCGACCAGCAGCACGTCCGGGCGGGTCGCCCGTAACCGCTCGGCGACCTCGGTCAGGCACTCCGGGGTCAGCCAGTCGTCCCCGTCGAGGAACCACACGTACTCGCCGGCGGCCCGGTCCAGCCCGATGTTGCGGGCTGGACCGAGGCCGACGTTCTCCGACAGCCGAACCGAGCGGACCCGCTGGTCGCGGGCCGCGTACTCGTCGATGATGTCGCCGCTGGCGTCCGGCGAGCAGTCGTCGACGGCGATCACCTCGATGTCGGTCTCCGGCTGACCGAGGACGGAGTCCAGGCACTCACGCAGGTATCCCTGCACGCGGAAGGCCGGCACCACGAAGCTGATCAGGGTCATCCGGCCGTCCCTCCGTCAGCGCGGCGCGGCACCTCCAGCGCCCACCGGCGCGACCGACGCCCGCGCGCTACGGGCCGGTCGCACGAACCAGGCCAGGACGACGCTCACCACGAAAACCACGAGAAGGTACGCACCGAGTGTAGCCAGCCCGCTACCCGCCATGCCGACAATCGCCGTGAGGGCCAACAGCGCCGAGCGCCCCTCCCAGCCCAGCGTGGCCGCGTGCAACGGCGGTGCCGCCTGCCGCTTCTCCAGCCGGGCGGTCAGGTCGTAGTGGTGCACGGTGAGCACGAAGACGTACCCGAAGATCAGCCAACCCGGCGCTCCGCCGACCACCCCGACCGCGATGGCGAACAGGTACTCGGCGGCCCGCAACGCCGCGGGGACCAGCCAGTCCAGTGGCCCGTTGTGGGCGGCTCCCGCACCCAGGCCGCCGACCAGCAGCACCAGCAGCGCCACCGGCACCGCCCAGCGCAGCCCGTCCGGCGAGCCGCCCCACAGCGCCGCGACCAGCAGCACCGCCGGGCCGAGCGCGGCGATCACCGCCAGGGTGAGCGGCCCCATCGGGCGGACCACCGGCAGCCACCGGGCCAACGGGCCGTCGTCCCGGTGCAGGGTGGTGTCGACCGTGTCCAGCACCGGAACCCACATCCAGCGGGCCCGCAAGGTGCGCAGAGCCCCGGTGTACGCGAACGCCAGCACACCCCACACGAGCACCGCGATCAGGCTGACCAGCGGGTTGAACAGCGCCACGGTCAGCGCGATCAGCGCCCAGCGCTCGCCGATCGGGAAGACCACGGTCCGCTTCAGCCAGTACGACACCGACCCGGTGTCCGCCTGCACCCGGGTCGACGCCGCGTTGAGCCGGTCGCCGATCCCGCCGCTGGCACCCGTGGGCGTCCGGGGCCGGCGGGCCGCCTCGTCGTGCAGCACCCCGTACCAGGTGTCGGTCATGTGCCGGACGGTCTGCAAGGTCATCGCGGCGATCGCCAGCGCCCAGCCGTTGCCCAACCCGGCGTGGCTGACGCCGAAGCCCAGCCCGGCGTAGACCAGGTACTCCTTCGCCCGGTCCGCCATCGTGTCCAGCCAACCACCCCAGGCGCTGAAGTGCCGGGTGTAGCGGGCCAACTGGCCGTCCACGCAGTCCAGCACGAAACCGAGGTAGAGCAGCACCGCGCCACCGACCAGCGCGGGCCGCCCACCGACCCCGAACAGCACCGCCGCGGCCAGCGCGAACAGTACCGAGATCACCGTCACCCCGGTCGGGGTGAGCCGGAGCCGGGCCGCCAACCGGACCACGTACGGCGACCAGGTGCTGACGAAGTAGGTGGAGAAGAAGTCGTCCCTCTCCTTCACCGACAGCCGCAGCTCGGCCCGGTCCTCGTCCACCGCCGTCACCGCCGCCTCGGCAGCGGTCAGCTCGGCCGTGTCCTCGACCCGGCGGGCGACGAGCAGGCGTACCCGCTGGGCGAAGACCAGGGTGCCGAGCGCCGCGAGACCCGCGAAGAGCCGGTCCACGGCGGACCCGGGGCCACCCGCCGCGGCCCGGGCGGCGGCGGCCAGGGTCGGCAGGTCGTCCACGCCGACCCGCAGCGCGCCACCGAACACGCCGGTGGCGTCCCCGTCGAGGGCGTCCAGCGGACCGGCGTCGACCACCTGGCCGCGTTCCTCCCGCACGGCCGCCCGCCCGGGCACCGGCGGGTCGCCGAGCACCAGCGCCACCGTGGGCCCCACCGGGCTGGTGGCCAGGTGCCGCAGTACGGCGGTGTGCGCCACCAGGTCGGTGCCGGTGACCAGCACGGGGGCGGTGGCGGTGGCGACCAGCGCGGTCACCTCGTCGAGGGTGGCCGCGAAGCGCACGTCGTCCGCCCCGGCCTGACGCAACTGGGCGGCCAGGCGGTCGGCCAGCGACTCACCGGTCGCGGTGGCCAGGCCCGCCGCCGTGGACCCGGCGGCGAGCACGATCGCGAGCGTCACCGCTGGACCGCGGCGTGGTACGCGTCGAGCGCCTCGGCAATGGTGCCGTCGAGCGTCAACCGGCCCGCGTCGAGGTACAACCCCCGACGACAGAACCGGGTCAGGTCCTTTTCGTTGTGTGACACCAACACCAGCGTGCGCCCCTCCCCGAGCAGACGATCAATCGTCGCGTAACACTTCTTGCGGAACTCCGCGTCTCCGACCGCGGTCACCTCGTCCATCAGCAGGATCGGGTGCGGCAGGTGCGAGATGATCGCGAAGCCGAGCCGCACCTTCATGCCCGACGAGTAGTGCCGCACCGACGTGTCGATGGCCCGCTCCACCTGCTCACCGGCGAACTCGACGATCTCGTCGAAGTGCCGCTTCAGGTAGCTCGTCGACAGCCCGTGCAGCCCACCGACCAGGTGCAGGTTCTCCCGCCCGGTCAGGTCGTTGGAGAAACCGGCGGACAACTCCAGCAGCGGCGCCACCGCGCCGTGCACCCGGATGCTGCCCTCGTCCGGGATGAGCACCCCGGCGATCAGCCGCAGCAGGGTGCTCTTGCCGGTGCCGTTGCGGCCGATCACGCCGACCGTCTCGCCGGGCTCGATGGTGAACGACACGTCCCGCAACGGCCAGAACTGGCCGGGCAGGGCACCACGTGCACCCCGGTGGATGAACAGCTCCCGCAGGCGCAGTTGACGGCGACGGTTCCGGACGAACCGGATGCCTAGCCCGTCGGCCTCGATGATCGGCGTGGCCACGGTCAGAGTTCCTTGAGCACGGCGGGTTCCAACCGGCGGAACGACCACCAGCCGGCGGCCAGCACCAGCACGCTGCCGACGACGGTGGTGGCGAGCAGCCGGGCGTCCGGGAACTCGTCCGGGTACCAGATCGCGTGGTGCAGCTGGAAGATCCCGACGAGTGGATTCAGCTCGTACACCACCTTCAGCCAGCCGGGCAGGCCGGACTCCCGGACCAGGCTGAGCGGATAGATGATCGGCGTGGCGTAGAAGAGCACCCGGATGATCAGCCGCATCAACCGCTCGACGTCGCGCATCAGCACGTTCCACGCCGACAGCAGCAGGGCGAGCCCGGTCAACAGGACGGCCTGGACCAGCACCGCCAGCGGCAGGGAGAGCAACGACCAGCCGGGATGGATCCGACCGTGCACCGCGTAGATCACCGCGATGGCGATCAGGATCGGCAGGCCGGCCGCGTACTCGGCGAACCGGCCGGTGACCCGACCGATCGGAAAGACCTGACGAGGCACGTTCATCGTGATGATCAGCCGGGACTGGCCGGTCAGCGCGTTGGTCGCCTCACTCAGCGCCGAACTGGTCCACATCCACGCGAAGATCCCGGTGATCAGGAACAACGGGTACGACTCGGCGGCCTCGCCGAGGTGCCGTCCGGTGTCGCGGGAGTAGAGCACGCCGAACACGAACCAGTAGATGGCGCCCATGCCGAGCGGCTCGATCAACGACCAGAAGTAGCCCAGCACCGACTGCTGGTACTTGACCGCCAGGTCCCGTCTGACCAGGATGCGCAGCGAGTTGCGGTGCGACCACAGGGCCGCGACGCCAGAGGTCACCGCAGCCTCCCGCCTCCTGAAAACGGACGCCAGGTTAGCAGTCGGTGAACGAATGCCCCGAATCGACCGGGCTCAGCACTCGATCACGTTGACGGCCAGACCGCCACGCGCCGTCTCCTTGTACTTGACCTTCATGTCGGCGCCCGTCTCCCGCATGGTCTTGATGACCTTGTCCAGCGACACCTTGTGCACACCGTCGCCGCGCAGCGCCAGCCGGGCGGCCGTGATCGCCTTGATGCTAGCCACCGCGTTCCGCTCGATGCAGGGGATCTGCACCAGGCCACCCACCGGGTCACAGGTCAACCCGAGGTTGTGCTCCATCCCGATCTCGGCCGCGTTCTCCACCTGCTCCGGGGTGCCGCCGAGCACCTCGGCCAACCCCGCCGCCGCCATCGAGCACGCCGAACCGACCTCACCCTGACAGCCGACCTCCGCGCCGGAAATCGAGGCGTTCTCCTTGAACAGCACGCCGATCGCGCCGGCCGTCAACAGGAACCGCACCACCCCGTCCTCGGACGCCCCCGGCACGAACCGGGTGTAGTAGTGCAGCACCGCCGGGATGATCCCGGCCGCACCATTGGTCGGCGCGGTGACCACCCGGCCACCTGCGGCGTTCTCCTCGTTGACCGCGAGCGCGAACAGCGTCACCCAGTCCATGGCGTGCAGCGGGTCGGGCGTCCCGGCGTCCGCCTCCAGGCCGCGCCGCAGCTCCGCCGCGCGCCGCCGGACCTTCAACCCCCCAGGGAGTACGCCGTCGCGCTCGCAGCCGCGCTGCACGCACTCCCGCATCACCCGCCAGATCTCCAGCAGGCCGGCCCGGATATCCGCCTCGCTGCGCCAGGAACGCTCGTTGGCCAGCATCACCTCGCTGATCGACAAACCCGTGCGGGTGGTGACGTCGAGAAGTTGCGCCCCGGTCAGGAACGGGTACCGCACCACCGTGCTGTCCGGCTTGATCCGGTCCGCGCCCGCCGCGGCCTCGTCCACCACGAACCCGCCGCCGACGGAGTAGTAGGTGCGGCTACGCACCTCGACACCGGCCCCGTCGTACGCCGCGAAGGTCATCCCGTTCGGGTGGTACGGCAGCGACCGGCGGCGGTGCAGCGTCAGGTCCCGGTCGGGTTCGAAATCGATCTCGTGCGCGTCCAGGATGCTGATCCGCCGCTCGGCCCGGATCCGCTCGATGCGAGGACCAACGGTGTCCGTGTCGACCGTCTCCGGCGACTCGCCGGCCAGACCCAGCAGGACCGCCGGACCGCTGCCGTGGCCGTGACCGGTGGCGCCCAGCGAGCCGAACAACTCGGCCTGCACCCGCGCGACGTCACTGAGCAACCCGTCGGCCTTGAGCCCGGCGACGAACGTACGCGCCGCCCGCATCGGCCCCACCGTGTGCGAGCTGGACGGCCCGATACCGACGCTGAAGAGGTCGAAAACACTGATCATGGCTGCGCTTCCTCGCCGTCGTCCCGGCGTACGGAACCGGCCGGGTCGTGGCCACCGGTAGGCGGCCCCGCTCGTGACCGCCCGGGGAGTGGGTTGCGGCCATCCGGGGTGTGGATGGCCGATCTGCCAGCCTACCCGCCCAGCTCACGGCCCACCCGGCCACCGCGAGGTGAACACCCACGCGCCGGCCAGCCGCCACCGACCCGCCGCCCACCGGCCCACCGGCCCGCCGCCCGCCGCCCACCGGCCCGCCGCCCACCGCCTACCCGGACCACCCGGGCCACCCGGCCACCCGGGCCACCCGGGCCACCCGGACCACCCGGACCACCCGGACCACCCGGCCACCCGGCCACCCGGCCACCCGGCCACCCGGCCACCCGGCCACCGCAAGATCGTGCTCGATCCATGTTCCAGTGGTCTTGGGTCGTCATCGAGGCCACTACATTCAGGATCGAGCGTGATCTTCACCAGCTTTCCCGCGCGGTGGCCTCGCCGGCGGTCTGGGGTTCGCGGCCTCGCCGGCGGATCGGGGTCCCGGGTGTGCTGCGGCAGGCGTCAGGAGGGGGCTGCCCGGGTAAAGCACCTACGGGTCCACGGGTTGCCGCTCCTCCTCGGGACCGAGGGCGAGCTGGTCACCCCCTTCTACCGTGGATTGCAGACGCGGCGCACCGCCGCAGAGTGGGAGTACGACGATGAGTCGCAAACTGGTCCGGCCCCGCGAGGGGCGCATGCTCGCCGGTGTCTGCGCCGGCCTCGGTCGGCGGTTCGGCATGTCCGCCGGGATGGTCCGGCTGCTGTTCCTGCTGTCCCTGCTGCTGCCCGGCACGCAGGTGATCGTCTACCTGGTCCTCTGGGTTCTCATGCCAAATGAGGATCGCTACCTCGCCTCCACCGGCCACTGACCTGCCCAACCCCACTGACCTGCCCCAACCCCGCTTCGAGGCCGGGCCAGGCGGCAACTTCGGCGAAGTTGCTGCCTCCCGGCCGCCTGAGCCACCAACATCCCCGAAGTTGCGCGGATCTTGGCGGGTGGCGGGCGCGGGGGGCGCGTGGCGAGCGCGGAGCGGGCCGGCGGCCCGCAGGGGGCGCGGAGCGGAGCGGGCGCGGCGACCCATGGCGCGGAGCACGGCGGGCGCGGCGGCCCGCGGCGGGTGCGTGCGGAAGCGCCCGCCCAGAAACCGAGCGCCCGGGCCGTCGGCC
Organism: Micromonospora sp. B9E7; assembly: GCF_039871815.1. NCBI lineage: Bacteria > Bacillati > Actinomycetota > Actinomycetes > Micromonosporales > Micromonosporaceae > Micromonospora > Micromonospora sp. B9E7. Next base: position 101,583 of record NZ_JBDPLX010000013.1, read on the forward strand.
CACCCGCGGGGCATCACGAGGAAGCGCCCGCCCGGACGAGAGTCGGGGCGGGCGCATCGCCTTACGAGGGGTGGAGCAGGTCAGGGAGCGACGTAGGTGACCGTGATCTGTTGGTAGCCGAGGGAGCGGAGCAGCCCCTCCAGCATCTTGCGGGTGTTCTCCTCGGCTCGGGCGGAGAGACCACTGTCGCGGGCGGCGGCGGTGATCCGCTCTTCGGCGAGCTGGTACACCTGCTGCTGCCGGTTGGGGTCGTTGCCGACCAGGTCACCGAGCCGGTTGAGCAGACCGCGCTGCTCCGCGAAGACGTAGCTCTTCTCCATGTCGAGGTTGGTCTCGCCGAGCTGCGGCGCCGGCAGCTTGATCTCGACGGACTTGCCGTCGGCCGACTGGACGATGGCACCGTCAGCGATCTTGGTGAAGTCGACGTACGCCTCGACACTGCCGGCCCCGACGAACAGGGTGCGCTCGTTGAGCAGGAAATCCGGAACGTTGCGCCGGTCGTTCTGGGTGTCGACCACGACCTGGAAGTTGCCCTCGGCGGCCACGTAGCGGCTGAGGTCCTGGATCGACTTCAGCAGCGTCGGCTGGCTGCGGTCGGTCTGCTCCTTGGCGAACGGGTTGCGGAACTCCGGCAGGAAGCCGGTCGCCTGAATGCCGAGCAACACCACCACGGCCAGCGCGGCGGCGCCGAGCAGCAGGAGCAGGCCACGGGCCGCCCCACCACCGCCGCCGGCCGCCGGGGTGCCGGGGCCGCCAAAGCCTCCGGAGCCGTCGCCCGGTGTCTCCATGGTCGGCTCGGGTGTCGCGGCCGACCGCTCCTTGAGGTCGTCACCGGTCGGGTAACCGGGGAACTCCCTCGTGGGCTCGTTGGTGCCAGCGTCGCGGGCCATCACGCTCACCGTCCTTGTCAGACACGTCGTCTGTCATTGACGGTACGGCCCCCGTACGACAGTCGCTCGTTGAGCGTCCGGAAAGCACAAACGGGCAGGTCAGGCGAACGCGGAGAGCCCGGTGAGCCGCTGCCCCACGACCAGTTGGTGAATCTCGGACGTGCCCTCGTACGTCAGCACGCTCTCCAGGTTGTTGGCGTGCCGCATGATCGGGTATTCACCGGAGACACCGTTGGCGCCGAGGATGGTGCGGCACTGCCGCGCGATGGCCAGGGCTTCCCGCACGTTGTTCAACTTGCCCACGCTCACCTGGTCGGGTCGCAGCCGGTGGGCGTCGGCGAGCCGGCCCAGGTGCAGCGCGAGGAGTTGCCCCTTCACCAGCTCGACGGCCATGTCGGCGAGCTTGGCCTGGGTGAGCTGGAAGCCGGCGAGCGGACGACCGAACTGGGTACGGGTGCCGGCGTACGCCAGGGTGGTTTCCAGGCAGTCACGGGCGGCGCCGACCGCGCCCCAGACGATGCCGTACCGGGCCTCGGTGAGGCAGCTCAGCGGCGCCTTGAGCCCGATCGCCTCGGGCAGTCGGGCGTCCGCCGGGAGCCGGACCTCGTCGAGCACGATTTCGCCGGTCACCGACGCGCGCAGCGACATCTTGCGGCGGATCTCCCGGGCTGTGACGCCGGGAGTGTCCATGGGTACGGCGAAACCCCGTACGCCCTCGTCGGTGCGCGCCCAGATCACCGCGACGTCCGCGATCGGGGCGTTGGTGATCCACATCTTCCCGCCGGTGAGCACCCAGTCGTCGCCGTCCCGGCGGGCCCGGGTGGCCATCGAGGCGGGGTCGGAGCCGTGATCCGGCTCGGTCAGGCCGAAACAGCCGATCGCCTCACCGGTGGCCATCGACGGCAGCCAGCGTTGCTTCTGTTCCTCGCTGCCGTAGCGCCAGATGGCGTACATGGCGAGCGATCCCTGCACCGACACCAGGGAGCGGAGGCCGGAGTCGCCGGCTTCCAGTTCCTGGCAGGCCAGCCCGTACGCGACAGCGGAGGCGCCCGCGCATCCGTAACCCGTGAGGTGCATGCCGAGCAGGCCGAGTTTGCCGAACTCCCGGGCCAGCTCGCGGGCCGGCACCTGGCCCTGCTCGTACCAGTCGGCGACGTGTGGGCGTACCCGGTCGTCGACGAGCTGGCGGACGACGTCGCGGATCTGCCGCTCTTCGTCGGTGAGCGACGGGTCCAGGTCGAGCAGGTCCAGCGGAGCGGTCATGGACGCCACCCTAACGAACGCTCAGGACGCGGAAGAAGAGCTCGTCACTCGACCGGCTCGGAGAGCACCAGCACCCGGGCGTGGATCTGGTTGCGCTGCTGCAGGGCGGCGCGCAACGCACGGTGCAGACCGTCCTCCAGGTAGAGCCCGCCGTTCCACTGCACGACGTGCGGGAAGAGGTCACCGTAGAAGGTGGAATCCTCGGCGAGCAGCTTGTCGAGCGCCAGCTCACGCTTGGTGGTGATCATCTGGTCCAGGCGCAGTGGCCGGGGCGGAATCTCCGCCCACTGCTTGAGCGTCAGATTGTGCTCCGGATAGGGACGCCCGTCCCGGACCGCTCTGAAGATCACGACGGCACGCTCCCCTCCCCGTGGCCGGGCCGACCGACGGCGCCGAGCCGGGCCGCGGCGGGCACCGCGCGGCGCGGCACCGATGACCGTGCCAGCCTAGCCGCCCAGCGCACGCTGCGTTTCGCTCCCTGATGTCAGTTTCACTACCGGTCGTCCGATCCTCAAGCGGACAAACGGGACGGCATGCTCAGCTCCACCGGCCGCGCCGCACCACCTCGTCCATCGGACGACGCCCTCGACGCAGCGACGGTGACCTATGGTCGGCCGCTCGGTAACCGATTGTGACGGCACCGATGGGTTGGTACTCCTCCGGCACGCCGAACGCGTCCCGGTAGGTGGCCAACCGCTGCGGCGGAATGCCGAAGAAGCAGGCCCCCAACCCCTCGTCCACGGCGGTGAGCAGCATCAACAGCGCCGCGAAGCCGGTGTCCACGTGCCAGTACGGCACCGGCCAGCGGTCGACGGACCGGTCCGTCCACCCCTTGTCCGGCTCCGCGTACCGTCGCAGGTAGGCCGACTCGTTGGAGTGCGGCACCACGATCAACGGTGCCCGGCGCATTCCGGCCAGCCAACGCTCCCGCCCACCGCCGTCCGGTGTGGTGGCGGCCCAGAACCGCTCCCGGTCGGCTGGCTCGTCCAGGACCAGGAAGCCCCAGCCCTGGGCGAAGCCGGCCGACGGTGCGCGGACCGCGTGGTCGAGCAACCGGTCCACCACGTCGGGCGGGACCGGACGGTCCGGGTCGTAGTTGCGCACCATGCGCCGACGCCGGACGACCTCGGCGAACTCCATCAGGCCCCGGGCCGGATGCCCCAGGCACCCCGCCAGGTCGTACCAGGCTTCAGCGTGAGCACGTCCCGGCCCGAGCGGAACGCGTCCGGAGGGCAGGTCATCGGCTCGATCGCCACCGAACGGCGGTGCCGCTCACCGGTGAGGGCGTCCCCGGTGAACACCTGCCACCAGCCGAACTCGGCGTCCGCCCAGATGCTGACCCCCGCCGAATCGTCCGGCGCGGCCAGGCTGACCGACGAGCCGCCGTCGCCGTCGCGGATCACCTCGCCGAAGCAAAGATCCAGCTCCTTGGCGCCGATCGGGCGCGGGCTGGTCCAGTCGTACTCGGTCCCGGCCACCGGGGTCGCGCCGACCGGCAGCAACCGGCCGTCCACCAGCAGCCGGGTACGGGTCGGCAGCCGCATGACCAGGTCGTCGACCGCGACGCCCGGCAGTTGCAGGTACGGGTGCACGGAGAAGCCAAACGGCGCGGCCTCCTCGCCGGTGTTGGTCACCTCGTGCTCGACGCGCAGCCCGTCCGCGCCGACGCTCCAACGGCTGAGCAGCCGCAACGGCCACGGGTAGCCGGGCTGCGGCGGAAGGTCGTAGCCGACGGTCACGGCGTCCTCGGACTGCTCCAACAGACGCCACGGCACCCAGTTGACCAGCCCGTGGATGGCCACGTGCCGCTCCGGCTCGGTCAGCGGGAGCTGGTGCGTCCGCTCCCCGAACGCGTAGCGGCCGTCGCGGATCCGGTTCGGCCAGGGCGCCAGCACCTGCCCGGCGCAACCCGGGCTGACCTCGTCGGTCCGGTACCCGTCGACCAGGTCGACGCCGTCGTGCCGGTACGTCCGGAGCCCACCGCCCACCTCCACGATGACGGCCTCGTGACCGGCGGCGGAGATGGTCCACTGGGCGCCGGAGAACGGGCGCTGATCGGGGCTTTCCATGCCGGCGACCCTAACCGGTCAGGTCCGGTCGCCGCTCGACGCCGTCACCGCCCGGTAGCGCAGCAGCGCCGGGAACGCCACCGCGAGCACCACCACGAGCACCGCCGAGGCGAGCCCACCGGCCACCCAGGCCACCCCGCCGCCGAAACCGGCGGCCATCGTGCCGGCCCGCAGGTCGCCCAGGCGTGGGCCGCCGGCCACCACCACCGTGTTGACGCCCTGGAGTCGTCCGCGCATCCGGTCCGGGGCGTAGACCAGCAGCATCGACTGGCGCAGCACCGCGCTGATCAAGTCGGCGGCACCGGCCACGGCGAGCAGGGCCACCATCAGCCACAGTTGGTGGGCGAGACCGGCTGCGGCGATCGCCAGGCCCCAGCCGACCACCGCGAGCACCAGGCCGACGCCCTGCCGGCGGAGTCGGCCGATCCAGCCGGAGGTCAGCCCACCGATCATCGAGCCGATCGCGATGGCGCTGTAGAGCAGGCCGACCGCCCCACCGCCGCCGAACCGTTCGTGGGCGATCTCCGGGAAGAGCGCCCGCGGCATGGCGAGGATCATCGCGATCAGGTCCACACCGAAGGACAGCAGCAGTACGGGTGTGCTGGCCAGGTAACGGAACCCGTCGACGACGCTGGCCAGGCCGGCACGGCGGACCTGACCGTCCTCGGTCGGTTCGGGCGGCAGCTTGGGCAGTCGCAGCGCGGCCCAGAGCATCGCGGTGAACAGCAGCGCGTCCACCCCGTACGCGATCGGCAGGACCACCGCGGTGTCCGGCGACGCGGAGAGAATCAGGCCGGCGGCGAGCGGCCCGGCCACCGAGGCGGCGGTGAACGTCGTGTAGTTCAGGGTGGTGGCGGATGCCACCAGGTTCTCCGGCACCAGGCGGGGCAGCATGGCGCTGCGGGCCGGCGAACTGATCGCGAACGCCACGGACTGCACCGCCATCAGCGCCAACAGCAGCACCGGGCTGCCCACGTCCAGCAACGCCTGGACGAGCAGGCCGAGAGTGGATGCCCAAAGCAACAATGAGCCGGCGAGCAGCACCGCCCGACGGTCGCGGGCGTCGGCCACCGCGCCGCCCCAGAGCCCGAAGATCAGCAACGGTACGAACGCCGCCACGCCCAGCAGACCCACCCAGAACGAGTCCCGGGTCAGGGCGTACATCTCCACCGGGACCGCGACTGCGGTGAACTGGAAACCGAACATCGCCACGGTGTTGCCGAGCCACAGCCGCCGGTACGCGGGCACGCGCAGCGGACGTACGTCGATCGCCCAGCGGCGCGCTCCGCGCGGCCGGGCCTCCTGCACACCCGTCACGGCGCCAACCGCTCGACGGTCCAGCCACCCTCGTCGAGGCGGCGGAAGCGGATCCGGTCGTGCAACCGACCGGCCCGGCCCTGCCAGAACTCCACCGACTCGGGGTGCACCCGCAACCCGCCCCAGTGCGGCGGGGTCGGGATCTCCGCCTCGCCGGCGAACTGCTCGGTCACCTCCTGGTAGCGCTCCTCCAGCGCCGACCGACCCGACACCACCTGGGACTGTGGGCTGGCCCAGGCACCCAGTTGGGAGCCGCGCGGCCGGCTGGCGAAGTACGCCTCGCTCGTCGCACGGTCGACCTGCGCGACCCGCCCGGCGACCACCACCTGACGCTGCATGGGAAACCACGGAAAGACCAGGCTGGCGTACGGGTTGGCGGACGTTTCGACGCCCTTGCGCGACAGGTGGTTGGTGAAGAAGACGAAGCCCTCCGGGTCGTACCCCTTCAACAGCACCGTCCGGCCGCTCGGCCGGCCGGCCGGGTCCGCGGTGCCCACCACCATCGCGTTCGGTTCGGGCAGCCCGAAGGCCACCGCGTCGGTGAACCACCTGTCGAACTGGCTGTGCCAGTCGGCGGCCAGGTCAGCCTCGGTCAGGCCCACGTCCGCGGCGTACTCGTTACGCATCGCAGCCGGGGCGGGTGTGTCACCCGTCACGTCCCCACTCCTTCTCGGCGCGCCGGCCAGCGCCCTCCCGCGCTGGCCAGCCCGCACTGCCCAGTCTCACCGAGTGGAGCGGAGATTGCGCGCCCGGGGATGTCGCGTGCAGCACAGTCGCAGCGGGTCGCGTATCCCTTACTCAGCAGGCAGTATGTTCCGAACACATCCCTGAGGGTCGCCTAAGGCGCTCGGCCGACCGGGCCGGATGAGCTGTTCGGGCGCACCGACCAGATCCAGGAGAGCGACATGGCCGATTTCAAACCCGGGCTGGAGGGCGTCGTCGCCTTCGAGACCGAGATCGCCGAACCTGACCGTGAGGGTGGTGCGCTGCGCTATCGCGGGGTCGACATCGAGGATCTGATCGGCCAGGTGTCGTTCGGCAACGTGTGGGCGCTGCTGGTCGACGGCCGGTTCGGGCCGGGTCTGCCGCCGGCGGAGCCGTTCCCGGTGCCGGTGCACTCCGGTGACATCCGCGTCGACGTGCAGTCCGCGGTCGCCATGCTGGCCCCGTACTGGGGGCTGGACCAACTGTTGGACATCTCCGACGAACAGGCCCGTGAGGATCTCGCCCGGGTCTCGGTGACCGCGCTCTCCTTCGTCGCCCAGTCCGCCCGGGGCCTCGGTCTGCCCGCGGTGCCGCAGAAGGAGATCGACAAGGCGCAGACCATCGTCGAGCGGTTCATGAAGCGCTGGCGCGGCGAACCCGACCCGCGGCACGTCAAGGCCGTCGACGCGTACTTCATCTCGGCCGCCGAGCACGGCCTGAACGCGTCCACCTTCACCGCTCGCATCGTCGCCTCCACCGGGGCGGACGCAGCCGCCTGCATCTCCTCCGGCATCGGCGCCCTCTCCGGTCCGCTGCACGGCGGGGCCCCGTCCCGGGTGCTCAGCATGCTGGAGGCGGTGGAGCGCAGCGGCGACGCGGAGGGCTACGTCAAGGGCGTACTCGATCGCGGTGAGCGGTTGATGGGCTTCGGCCACCGTGTCTACCGGGCCGAGGACCCGCGCGCCCGCGTGCTCCGGCGTACGGCCAAGGAGCTGGGCGCGCCGCGCTTCGAGATCGCCGAGGCGCTGGAGAAGGCCGCCCTCGCCGAGTTGCAGGCCCGCCGCCCGGACCGGGTGCTGGCCACCAACGTCGAGTTCTGGTCGGCCGTGGTGCTGGACTTCGCCGAGGTGCCGGCGCACATGTTCACCTCGATGTTCACCTGCGCGCGGATGGGCGGTTGGAGCGCGCACATCCTGGAGCAGAAGCGTCTGCAGCGGCTGGTACGCCCGTCCGCCCGCTACGTCGGCCCGGAGACCCGCAAGCCGTCCGACGTCGAAGGCTGGGCCGCCATCCCGCACGGCGTCTGAGCGGTAAGGAAGGGCCCCTTCTTAACGCCTGGCGTATAGGAGGGGCCCCTTCTTAACACGAGCCGGGCAGGTGCCGTCGAGGTGTGGCGAAGGCCTCAGAGCTGCCCGCAGGGGCCCGGCGTCCACCGATGGGTCCGGGTGCGAGGATGAGGGCCGGCAGTGTCGCCGGGCCCGCCCTCGCCCTTGCGGAAGGATCTTGAAGACCGTGGCTGACGCACCGACCATCCGGATTCCCGATGACATCAAGCCCGCCGACGGACGTTTCGGCTGCGGCCCGTCCAAGGTCCGCCCCGCGGCGGTGTCCGCACTGGCCGAGGTCGCGACCAGTTACCTGGGCACCTCGCACCGGCAGAAGACGGTCCGTGACCAGGTGGCCCGGCTGCGCTCCGGCATCGCCGAGTTCTTCTCGCTGCCCGAGGGCTACGAGGTCGTGATCGGCAACGGTGGCACCACCGCGTTCTGGGAGGTCGCCACCTTCGGCCTGATCCGCGACCGGGCCCAGTTCGCCAGCTTCGGCGAGTTCGGCGCCAAGTTCGCCAAGTCGGTCAAGGACGCGCCGTTCCTGGGCGAGCCGACCGTCCGCAAGGCCGACGCGGGCAGCGCGCCGACCCTGGTCGCCGAGTCCGGCGTGGACGCGTACGCGACGCCGCAGAACGAGACCTCGACCGGCGTGGCCGTCCCGATCAGCCGGGTGGCCGGTGCGGACGAGGGCGCGTTGCTGCTGGTCGACGCGACCTCCGGCGCGGGTGGCCTGGAGGTCAACGTCGGTGAGACCGACGTCTACTACTTCGCCCCGCAGAAGTGCTTCGGCTCCGACGGTGGCCTCTGGTTGGCTCTGATGTCGCCGGCCGCGCTGGATCGGGCCGCCGAGATCAAGGCGTCCGGGCGCTACATTCCGGCCTTCTTCGACCTGGTCACCGCGATCGACAACTCGCGGCTGGAGCAGACCTACAACACCCCGGCGCTGGCCACCATCTTCCTGGCAGCCGAGCAGACCGACTGGATGAACGCGCAGGGTGGCCTGGCGTGGGCGGCCAAGCGCACCGCCGAGAGCGCCGCCACGGTGTACGGCTGGGCGGAGCGTTCCACGGTCGCCACCCCGTTCGTCACCGACCCGGTACTGCGCTCCAACGTGGTCGCCACGATCGACTTCGCCGACGGGGTGGACGCCACGGCCATCGCGAAGGCGCTGCGCGCCAACGGCATCGTGGACACCGAGCCGTACCGCAAGCTCGGCCGCAACCAGCTCCGGGTAGCGCTCTTCCCGGCGGTCGAGCCGGCCGATGTCGAGGCGCTGACCGCGTCCATCGACTACGTGGTCGAGCGACTCTGACGTTCGTCACGGTCGGTGTCCGTTGGGGCCTCCACGGACACCGACCGTGATCATCGCCGCAGCTCAGTCACGACATGCGGGGTGTCGCTTCCCCCACCCCGAGGCAGATGCGCGTACGGTGGTCCGAGACGCCTGGGTGGCCGACTCGTGGCGTGCGGCCAGCGAAGCGGGACGGAGGCAACGCTATGCGCCCAGTACGCTTCGTCGCCCTCTCCGAGGACGGCCATGCCCTGGTTCTCGCCGACGAGGTCGGGCGACTGCTCGCCCTGCCGATCGACGAGCGGATTTCCGGTGCGCTGCACGCCGAGCCCGGTGCGCCGCCGCTCGCGGTGGCGCCGACCGCGGCCGACCCGGTTCCGTCGCTGTCCCCTCGGGACATTCAGGCTCGCATCCGCTCCGGTGAGTCCGCGGAGGATGTCGCCCGGATCGCCGGGGTGCCGGTCGACCGGGTGCTGCGCTACGCCGGCCCGGTGTTGCAGGAGCGGGCGATGCTGGCCCAGCACGCCCGCCGCACCCGCCTCAAGGGCGCGGAGAAGCCCACCCCGCTCGCCGAGGTGGTCAACGGTCGGCTGAGCCAGCACGGCATCGACACCGAGAAGATCTCCTGGGACGCGTACCGGCGTGACGACGGCACCTGGCGGATCATCGCCACCTGGCCGTCGGGCAAGGCCACCGCGCAGGCCATCTGGGATCTCGACAAGACCCGGCAGTCGGTCGCGCCACACGACGACATGGCGCAATACCTGTGCGCCGAGCGGCCCACTCCGATCCTCGGCCAGGAGCCGGCACCGGAGCGGGGCGGGCACGCCCTGCCCGGTCCGTCGCGTGGTGAGCCGAGCCGTGGCGGGCACGGGTTGCCGGCGGCGTCCGAGCACCCGCGCCCCGGCCGGGATCCGATCCGTGCCGGCCGCGATGCGCTGCTCGCCTCACTGGACCGTCCACTCGGCGCCTCGTCCGGCCGTGGGCTGGAGCCGCGTACTCCGGCTGCCCTTGCCGGTTCGGACGCGCCTCGGCAGCGGCCGGTCGGTGGGGGTGCCGCAGCGCTGCTCGGCGGTGGTCAGGGCTCGGCCTTCGACGACGACTCGGACGCGCCCAAGGAGGTGCCGGCCGTGCCGTCGCTGGCGGTGCTGCGGCCTCGCCGGACGGGCGCTGCGGCGGCCGCCGGCGGCGAGTCCACCGACGCCAACGGCAAGCCGCGCAAGCGGTTGCCGAGCTGGGACGACGTGCTCTTCGGCACCGGCCCGGCGGCGCGCGAGTCTTCCTGACGCTCGCGTTGACGGGTGACACTGTGCACCCGTCAACGCGAAGCGTTCGGACCTCACCGAATGTCTCCATCGCCGTTGCGATGAGGGGCGGCGACCCCGCGTACGGCCTCGGCGACGGCGGCGAAGTCCTTCTTGAGGATCGCTCCGTGGTTGCTGGCGACCTTCGCGCCGATCGTGATGTGCGGGTTGCGGGCGGTCACCGCGTCGAGGCTGGTCCGGATCTGCTCCTGCTCGTCCCCGCGACTGCCGAGGGACGTTCCGGAGGCGACCACGTACCGCACGGGGACGGTGATGGCGTCCAGCACCGGGCCGAGTTCCCGCTCGCGGGAGAGTTCGCCGAGTTCGATGTTGCTGTCCGCCATCTGGTCGGCGTTCATCCGGGGGGTCAGGCCGGTGGGGCGCAGCAGCGGCATGAACAGGTTCATCCGTCGGAACATCTTGCGGATCCGCTGCGCCATGGCCTCGTCGAGCCAGTCGTGGGGGAACGCGCCGTCGACCAGGACGGCGCCCAGGGCCCGCTCCGGGTTCCGGTTGACCCAGTGTGCTCCGACCACCGCGCCGTAGGACCAGCCCACAAGCACCGCCTGGTGCACCCCTCGGGCGGCGAGAACGGCGTCGACGTCCCGGACGGCCGCCTCGAACGAGTAGTCGGCTGAGCGCTTCGACTTCCTGCCGCGAGCCCGCTCGTCGTAGGTGATGTGCCGGAACCCGGTGCCGAGGTCGGCGATGACGCGCCGCCAGTACCCCTGGGTGGCGAACTGGCCGTTGAGGTAGACCACGGGGATGCCGGGACCGCCGGTGTCTGTGACGGCCAGGGCGGTGTCGTCGACCGGCACCATGCCGGTCCACGCCGAGCTGGTCGAGGACATGCTGTTGTTCGTCATCTCGATCCGTCCTTTTCAGAGGCTGCGGGCGTTGATGTCGCCCTGCATGGTGCTGGCGTGGATGTCGAGCTCGATGGTGCCGTCGTTCTTGAGGGAGTTGCTGACACGGCCGTGGCCGGTGCCGGCGTCCAGGGCGGCCGAGACGCCGGCCGCCGCCGCGACCGAGATGTCGCCGGACTGGGTACGGAGGACGACTGTGCCGCGCATGGCCTCGGCGACGGTGATGTCACCCCGGGCGGTGCTGATCTCGGCGGGGCCGTTGAGCCGGCCGACCTCGACGTCGCCGTCGATGGCGGTGAGGCGGACACTCGCGGCCTCGTCGATCTTGATTTCCCGGTACGCCCCGTCGACGGCGACGTCGCCGAGGCGGCCGACGCCCCGAAGTTCGGCGCTGGCGGCCCTGGCCTGGACGTGGGAGCCGGCGGGCACCCGGACGGTGACCTCCAGGGAGCCGGAGGGGCCGAAGAGCTTGTTGATGGGACGTGCTGTCGTGATTCGCAGGACGCCGTCGGCGTAGGCGACGGTGGTCTGCTCGGCGGCCCTGGTGTCGCCGCTCTTGGCGGGGTCGGCCGGGAGGACCTCGACGGTGGTGTCAGAGCGGTCCGCGGCGATGAGCTGGATGCGTCCGGCGGGGATGTCCAGGACGGCGGAGATGGGGGCGGGTGTGGCGAACGTCTGCATCGTGCTCTCCCAGGTGTCGGTTCTTGTTTCCGGTGCGGGAAACGCTACGTTGCTTTCTGGTTTTTGCAACATCCCTGTTGCAGCGAAGAACGGTTTTAGCTGTTCAGAGCCACGGATTTGTTGCAACGATCCTGAATCTAATGCAACGCCGTGGACGCCTACGTTGCATTGGCGTGTGAGTTAACGCTATGGTGGCGGGGTCTGGGACCACCGCCCTACGGGACCACGAGGGAGATCGCGATGCCGGGAGGCAGGCTCACCCAGCAGGAACGCCAGCAAATCGCGCTGGGGCTGACCGACAGCCTCCCCTACGCCGAGATCGCCCGACGCCTCGACCGTCCCACCTCGACTGTCACGCGCGAGGTGATGCGCAACGGCGGCCCCACCGGCTACCGCGCCGATCTGGCCCACCACGCGACCGAGCGCCGCGCCCACCGGCGCAAGCCGGCCCCCTCCCGTGGGGCCGGGGCGGCCCCCCAACCGGACGGACACGACGCCCAGGCCGTGGCCGACTACGAGGAGACGTTCACCACCGTCCTCATGGCCTCCGGTCTGAACAAGATGGGTGCCCGAGTGTTGACCAACCTGTTCCTCACCGACTCGGGCAGTCTCACCGCGTCCGAGCTCGCCCAGCGCCTCCAGGTCAGCCCGGCGTCGATCTCCAAGGCGATCACCTTCCTGGAGAGCCAGAGCCTCGTCCGCCGCGAACGCGACGAACGCCGCCGCGACCGCTACGTCATCGACGACGAACTCTTCTACCAGGCGACGATCGCCAGTGCTCGGGCCAACGACCATCTCGTCGCGACCGCACGCCAGGGCGTCGCTCTCCTCGGCGCGCACACCCCCGCCGCCGCCCGGCTGGAGAACATCGCCCGCTTCCTCGACTTCATCAGCGAGAGCATCACCCGCGCCGCCGAACAGGCCCGCGAGATTCTCCGCAGCAGGCCTTCCACAGCGACCAGCGACCTGCCGCCGGGTCACAGCGACCAGGCGGCGATCCGTTCGTAGCGCGGTCGGCCGCCGAGGTGGCTGCGCATCAGCACCAGCTCCGACGCCGGCCACGATGGCCCTTCGTACCCGTCCAGGCTGGCCCGGTCGGCCTCGACGTCGGCCGGGTCCATCCGGTCGCCGGGCCGGGCGACGGTCAGGTGCGGCCGAAATGGCCTGTCGTCGCACGGCAGCCGGCCGTGGCTCAGCCTGGACCGAATCAGCCCGGCCAGCACGTGCAACGCCTCGACCTCCCCCCGCAGGTCCACCCACAGCACTGTGGATCGACCCTGGCCGAACCGACCACCGCCGCCGAGGCTCAGCCGGGGCGAGGCGTCGCGGCCGTCGCGGAACCGCTCGGCGGCCAGGCCGAGCGCACTCTCCACCTCGACCAGTCGGGCGGCCTCGACGTCGCCGAGGAAGGCCAGAGTGACATGCAGGTGGGCCGGTTCGGCGAGCCGGACGTTGATTCCGGCGGCGGCGGCCGCGGCGGTGACCCGTAGGCGCGCGACCTGCGCGACCAGGTGGTCGACCGACTCGGGACGGGGGTAGACCGCGACGAAGAGCCGCACGCTCAGCGGTGCCGCTGCCAGTGCCCGGCCCTCGCCGCCGGCAGGCTCAGCCCGGCGGCGTGCAGCACACCCTCCACCCGGACCCGCTCGATCTCCTGGTCGACGCCGTCCAACTCGCCGAGATGCTCGGCGATGCCGAGGGCCCGGCAGGCGAGCCGAAGCCGATCGTCGTACGCCTGGAGCAGGGCGCCGTGCCAGACCATCGGTCGGCCGGCGCCACCGAGCCGCTGACCGCCCAGACGCCGCAGGTCGGCGGCGAGCTGCTCCAGGGGCCGACGGTCGGTGCGGTCGAAAGCGCTGAGATCGATGTCCCGGGTCAACGCGTCGGCCTCGATGGCCCGATCGAGGCGCGCGATCGTCCGTTTCTCCCGCCGACGCTCACGCCACTCGGACCAGCCGCAGACCATCCGGTCGAGGATCTCGTCGTAGCAGAAGAGCAGGGCGAATGCCGCCGGAAGACTGGCCACGGCGAGGAACGCCAGGGCCAGCATCAGCGCGCGTCCGACTCCCACACATCGACGCTAAGCCCCATCGTGCCTCCTCGCCAGCGGTTTACGCGTATCCGCGTCATGCGCTGAAGACGGCGCGGACGGCGCGGAACCGCTTCCGCAGGCGTCAGCAGTCGGTGGACGTGACGTAGAAGCGGGGCATCGGCAGTACCCGGAAACGCAGCCGGGCGCCGGAGCGGCGCAGCTGCCAGGTGAGGGCGATCAGCGCGGCGGACAGCGAGATCAACCCGCCCATCCAGATGCTGGCACCGGCGCCGTAGGTCTCCGCGACCCAGCCGATCAGCGGCGCGCCGACCGGGTTGGTTCCCAGGAACACCAGCACCCACAGGGCCATCACCCGACCCCGGAAGGCCGCGTCCACCCCCATCTGGATGCGCTGGTTGGCGGCCTGGGCGAAGAAGACCATGCAGAAGCCGGTCGGCACCAGCAGGGCCACGACCAGCCAGTACGCCGAGGCGAGGCCAACCAGGGTGCCGAAGCTGGCGCAGGCGATCGCCGCGCCCAGCACCAGCCAGACCGACGGGCGGCTACGCCGACCGGTGCCGCTGAGCGCGCCGCCGAGCGCGCCGACGGCCAGCGCCGTGCTGAACAGACCGAAGGAGGCAGCACCGGTGTTGAAGACGGTCTTCGCCAGGGCGGCCAGCGTGAGCTGGAAGTTGAACAGCGACATGCCGATCACCGACATGACCGCCATCGGCAGCAGCAGGTCGGGGCGGCGCCACACGTACCGCAGCCCGTCGACGACCCGTGCGGACGCCCGCTCGTCGCGCGGCAGCAGGGCGTCGCGGTGCAGCTCGGCCGTCCGCATCCGGACGACGTTGACCAGGGGCGCTACGGAGCTGAGGGCGGTGAAGAGGAACACCGGGCCCACGTCGAACGCGGCGATGGCCAGGCCGGCGACGGCCGGGCCGACGATCCGGGCGGAGTTGAACACGGCGGCGTTCAGCGACAGCGCGTTGGGGAGCAGCGACGTGCCGACGAGTTCGGAGACGAATGCCTGCCGGACCGGAGTCTCGACGGCGTTGGCCGTGCCGAGCAGCGCGGCGAAGGCGAAGACGTGCCAGAGCTGCACCAGGTCGGTGAGGACCAGCACGGCCATGCCGAGCGCCAGCACACTCCAGAACGTGTTGGCGGCGAAGAGCAGCACCCGCTTGTCGTACCGGTCGGCGAGTCTGCCGGAGAGCAGGGTGAGCAGGAGCACCGGGGTGAACTGACACGCGGTGACCACACCGAGCGCGGTCGCCGAGTTGTCGGAGAGCTCGAGGACGAGCCAGTCCTGGGCGATGAACATCATCCAGACGCCGATCAGCTTGATCAGTTGCCCGGATGCGAAGAGGCGGTAGTTGCGGACCTGTAGGGACTGGAACATCGTGCTCAGCTTGGCCTGCACTCTTGGTGCGCCTCCTCCGGACGTACGCGTCATCGACAGGTGACGGCACGGACCCGGTGGCGCGGGTGCGGCTCAGGCGCGAGCGAGCTGCTGAAGAATCTGGGCGGCCCTCTGCAGGGTCTCCCGTTCGTCCTCGTCGAGCGCGGCCAGCCGGTGGGCCAGCCATTCGTCGCGGGCCCGCTCGAACTGGTCGAGCACGGCCTGCCCCCCTTCGGTCGCCGCGAGGATGACCTGCCGGCCGTCGGTCGGGTGGGGTGTCCGCCGCACGAGGCCGCGGTCCTCCAACTTCCCGACGATCTTGGTCATCGTCGGTGGCTGCACCCGCTCCACGTCGGCCAGCTCCCTGGGCGTCAGCGCACCCGCCAGCCGCAGGCTGGTGAGCGCGGAGACCTGGGTGACTGTCAGGTCGCCGACCGGTCGGGCCTGGCGGACCCGTCGGTTGAGTCGGGTGATCGCATCACGCAACTGGGGAGCCAGTTGCGCCGGTGGCACGCGTTCCGCCGTCACCGTCCGCTCCATCACGTTAGTTAGCTTAACTAATGAGCCTGGCTAACGACATCTCTTATGACCAGGCTCACGAGGACGTTAGTGCTGTTCCGGGCGGGGAATCCCGTTCGACTCCCCACCCGGACGTACGTCACAACACCAGGGACTCGATCGGCCCGCGCAGGAAGTACAGCACGAACAGCGCGGCCACCCCGTACAGCAGCGGGTGGATCTCACGGGCCTTGCCCTTGGCCAGCTTGACCACCACGAAGGTGATCAGACCAGCGCCGATCCCGTTGGAGATCGAGTAGGTGAAGGGCATCAGCACGATGGTGAGGAACGCCGGAATCGCGATCTCGTAGTCGGACCAGTCGATCGTCCGCACCGCGGTCATCATCAGGAAACCGACCACCACCAGGGCCGTCGAGGCTGCCTCGAACGGCACGATCACCACCAGCGGCGCCAGGAACATCGCCAGCAGGAACAGCGCGCCGGTGACCAGGTTGGCCACACCGGTCCGGGCGCCCTCCGCGACACCGGCGGCACTCTCGATGTACGACGTGTTGCTGGACGTGCTGGCCGCGCCACCGGCCGCCGCGGCGATCGAGTCGACGAGCAGGATCTCCTTGGTCCGCGGCGGGGTGCCCTTCTCGTCGAGCAGGCCACCCTCCTGGCCGACGGCCACCATCGTGCCCATGGTGTCGAAGAAGTCCGTGATCAGCAGCGTGAAGACGAACATCAGCACGACCACCCAGCCGGCCCGACCCCACGAGTCGAGCACGTTGAACTTGCCGAGCAGCGACAGGTCGGGCAGGTCCACCACCGTCTTCGGCAACTCCGGCACGTTCAGCGACCAACCCTTCGGGTTGGGTTGACCGTTGACGAACGACGGGCCGATGTTGCCGATCGCCTCCACGATCACCGCCAGCACCGTCGAGGCGAGGATGCCGATCAGGATCGCGCCCCGCACTCGGCGTACCACCAGCACCAGGGTGATCAGCAGGCCCACCACGAAGACCAGCATCGGCCAGCTCACCAGCTTGCCGCCGATGCCCAGACCGACCGGGACGGTGGTGTTGGCGTCGTCCGGGATCCGCCGGACGAAGCCGGCGTCCACCAGGCCGATGATGGTCAGGAACAGACCGATGCCGACCCCGATCGCGGTCTTCATCTGGGTCGGCACCGCGCGGAACACCGCGGTCCGCAGACCGGTCAGCACCAGCACCGCGATGATCACACCCTCGATCACCACCAGGCCCATCGCGTCGGCCCAGGTCATCTCGGGAGCGATCTCGTACGCCACCAGCGCGTTCACGCCCAGACCAGCGGCGAGCGCCAACGGGAACCGGCCGACGACACCCATCAGGATGGTCATCAGACCGGCGACCAGCGCGGTCGCGGCAGCCAGCGCGGGAATCGGGAGGGTCTTGCCGTCACCGTCGACGGCACCACCCAGGATCAGCGGGTTGAGCACCACGATGTACGCCATCGTGAAGAAGGTCGCCAGGCCACCGCGTACCTCGCGGCTCATCGTCGAGCCGCGGGCGGAGATCTCGAAGAACCGGTCGAAGCCGTTACGCGGGTGAGCGGGGTTGGGAGGTGTGCCGTTCTCGGGCGGCGCTACTGCCATCAGGTCCTCGCAGGTGATCTTCCGGTTGTCGCGCGCATCGTCCCAGATCAGCGGCGGACAGGGGAAGTCTGTCGCGTACGCTTGCCGAATGCCGAACGAGCAGCCACCGCGGCCCGCACCACTGGACCCGCCGATGGTGCCGTTCGCCCTCGCCGGTCTGATCGCGTGGGCGGTGGCCGGGCTGGTCCTGCTGATCTTCTTCCGGGGTTGGCTGACCGACCACGGTCACCAGAACTGGCTGTGGACCTGCCTCGCCGGTTTCCTGTGGGGCTTCCCGGGGCTCGCCGTGATGATGCGGCACGACGCCAACCGACGCCGACGCCGGGCGAGCTGACCCCGCCCGAGCACCGCGAACGATCAGGGGTGCCCGTAGGGTTCCGCCGGCTCGGCGGTCTCCACCGAGCCCGGGGCACGGCTGACCGACATGGCCTCCACCGCGCTGTCGTCGTACACCGTGGGTAGCTCTTCGACCGCGGTCTCGGCCGCCTCGATCAGCGTCTCGGAGTGCGCACCGCAACCGTGGTCGGCGCTCACCACCCGGCCGTCGTCCGGGGCGTAGAAGTTGCCGCACGCCCCGAACGCCTGCCGCATCGCACCCGCCAGCGGCAGGTAGAAACCGCAGGTGCCGCAGCGGGCGGCGGCCGGCGCGGCGGTGGAGATCGGCGCGGCGGGGCCGTGGTCGCCGTCGTACCAGCGCTGCGCCGCCTCCATGCGGCCCTCGCGGGACAGCACGCGCGCCCGCCCGAGGCCCAACTCCCACGCGGTCTCCTCGACCGCCGGGTCGTCGGAGAGCAGGTAACCGGGGACCAGCCGGTCGTCGTCCGGCGAGGTCGGCAGCAGATCACCCGGACCCAGGTCGCCCGGCTTCAGCCGCTCCTGCCAGGGCAGCCAGCCGGGGGCCAGCAGCGCGTCGGGCCCGGGCAGCAACACCGTCTCGCAGATGGTCACGGTCTTGCTGCGCGACACCCGGGTGACGGTGACCGCCCACCGCCAACCGCGGTATCCGGCGAGGCGGCATTCGAAGTAGTGGGTGACCAGCCGATCACCTTCGGCAACAACCTGCAGGTGATCGCCGACATCGTCGGCGTCGACCTCGGTGATGCCAGCACGCGCCACCTCGACGGCGGCGGCGCAGACCTGGTCGAGACGGGCGGCACGGGTGGAGGCGGGCCTGGTCACCTCACCATTGTTCCCCATGCGCCCCGCGGGGGTGACAGGGACTCCCGGGGAACCTTTCCCCGCAGTGGTGCGGCGTACCTGGATCAGATGGGCGAGGATGGTGCACATGCCGTCGTACTCCCGCTCCGGGCGATCCGTCCTCGGGCGGACCGTCGGCACCGGCATCCGCGCCGTTCGGCTGCTGTTCCGCGGTTCGGTGGGCGGCGGCCGCTGGGTGACCCGCCGGGCCGGGCGGGCCCGGGCTCGGGGCGCCGGTGGCGAGGTCGGCATGGTGCGCCTGTTCGACCTGCACGCGCTCTCCTGCGCCGGTGACACCCTGATCGCCATCGGCCTGGCCGGGACGATCTTCTTCAACGTTCCGTTGGGCGAGGCCCGCAGCAAGGTCGCCATCTACCTGCTGGTCACCATGGTGCCGTTCGCCATGCTCGCCCCCGTGGTGGGCCCACTGCTGGACCACTTCCGGCACGGCCGGCGGTACGCGCTGGCCGCCACGATGCTGGGTCGCGCCTTCCTGGCCTGGTTGATCTCCGACTACATCCACGGCTTCGGGCTCTATCCCGCCGCGTTCGGGGTGCTCGCGCTGTCCCGGGCGTACGGCGTGGCGCGTTCCGCAGCCGTGCCCCGGTTGTTGCCGGAGGGCCTCGGTCTGTCCCAGGTGGGTGCCCGGGCCAGCGTCTACGGCACGGTCGCGGGCGCGCTGGTCGCTCCGATCGGGTTGGCCGCGTTCTGGTTCGGGCCGCAGTGGCCGCTGCGCGTCGCGTCGGTGATCTTCCTGGTCGGCATGGTGATCTCCCTGCGTCTGCCACCGAAGGCCGACTCGGAGCCACCGGAGCGGGTTCCCCGGCCACTGCGCGCGCTGGGCCGCAACCGTGGCGATCGACCCCTGGGCCGGGGTCGCCCGGCCGGCCGGCTGGTGATCGCCACGCTGATCGGCGCCGCGACGCTCCGCGCGGTGTACGGCTTCCTACTGCTCTTCCTCGCCTTCGCGATCAAGAAGGGCGACCTGACCACTGTGGCGTTCGGCCGCGACCTGGGCGCCGAGTGGGCGTTGGGAGTGGTCGGCGGCGCGCTCGCGGTCGGCACGTTCCTGGCCACCGCCGTCGGCACCCGTCTGCGCATCCACCGGCCGACCGCCATCCAGTCCAGCAGCATGATCATCGTGGCGGGCGTGGCGGTGCTCGCCGTCATCCAGTTCTCGCTGGTGATGGTCGCCCTGCTCTGCCTCGTCGCGGCCATGGTCAGCGGGATAGCGAAGCTGGCCGTGGACGCCTCGATCCAGGAGCGCATCCCGGAACGGCTGCGGGCGAGTTCCTTCGCCCATTCGGAGACGGTGCTGATGCTCGCCTTCGTCGCCGGCGGAGGGTTGGGGCTGGTCCCGTTCAACGGTCGGATGGGCATCGCGGTGGCCGCCGGAGTTGGCGTCCTGGCCGCGATCCGGGGCGTGCTGGTCGCCGCCCGGCTGCGCGGCGAGAAGCTGGCCGGCCGGCCGCTCGGCGACGACGAGCTGACCGAGGACGAGCCGGCCGACGAGCCCGGGGATGTCGCGCCCACCTCGCCGGCCCCGGCCCAGGCCCAGGCCGGCTCGCCACGGTACGACGACCCGAGCCTGGCCCCTCCGGGCTACCACATCTACCGTCCGTCCTCGGCGGTCGGCGGCCCGGGTGGCGGGGTGGACGACGAGACCCGCCGCGAGTCCCCCGGCTCGGTCTCATGACCGGTCTGCTGGTGGTGACGGCGGTCCCCGCCGAGGCGGACGCGGTCCGCGCCGGCCTGACCGACCACACCGTCACCGTCACGCCGGTCGGCGTGGGCCCGGCCGTCGCCGGTGCCGCCACCGCCCGGCTGCTGGCGCTGGCCGAGGCCGCCGGCCGCCCGTACCGTGCGGTGATCAGCGCCGGCGTGGGCGGCGGCTTCACCGGGCGGGCCGAGGTCGGCGACACCGTGCTCGGCACCGCCAGCATCGCCGCCGATCTGGGCGCCGAGTCACCGGACGGGTTCATCCCCGTCGACGAGCTGGGCATGCCGCCGGCGATGCTCGGTGTCGGCGGCACGGTGCCGACCGACCCGAGCCTGCTGGCGGCACTGCGGGCCGCCCTCCCGGCGGCCACGATCGGGCCGGTGCTCACCGTCAGCACGGTCACCGGCACCGAAGCCAGCACGCGGGAGCTGCGCCGACGCCACCCGGAGGCGGTCGCCGAGGCCATGGAGGGGTACGGCGTGGCGGTCGCCGCGGCGCAGGCCGGGGTGCCCTTCGCCGAGCTGCGGACCATCTCCAACCCGATCGGCCCGCGCGACCGCGACGCCTGGCGGCTGCGCGACGCCCTCGCCGCCCTCACCACGGCAGCGCTCGCGCTGCGCTGAGCCGGCTGCGGCTCAGCCGTAGCTCTGCCGTCCCGGACGGCCCAGCCGCAACGCGGCGGGCCGACGGGCCTCGATCTCGAAGCCGCACGCCAGCAGGAGGTCGATGCCGACGCCCTCGGCAAGCGCGGCCGCGTCGTCGACACCCGCCTCGCGCATCTCCGTGAGCAGAGCCGTGACCAGCCGACGCCCGAGCCCCAGCCGCCGATACCGGGCGTCAACGAGCACGCCGTCGAGCACCATCTCCCGCTCCGCCATACCGGGGTACCACTCCCCGTGCTCAAGGTGCGGACTCCGCTCGTGTGCCCGCAGTTCTCCGACCAACTGCCCGTCGGGCAACTCGGCGATGTACCGCCAGCAGGTGGCTGGCAGGTCGCCGACGAGCCGACGGACCTGGGCCGTCCGACGGATCTCCGCGGCCCACCGTCGGTTGTCGCGGTAGCGCCGGTTCAGCTCGTACGCGGCGGGTGGCAGCGGAAGCGGATATCGCTCGGGCGGCAGCCGGTACCACTCCGCCCACCAGGCACCCGGCCAGTCCCGAGGCTCGTACACCGGCCAGACGTCCAGGTGCGCCGGGTAGCGCCGCCCGGCCTCGTCCCGCATGTCGTCGTGCGGAACCGTGGTCGGCTCGGTGATGTCGAGGGCCGACGGCACGCCGACGGCCAACTCCCCGCCCGCCGCCCGGACGAGACGCTCCACCGTCCGGAACCGGGGATCCACCGCGCGCCCCGACTCGATCCGCGCCAGCGTCGGCTGCGGCACTCCGGACCTCTCGGCCAGTTCCCGCTGACTGAGGTCGGCACGACGGCGCAAAGCTCGCAGAGCCTGGCCGAGATCAGTCTCGCCGGCTCCATCCATCCGCTCGGTCGCCTCGGTCACAGGTCGATGCTCCCGGGCGATCAACGAGCTATCAACAGCCACGTCAGAGCTGTGGATAACCCTGTGGAAAAACTCCCGGGCCGGTGGACGGTCCATTCCAATGGCCCTTTGGAGCTGAATCGTTTGGGACATCACCGCAGCCGAGCCGCAGCGTGGTGCGGCCCAGCTCGGCGCGGTGCAACGCGGTGCGATGCAGCTCGGCGCGGTGCAACGCGGTCCGATGCAGCTCCGTGCGATGCAGCTCCGTGCGATGCAGCTCCGTGCGATGCAGCTCCGTGCGATCGATTCGTTTACGACATCAGCTCCAAAGGGAGCCCGAGGCAGGTGGCCGACCCGGCCAGCCAGGCCGTCACGAATCACAGTGGGCGGGGTGGACACGGGCCGCGAGGCGGAGGCAGGGCTAACGTGAGGGGCGTGGCGCTCTCCCTGGCGATCTCGCCCTGCCCCAACGACACGTTCGTCTTCCACGCGCTGGTGCACGGGCGGGTCCCCGGCGCACCGCCGGTCGAGGTGACCTACGCGGACGTGGACGTGACCAACACAGCGGCTGAGCGAGGTGCCTTCGACCTGGTCAAGGTGAGCTTCGCGGCGCTGCCCTGGCTTCTGGACGACTACCACCTGCTGCCCTGCGGTGGCGCGCTCGGCCGCGGCTGTGGCCCACTGGTGCTCACCAGGGGTGACCGCACCGACCTGACCGGTGCCACGGTGGCGGTGCCGGGCGACCGGACCACCGCGTACCTGCTGTTCCGGCTCTGGTCGGCCGGACAGCCGCCGGCCCGGATCGAGGTGGTCCCGTTCCACGAGATCATGCCGGGCGTCGCAGCTGGCCGGTACGACGCTGGGCTGGTCATCCACGAGGCCCGGTTCACCTACCACCGGCACGGCCTGACCGCGCTGGTCGACCTCGGCGAGTGGTGGGAGGCCGACACCGGCCTACCCATTCCGCTCGGGGCGATCCTGGCCCGTCGCGGCGCCGTCGACCCGGAGGCCGCAGCCGGCTGGGTCCGCGAGTCCGTCCGGCAGGCCTGGGCGGACCCGGCTGCCAGCCGGGAGTACGTGTTGGCGCACGCCCAGGAAATGGAGCTCGACGTGGTGGACCGGCACATCGGCCTCTACGTCAACGAGTTCACCGCCGACCTGGGTGAGGCCGGTTTCGCCGCGGTGGCGGCACTCCTCGACCGGGCCGCCACCGCCGGCCTGGTGCCTCAGACCTCCAGCTCGCGCGCGACCGCGTGGACCAGCTGAGCGATCTTCTGCGCGGTCTTCTTGTCCGGGTACCGGCCCCGGCGCAGGTCAGGCTGGACCTTGGCCTCCAGCACCTTGATCATGTCCTCGACGAGGCCGTGCAACTCCTCGGCCGGTCGGCGGCGCAACTCCGCCATCGACGGCGGCGCGTCCAGCAGCTTGACGCCCATGGCCTGCGCGCCCCGGCGGCTGTCCACCACGCTGAAGTCGACCCGCTGGCCACCCTTGAGGTCGGTGACACCCGCCGGCAGCGCCCCCTTGGGCAGGAACACGTCGCCGCCCTCGTCACTCGTGACGAAGCCGTATCCCTTGGCCGTGTCGTACCACTTCACTCGACCCGTAGGCACCTGAAAACCCCTGCTTCACTTGAGCCGCTACTGCTCCAAGGCTAGCTGGATCATGCCGTCGAGCGCCCCTGGGAATCCGCGGAGATCGTCGAGCACCACGTTCGCGCCGGCCGTGAGCAGCTCGTCCGGGGAGCAGGGGCCGCTCGCGACGCCGATGCCGGGCACCCCGGCCGCCCCCGCTGCCACCATGTCCGCGACATGGTCACCGACGTAGTGGGTGGCGCTGTGCTCGCGCAGGGCGGTCGCCTTCTGCTCGGCGAACAGGTCACCAGCCAGCTCGTCGACCCGGAGACCGAGGTGGTCCAGGTGCAGCCGGGCCAACCGGCCCATCTTGGCGGTGACGACCAGCACACGACCGCCTCGCGCACGGACCGCGTCGATGGCCTCCCGCGCACCGGGCATCGGGACCGTCGGGGTGATCGCGTACGCCGGGTACAGCTCGCGGTACTCGCGTACGGCCGACTCGAGCTGCCCTGGTGGGAACCAGTGCGCCAGCTCGGTACGCAGCGGCGGCCCGAGCCGGGACACCGCCAGGTCGGCGTCCACCGGCACGCCCGTCCGGACGGTCAACGCCCGGAAGGTCGCGGCGATGCCGGGGCGGGAGTCGACCAGGGTCATGTCGAGATCGAATCCGACGGTCAGTGCGGGCATGCCGAGAAACGTACCCGGCGACTCCTGTCCGGCCGAACGTCCGAGGGGCGCGGAAGCCCGGTGCCGGGCTAGCGTGGAAAGACGATGACCACCTCACTCGCCGACCACCTGCGGTCGCTGCCCGACGAGTCACTGGCCGCGCTCCTCCAGCTGCGGCCCGACCTCGTCGTGCCCGTGCCAGCCGACGTCTCCGCCCTGGCCATCCGGGCCCAGTCCCGGGTCTCGGTTGCTCGCGCGCTGGACGGGCTGGACCAGTTCACCCTCCAGATCCTCGACGCCGCCCGCCTCACCCGAAGTCCGGACGACGGCACCACGGCCACCGACGCGGTGCTGGCCATGGCGACCTCCGGGCCGCACCCGCCGGCTCCGACCGCCGTCCGGGCCGCCGTGGGTCGGCTGCGTGCGCTCTTTCTGCTGTACGGCCCGGAGCACGCGCTGGAGGTGGTGCCCGCCGTCGACGAAGTCGCCCCGTACCCCGCTGGGCTCGGCCGGCCGGCCGCGGAGCTGGACCCCCGCACGGCCGCGCTCTGTGCGGACCCGGCGAAACTGCGCCGGACGCTACTCGCCGCCCCGCCCTCGGCCCGGGCGATCCTGGACCGCCTGGCTGCCGGCCCCCCGGTGGGCAGCGTGCCTCCGGGCGCGTTGCAGGCACCACCGCTCGGCGCGGAGGACCCGGTGCTCTCCGACCCGACAAACGGTGGTGCCCCGGCCGGCTCCCCGGTGCGTTGGCTCGTCGACAACCGGCTGCTGGTCCCCGTGACGACCGGCTCCTCGACGGCCAGCGGCACGGTGGAGCTGCCCCGCGAGGTCGGTCTGCTGCTGCGGCGCGACAGCGGCCCCCTCGGCCCGCTACGTACCAGCCCACCGCCGGTTGCCGGCGCGCCACGCGAACCGAAGGCCGTCGACTCGGCCGGCGCCGGGCAGACGATGGAGGTGGTCCGGCACACCGAGGGGCTGCTGGAGCAGCTCGCCGACGAGCCCGCGCCGGTGCTGCGCTCGGGCGGCATCGGCGTACGGGACCTGCGGCGGCTGGCGCGCACCGCCGGGCTGGACGAACCGACGACCGCCCTGCTGCTGGAGGTGGCGTACGCGGCGGGGCTGCTCGGCGAGTTGGAGATACCGGGCGCGGCCACCGGCCGGTACGGGGCTGATCAGCAGGTGCTGCCGACCGGCGGGTACGAGGTGTGGCGGGCCGCCTCACTGGCCCAACGCTGGGAGCAGTTGGCCCGGGCCTGGTTGACCATGACGCGGCAGGTGGGGCTGGTCGGCCGCCGGGACGACCGGGACCGACCGATCACCGCGCTCTCCTCCGAGGCCGAACGGGCGAGTGTGCCCGCCATCCGGCGGGCCGTGCTCGGCGTACTCGCCGACCTGGAATCGACGACCGCGCCCACCCCCGACGAGGTGCAGGACCTGCTCGACTGGCAGACGCCACGACGCAGCCGGGGTCGGGACGCCGCGCATCGGGAGGTGCTTGCCGAGGCCGCGCAGTTGGGCGTCACCGGGTTGGGGGCGCTCACCTCGTACGGTCGGCTGCTGCTGGGTGACCTGACGTCGACCGGCGAGCGGGGCGACGAGGACCCGCTGGGCGTGCACGCTGACGTCGAGAGCGGCGACCCGTCCAGTGCCGCCCGGGCGTTGGACGCGCTGCTGCCCGCCCCGGTCGACCACTTCCTGGTGCAGGCCGACCTGACCGTGGTGGTGCCCGGCCCACCCGAACCGGCGCTCTCCGCCGAGTTGGAGGCGATGACCGAACTCGAGTCGGCCGGCGGGGCCAGCGTGCACCGGGTGACCACGGCGAGCGTGCGACGCGCACTGGATTCCGGCTACACGGCCGACGACCTGCACGACGTGTTCCGGCGGCGGTCGCGTACTCCGGTGCCGCAGGGCCTCACCTACCTGGTGGACGACGTGGCCCGTAAGCACGGCGGGCTGCGGGTCGGCCTGGCTGGGGCGTACCTGCGCAGCGACGACGAGACCCTGCTCAGCGAGGTGCTGGCGGACCGTCGGCTGGAGGCGTTGGCGCTGCGACGGCTCGCGCCGACGGTGCTGTGCACGCAGTACCAGGTCGGTCGGCTGCTGGGTGCGCTGCGCGACGCCGGGTACGCCCCGGTGCAGGAGGACGGCAGCGGCAGCACGGTGCTGACCCGCCCACGGATCCGGCGGGCCCCGGCTCGGGTGTCGGTGACGACCCGGACGCTCGACCCGTTGGCCACCCCGAAGCTGCCCATGCCACGGCTGCTCGGTGTGGTGGAGCACATCCGGCGGGGTGACGCGGCGGCGCGGGCGGCCCGACGGGCACCGGCGGTGGTGCGTGGCGGTGCGGCGGGGCTGGGCGGCGGCCCGGTGCCGGCGCACACGCACAGCGAGGCCCTGGCGGTGCTCCAGCAGGCGGTGCGGGACAAGGCGCTGGTCTGGGTCGGTTACGTCGACGCTCACGGGGCGACCGCGTCCCGCCTGGTCAAACCGGTCTCGATCGGCGCCGGCTACCTGCGCGCCGAGGACGAACGGACCGAGATGCTGCACACGTTCGCGCTGCACCGGATCACCGCGGCGGTGGTGGCGGACTGACCGGCTCGGGTCGGCTGACCGACAGCGCCACCGCGGGCGTTGTCGGTCAGCGGTGGCGCTGTCGGCTGCGACTCCGGCGCACGGTGCCGACCACCGAGATGATCAGAAGTAGTGCGAAGCCGGCGCCGGCGGACTCCCCGACCGAGTCGACGAAGCCCTGCCGCAGCACCAGCCAGCCGAAGAGGAACCACCCCAGGAGGAGTGTCGCCGCGACGGCGTACGCGATCACCGTCGCTCGGGACACCTCGTCGGGTGGTGCCTGCTCGTGTTCCGCGATCACGTCACGGTCGACCGTCATGCCAGCCTCCCCGCCCCGTCCGGCCCTGGACTCCCAGGGTGACACTCGTTGGACCGGTCGGACAGGGGTTAAACCCCCGATTCGCCGCCGTGTCGCTCAGGTGCCGGGGCGGCGGCCGATCAGCACCACCCGGGTGCCGACCTTCCCCAGCTCCCACATCCGGACCGCGTCGGCGTGCAGGAGGTTGACGCAGCCGTGCGAGCCGATCGACTTGTCGTGCAGGTAGGTGGTGGTTTCGTGGAACCCCATCCCCTGGGTGAAGTGCTGCCAGTACGGCAGCCACACCTCGTACGGGTCGGACCACTCCCTGGGGTTGCGGAAGTTGACGGTGAACGTGCCGGACGGGGTGCGGTAGCCGGACATGCCGGTGCGGGTCACCGTCGGCTCCATGATCACCTTGCCACCCCGGACCGCCCAGACGGTCTGCCGGGTCAGGTCGACGCAGAACGTGGTGCCCGTGCCGGCCTTGCACCGGCTCGGATCGGTGGTGGCGAGGCGCTGGGCCACGTCGAGGGTGGTCGGTCCGGCGCGACCCTCGACGGGGCGAATGCCGTACCTCTTCTGGAACTTCTTGATGGCGGCGCAGTCGGCGGCGGACTGCCGGCCGTCCACGGTGACCGCCCCGAACCCGCCCAACTGGGCCAGGTAGGTCTCCACCGCGCGCTGGTGCTGGCCCTGCGGGCAGCCGGCGACGGTCGGCGTACCCGTGCTGGGGGTTGGTTTCGGTGTGGCGCTGCGGGTGGGTTTTGGCGTCGGCTCTGGCTTGGGTGTGGCGGAGGTGGGCGCGGCCGGCGTCGGCCGGCCGCGCTGGTCCGGCCCGGGCGTGCCGCTCGCCCCCGTTGCCTGTCCCGCCGCACCGGCTGGGGCGGCTCCCCCGCCACCACTCCCACCGGACTGCGGATCGAACGTGCACGCACCGGAACCGACCAGCACGACCACCAGCAGGGCGACAAGCCGGGAGGTGCTCCACACACGCTTCATGGCACCTCCCCGAAGAGTCGTCCCCTTGCTAGACGTTCGTGAGTGCCGTCACGGTTGCACCCGGTGAGCATCTTTCTTCGGACATCTCGTCCCGTGCAACACTGGATGGTCGGCCATCTGCGGGTATGCGACCCGCCCGAGCCGAAGACCAACCGAGGAGAGGACGCTGGCGTGAGCGGTGGACCACTGATCGTGCAGTCGGACAAGACCCTGCTGCTGGAGATCGACCACCCCGACGCGCAGGCCTGCCGGATGGCGATCGCGCCCTTCGCCGAGTTGGAGCGCTCGCCGGAGCACGTGCACACGTACCGGCTGACGCCGCTGGGGCTGTGGAACGCCCGCGCGGCGGGGCACGACGCCGAGGGTGTGGTCGACTCGCTGCTCAAGTACTCCCGCTACCCGGTGCCGCACGCGCTGCTGGTGGACGTGGCCGAGACGATGGACCGGTACGGCCGGCTCCAGCTCGCCAACGATCCGGCGTACGGGCTGGTGCTGCGCGCGCTGGACCGGCTGGTGCTGATCGAGGTGGCCAAGAGCAAGAAGCTCGCCGGCATGCTCGGCGACAAGATCGACGACGACACCATCCGGGTGCACCCGTCCGAGCGTGGCCGGCTCAAGCAGGCGTTGCTCAAGCTGGGCTGGCCGGCGGAGGACCTGGCCGGCTACGTCGACGGTGAGGCGCACCCGATCGAGCTGGCCGAGGCCGGCAAGGACGGGCGCAAGCCGTGGACGCTGCGGTCGTACCAGCGGGAGGCCGTCGAGGCGTTCTGGGCCGGCGGGTCGGGTGTGGTGGTGCTGCCCTGTGGCGCCGGCAAGACCCTGGTCGGCGCGGCGGCGATGGCCGAGGCGAAGGCGACCACGCTGATCCTGGTCACCAACACGGTGGCCGGCCGGCAGTGGAAGCGGGAGCTGATCGCCCGCACGTCGCTGACCGAGGAGGAGATCGGCGAATACTCGGGCGAGCGCAAGGAGATCCGGCCGGTCACCATCGCCACGTACCAGGTGCTCACCTCGCGTCGCGGTGGCGCGTTCACCCACCTGGACCTGTTCGGGGCCCGCGACTGGGGCCTGGTCGTCTACGACGAGGTGCACCTGCTGCCCGCGCCGATCTTCCGGTTCACCGCGGACCTCCAGGCCCGCCGTCGGCTGGGCCTCACGGCGACTCTGGTACGCGAGGACGGCCGCGAGGGTGACGTGTTCAGCCTGATCGGCCCGAAGCGGTACGACGCGCCGTGGAAGGACATCGAGTCGCAGGGCTGGATCGCCCCGGCCGAGTGCACCGAGGTCCGGGTGACCCTGACCGACGCGGAGCGCATGTCGTACGCGACGGCGGAGGCGGAGGAGCGTTACCGGATGGCGGCGACCGCCCGCACGAAGCTGCCGGTGGTTCGCGCGCTCGTGGAGCGGCACCCCGAGGATCAGGTGCTGGTGATCGGCGCGTACATCGACCAGTTGCACCAGCTCGGCGAATACCTCGACGCGCCGATCATCCAGGGCTCGACCACGAACAAGGAGCGGGAGCGACTGTTCGACGCTTTCCGGTCCGGCGAGTTGCGGACCCTGGTGATCTCCAAGGTGGGCAACTTCTCCATCGACCTGCCCGAGGCGGCGGTGGCGATCCAGGTGTCCGGGACGTTCGGGTCACGCCAGGAGGAGGCGCAGCGGTTGGGTCGGGTGCTCCGGCCGAAGGCCGACGGCCGGCAGGCGCACTTCTACACGGTGGTGTCCCGGGACACGATCGACACCGAGTACGCGGCACATCGCCAGCGCTTCCTCGCCGAGCAGGGGTACGCGTACACGATCGTCGACGCCGACGACGTCCTCGGCCCGAAGCTGCCGACCGTCGACTGACCCGCGGTGTCCGGGTCGCTCTGATGCCCCGACTTCCCGGAACCCGAGTCGATCAGTGGGTTGGGCGCGGGCGGGGCCCGGGGGCGTGGTGTCCCTCGCGCTCACTGTCGAGCTGATGTCGTAAACGAATCGGCCGGATCCGGGGTACAGCCGGTCGTTGTCATCCCATGGTTCACTGTCGCGCATGTCGTGGCGGAGGGCTCGGTCGTCCCTGGCGGTCATCTTGACAGCCACCCTGGTGGTGGCAGGAATGGCCGCCTGGCGGTGGACGCACAACCATCCGCCGTACGGTCCGGAAGCAGTGGCCATCACCTCCTCGCTCAGCCTCGTCAGCTACGCGGAGGCGCAGGCGGCTCTCGGCGAGGAGACCCGCCCACCGCTGGCGTCCGACGAACGCGACCAGCTGGTGCTGGGCCGGGTCGCCTGGCAGCCTCCTCCTGAGCCACTCGATGGCGGCTACTTCGCGGTATTCCTCATCGACAAGCGCACCAACCGCAAGCCGGGCGACTTCGCCGTCTCCGCTCCCCAGGAGGCCATCAGCCTCGGCAGCGCCGGTGTCGAGAACCGGATCGCCGAACGCTATGCCTGGCTACGGGGTGCGGGCGACGTCAAGGTCGGAGACAACGAGTGGCGGAGCAACGGCAACAGACTTGCCGTGTACGACGAGACGGCCTCGCCACTGACGTTCGTCGCGCTTTTTCCGTACGTCGCTGATGCTGCTCGGAAGCCGACGGTAGCCACCGCGCCGGTTGGGATGCCCGACCTGCTGCTGGCCCTGGTCTACCTGGGGCCGGACGGGCAGGTCTACTGGGCGCAACGGCTCCAAGGCTGAGTGCGCTTACCGCGAGAAGCGGTCCACCAGCACCGCCAGCCGCCGGTCGTGGTCGGCGCGCCGAAGCCGGCCGCTGCGCATCAGCGTGACCAGACCGTGCAGGCCGCTCCAGAACGTCTCGGTGACCGCCTCCAGGTCGTCGTCCCCGGCGAACGGGCGCACCGTCTCGGCCAACTCGGCGAAGCCCCGGGCCAGATCGGTGGGGACGTCCTGGCTGGCGAACGGCAGATCGACGGCGAGGGTGAACATCGCGTCGTAGATCGCCGGCCGCTGTTCGGCGAAGGTGGTGTACGCCGCCGCGACGTCGGCGACCGCCTGGCGGGGATCGGTGGCCGAGGCGCGGGCCGAGGCGAGCGCCACGGCCAGTTCGGCGAAGCCCTCGACGGCGACCGCCGCCATGATGGCGTCCTTGCCTCTGAAGTGGCTGTAGAGGACGGGCTGGCTGTACTCGATCTCGGCGGCGAGCCGCCGGGTGGTCACGGCGTCCCAGCCCTCCGCCAACGCCAGGTCGCGTGCCGCAGCGATGATCGCCTGCTCCCGTTCCGCCCGCTCGCGCTCTCGGCGTGCCTGTGTCGACATGACAGCAACCCTAGCACCGCTAGCGTTCCTGTCGACGCTCTGCTAGCGTCGCTCTTATATCTAGCAGCGCTAGGAATTGGAGCAGACCATGCTGGCACCCCTCGCCTACGGGCTCGCCGTCGTACTCAGCCTGTTCGTCGTCTTCATCGGTGCGCGGTTCCTGCTGGTGCCCCAGGCAGCGGCAGCGGGCTACGGCGTTCCGGCCCGGCCGGACGGCGACCCCGCGTACCTGACGGTCAAGGGCCTGAAGGACCTCACCTTCGGGTTGCTCGGCCTCGCCCTGATCGCCTTCACGACCGCCGACGCGGTCGCGTGGTTCATGCTTGTCGTCGCGCTCGTCCCGCTGGGCGACACCCTCATCGTGCTGCGCAACGGCGGAACGAAGGCCGTCGCCTTCGGCATCCACTTCGCCACCGCCGTCGTCATCCTCCTGAACGCCGCCCTCCTCTTCGCCCTCTGACCGACCCGCGCCGGGTCCGACCCGTCCATGGTGATCAAGAGGTTTGCGTCATCGACAAGCCGATCGGTGACGCAAACCTCTTGATCAACCCGGCTCGACGGGGTTACGAGGTGGGGGGTGGGCAGCGGTCGGGGAGGGTCACCTGACCGGGGCGGTGGTCGAAGGTGTCCATGGTGAACCACTCGTCCAGCTCGGGGTCGAAGAGGTTCTGCAGACCGAACTGGAGCACCTGCCACCACCGGGTCGGGTCGCGCTGGTCGACGTAGATGTCGCCGAGCGCGAGCGGGAACCGGAAGAACTCACCCGGCACGGTGGACCCTCCGACGACCCCGACCCGCCAGTGGTCGACGTGCCGGTCCTTCTCCCCCTGCAGGATCTCCGGTCCGACGAAACGAGATGTCTTCAGCTTGTCGTTGAAGATCTGGCGGTTGAAGAACCCCGGCAGCTTGCTGCACTCACGCGGCGGGAACAGCGGGATGTTCGGCCATTTGTAGGTGAGCGTGTAGAGCGTGTTCTCGTAGATCAGGTTCGTGAACCAGATCGGATGCTCCGGGCCACCGGCGGTCATCTGACTGTTGCCGTCGCGGCCCTGCCAGCTGAACGGCACGTCGATGCCGAGGTCGCGCACGATGTACCGGCCGGCGCCCTGGAAGTCCGCCGGGAGTTGCGGTGGGCGCGGCTCGCTCGGCACCGGGGTCACGTCGCCGTCGGCCTGGGCCGCGCGGGGCAGCGGGGCCGCCGCCGGGCCGGGCGCGACCACCCCGAGGGCGAACAGCCCACCGGCCACCGCCGAAACCACAGCCCGACGTGTACGCCTCGACGCCATCTGCCCTCCCCCGGTGTCGAAAGTGGCCGGCACCCCGGCCGTGCCTGCCTTCGGCGAAGCGTAGGAGCAGGGAAAACGTGAGAGCGGGCGGAACGGATGGCCTCCACCGGACGGGTGACGCACCCACGCGGCCCTGATCGACTCCGTTTGCTGAAAGTCGCGGTATCCGAGTCATGTTGATACCGCCTCTTCCTGAAAACCGAGTCGATCAAGGCGCGGGGCCGGAATGCGCACAAGGCGCGGGGGCCGGAATGCGCACAAGGCGCGGGGGCCGGAATGCGCACCGGCCCGGGACCGATGCGGTCCCGGGCCGGCGTAACGCGAACCTGATTACTTGATCAGCTTCCAGGGGCCGTTCTTGTCACCCGGCTCCTGGCCGCGAGTCCACCACTTGGCCTCGTACACGTGACCCTTGAAGGACACCCGGTCACCGGCGTTGTAGACCTTGGTGAGCGTCCACGCCGCCGGGCTGTTGTCCGGCGGGGTCGGGGCGATCTCCTCCCAGGAGCCGTTGCGGTCACCCGGCTTCTGGTTGCGGGTGTACCACTGGGCCCGCCACTTCTTGCCGTCGTACATGGCGAAGTCACCGGAGTTGAAGATCCGCGACGCGGTCCAGATCGAGGTGCCGTCCTCGGTCATGGCGAGTTCCTGCCACGCGCCGTTGGGGTCGGCGCCCGGCTTCTGGTTCTTGGTGTACCAGGAGGCCCGGAAGACCCGGCCCTGGTAGGTGGCCCGGTCCCCGTCGTTGTAGACAGTCGACGGGTTCCACTCCGCCGGCAGGTTCACCGTCAGGATGGCGCTGGCCTCGACCGGGGTGAGGTGGTCGCTGCCCGGGTACGACGCGGTCAGCGTGTGCTGCCCGCCCGCGAGGCCCACCGGAAGGGTGAACGTCGCAGCCCCGTTGGTCACCGCGGCCGAGCCACGGACGGTCGTACCCTCGCGCAACTCCACCGCGCCGGTGACCGGCGTGCTGCCGGCCGCGACCTTGACGGTCACGGTCGCCGCGGTGCCCCAGGTGGTCGGAGCGGCGGTGACGGTCATCGTCGGGACCTGCTTGGCGGTACGGAACACGGCCGGCTGGGCCACCGCCTCGCCACCGTCGGCGCTCTTCGCGGAGACGATCCAGCCGTACGAGGTGCCCGGCAGGAGCTTGCCCCAGGTCGTCGTGGCCACCCCGTTCGAGGTCACCTCGTCGGTGCCGATCGTGCCGGACGGCACGTACGCGGCGAGCGAGTCGGTGGTGAACGACGTCTTGCGGGTGCTGAGGTCCACCGGCAGCGTCAGGTTGTCCTCCGAGCCGTTGTAGCGCGGCTTGGTCTGGCTGCCGTCCTGGCGGATGTCGTACTCGGTCGCCCCGAAGTTCTTGAGGAACGGCGAGTACGTGTCGATGTGCATCTCGGCCCGGTCCACGTCGAACTGCAGCAGGCGCAGGAAGCTCGCGCCGAACTGCAACCGGTCGGTGGCCTTGTGGTCCGGCTTGCCGTCCCCGTTGACGTCGATGGTCCCGTCCGCGGCGATCTGCTTCGGCCACAGCTCCCCGGCGGTGACCGTGTAGAACTGGTAGTCCGCGAGCAGCTCGACGACGTCGTGGCTGACGGTGACGCCGATCTTCGACTTCAGGTTGGTGCCGACGCCGTGCTCGTGACCGGCGAGAACCAGGAAGACGTTCGCGTTGGTCTCCACGACCTGCTTGAACAGCGGCGACCCGTCGGGCGCGGAGAAGTCCGCGCCGCGACCGTCGGGGTTGGCCGACGGCTTCAGGTAGTCGTGCGACAGCAGGATCCCGTTGCGGTCCTTGTACCGCTTGAAGATCGAGTCAGCCCACTTGGCCTCGGCCGGCGTCACCCCGTACGACAGGCCGACCGCGACGAAGTCCAGTCCACCGGCGGAGAAGAGCAGGTAGTTGTTCTGGTTGTCCTTGCCGGGCGTGACGGAGCCGTCGGCGTTGGTCACCTCGTCCCACGCGTGGTATTCGGTGCCCTTCGGCCAGGACTTCGCCGTCCCGTAGTACCGGTCGGCGCTGAAGGTCCGGCTGAACCGGGACGTCGGGCCGGTCTCGGCACCCAACTGGTCGTCGTGGTTTCCGGCGATGACCTGGTTGACGACGCCGTTGTCGTCGAGGATCTTCTGGAAGCCGGAGGCGACGGCGAGTTCCTTCTCCACCTGCTCGTGCAGCCCGGGCCGTTTCAGCGAACCGTCCGGGTTCTTCGCCAGCGGGTCGTAGTAGTCGTTCTCGATGATGTCGCCGGTGTGGGCCGTGTACGCGATCTTGCGGCTGTCCGCGTTGTCGGCGATCCACTGCATCTGGTCGCGGTACGCGGCCGACCAGATCGCCTGCTCCTCGACCGTCTCGACGTCCGACGGCTCGGCGTTGCCGTCGAAGTCGTCGTACGTGCCGCCGGCCGCACCCTCGGTGATGTACTGGGTGTCGGTGAAGTGGGCCAGCGAGAAGTCGTACGACGCCGGGTCCTCGAAGCGGTCCTTGTTGTTCTGCGCCGTCGAGTCGCGCGGGGACAGGTCGTCGGCGAACGGGTCCTCACCGGTGACCAGCACGTGGACGACGCCACCGTCGCGGTAACCGGCCTCCACCTGCGCGGTCAGGATCGTGTCCTGCCCGGCCTGACCACGGGAACTGGTCAGCACCACCCACTTCTTCGTGGCCGGGTTCCAGGCCCGCAGCGCCACGATCCGCGCCGGGTCGATGGTGCCCGACCAGCGCAGCGTCGGCTCCTGCTTCGTCGCCGCCAGCGGCAGGTCGTACCGCTGGAAGACCACCCCCCGGCCGGACGCGCTGTCGACAGTCGCGCCGTCGAGGGGACGCAGCGAGGTGACGTCCACGACCTTGTCGTGCTGGACGTCGAGCGTGGTCGGCACGTCGGCCGCCTCACCCTGGTAGCCCTCGGTCGGCAGGACCACGTCGGCCTTGGTGAAGGTGGCGGTCAACCCGACACCCTCCGCGCCGGGAATCCGGGCGGACAGCTCGGCCGAGAGCGGGTCGGTGCCCTTGACGGTCGAGTTCAGCTCGGTCGGGACGTCCGGGATGCTCGCGCTGCTGAACCGCACCTCACGGGTGGCGGTGTTACCGAGCGCGTCGGTCGCCGTCACCGCGATCGTGTGCCCCCCGGCGGGCAGGCCGTGGCCGATCTGGTCACCCTGCTTGACGGCCACGCCGTCCAGCGTGAGGACCGGCGTACCGGCCAACCCGGTGGCGTCCTTGATCTTGACGTTGAGCGCAACCGTCGAGGTCAGCCGCTGACCGGCGGCCGGGACGCTGCTCTCGATCTCCGGGGCGGTGTTGTCGCTGGTGAAGCGTCGCGTCGAGGTCTTGTCCCCGACGACCGCCTTGATGGTGTGGGCGCCGTCCGCGATCGTCGTCGTGTCGACGTCCGCGCGCATGCCCAACGCCGGCAGCGCCGAGCCGTCCGGCGCGGTGACGTCGAACATGACCATCTTGGTCAGCACCCCGTTGAAGCTGCTGCCGCAGGTGCCGTCACCGACGTACGTGGTCACCTGGGAACCGGCCGGGTAGCTGGCCGAACCGATGGTGACGGTCGTCTGCGCGATCGACCGGGTCAGCTGCGTCGCCTTCGCGCCGGTCGGGAGCAACTGGAAGTCCCGCAGCGTGAAGTCGTCGAAGTTGTCGCAGCCACCCGGCTTGGCGCTGCCACGGTCGTTGCCCGCCACGAACTCGACGGCGTTGACACCCGGCACCAGCCACTCGTTCGGGAAGCTGAGGTCGGCGACCTCCTTCTCCCACATGCCGATCTCCAGCGGGATGCCGTTGATCAGCACCTTGTTGTCGTACCCGTTGTCGCTGCCGTTGCCACCGACGAACACCTTCAGGTGCGCGTCGCCCCCGCTGCCGAGGGTGTCGACGGTGCGCGTCGTCGGCGCGCCATCGACGGTGAAGTGCAGCTCGGCCTCCTTGTTGGGCCCGCAGGTGCCGTCGCCCAACGCCAGCGAGGCGGCGGTCGTCTCCGCCTTCGTCACGGTCGTGCCGCTGGTGGTGACGATGAACGTGCTGCCGGCCGTCACCGTGCCCGCCGTGCTCAGCGTGAGGCTCGTCGCGGCCCGGGTGAGCTTGAAGTCGTCATGGTTGGCGCAGGTCGCACCGCTCGCCGTGCCGTTGTAGTCGCCGGTGCGGACCTCGACGACGTTGTCGCCGAGGTGCAGGAGCCGGGTCGGGAACGCCAGCTTGACATCCTCCGCGCCGGTCGCGCCGTAGTCGCCACCGAGATCGACCCGGTGGCCGTTGACCAGCGCGTAGTTCTGGTACCGCGCCTCGATCGAGTTGCCGGCCTCGACGGTGAGGCCGAGGGTGGCGGTCCCGGCGGCCAGGGTCTCCGCGTTCTCGGCGGGCTTGTCGTCGATCGCCAGCGACTCGACGTGCTCCTTGCCGCCGTTGGGCAGCGCCGCGATCACCGGTCGGGTTCCACGTACGCGGGCACCGTCGGCGGGGGTGACCGCCGCCGCGCCCGCCGGGGGGTTGTTCACGTCGACGGTGACGGACGTCGTCGCGCCCGACTGCGTGGTGGCGCTGACGGTGTGCGTACCGTTGGTGAGCTTGGTGGTGTCGAGGTCGGTGCGCAGGCCGGAGGTGCTGCCCGGCTCACCGGAGATGACGAAGGTCAGGTCCTGGTTGAGCAGCTTCGTGGAGCTGCCACAGGTGCCGTCACCGAAGCTGTAGCTGAACAGGTTCTGCTCGCCGTCGGCGACCACGCCGAGCAGGCTGAGGCTGATGCTGCTCAGCGCGTAGTCGTCGTAGTTGGGGCAGCGGCCACCCTCACCGTTCGGCAACTCCTCGTAGCCGACGGCGGTCTTGGTGGTCGAGTCGACCCAGTTCGCTCCGGCGTGGACGGCGACGGTGTTCGCGCCGACGCGCAGCCAGTCACCCGGGAAGTCGAGGGTGCCGACCTGCCCGCCCGGGATGTCCGGGAGGTAGACCCGGTCGGCCTCGGCGGTGTGGCCGTTGACGGTGACGTAGTTGCGGTAGCGGGCCTCGGTGCCGTTGCCACCCATCTCGAAGGCGAAGTGGGCGGTGCCGGCGGTCTTGTCGGCGTCGATCCGGTCGCCGTCGACGGCCAGGGTGGTGACCGAGTCGTTCTCGGTGACCGGCTCGACGACGACGGGCACCGTGCCCTCGATGTTCTGCCCGGTGGTGAGGTTGATCAGCGGTGTGTTACCGCTGGTCGGGGTCGCCTGCGCGTCCGCGAGCGTGGGGTTGAGAGCGGTTGCCGGTCCGGCGATCAGGATGAGCGCCACCGCGGACAGAATTCCGCGTGTTCGCTTCCTACGCGCACGTCTCTCGTGCGTCATGGCGGGTGTCTCTCCTTATTGGTGGGTCAACGTGGACGCCACCGACGCGGAGGAACCCGCCACGACACCGCTGGCCGAGCGGTGGGGGCCATGCCAGCGCTCCGGTCCACAGGTGCTGTGGCACGCCGGCGGCGCGGCCGTTTGATGACCCTGCCGGCTCCGGGCGAACTGGCCAGCCAAGCCGGGTGAGAGACGGACGCTGTAGGGGTGAACAGTTAGTTGATCAACAGCCCTCTTGGAGGCGTGGGCTCACCATGAACTGTCCGACTGCTCAGGCGGCGATGCCCACGCCGCAGTTCACAGATCGCCGCTTCGACCTCCGGACTGGTCTGCGCCGATGAGCATGCGGGCGATGAGAGCGATCCGCCAACCCGTCCAAGCCCTCATCGCGATATCAGCCCAACCAGCGGCGCACCGCCTGCCGGGACACACCGAACCGCTCGGCAACCTCAGACACCGGAAGCCCGGCCTGGACCTCCAACACTGCGCGATACCGCTGCTCCGTCACGCTCAGCTCCACCAGCACTCAGCGGAGTGTCACGCATCAAGTGAAGCCACCGTGTAACGCATCAACCGGAGTCGGACACCGGGCTGCCGGCGAAGTGGTTCAAAGTTTATGTACGTCTTCAAGTTGGCCCTTGACGGGCCGCACGCGCCGCCGCCTGGGCGCGCGCCGACCGCTGCCGCTGTCGCTCTGCGGCCGTCACGCCTGATGCCCGGCGGCTGGCGCTAAGAGCGGGAAAGCCCGGACGGCCGCCGCAGACCGACAGACCATTGACGCGTGAGGGGGTGGCCGGCAGCCGGCCGCGCCGCACGGCCACGAACCCGCGCGGCGAAGGGGAGCAGACGGCGGCCGCGTCGGCGAACTGGCGGCGGCCCGCGGGGCCGCGGTTAGGGCGCCTCCGGCGGGGGCGCTCCGGCTCCAGGATGGCCGGGGCATCGTCGGCAGGTCACGGTCCGTCGGTGGTTGCGGTAGGCCATCCCGTCTGCCATCGACCCGGGCAAGCCGAGCAGACCACCGCCCGACCCACCAGCGTCCGAACCTTCGTCAAGGTCCGCTTGACGTGGCGGGTCGGGCGGTGGCCCGCTCCCCAGGAGGGCGGGTCGACGGCACACGGGATGGGACGTCGTATGGCTCGACCAGTGATTGCGTCGCTGACACACCTAGATGCAGCCGTCGATTCTCGTCAAGCGGC
The DNA here is from genome assembly GCF_039871815.1 of Micromonospora sp. B9E7. NCBI lineage: Bacteria > Bacillati > Actinomycetota > Actinomycetes > Micromonosporales > Micromonosporaceae > Micromonospora > Micromonospora sp. B9E7. The sequence continues at coordinate 140,440 of NZ_JBDPLX010000013.1, forward strand.
TTGGCCATTTAGCATCGTAAACAAGATCGGCGACCACCTGGCCGCGCTTCGAATCCGGTAAGTCGTCCGCGACCGCCCGGGTGAGGCGTCCAATGAACGACCGAGACCATGACGCGCCCGAATCTTCGAAGGTCAGAGAACTGGGTAGCATATTGCCCGGACTAGTTACTTTCTCCATACCGGGCACGTCGGACGGAAGGGTAAGGGTCGTGCACGGTGGGATGTTGGGCAGAAGTAGATATTTGGTTGGGCCTGACTCCGGCCGGTAGCTGAACGTGGCAAGGTAGATGTGGTTGGTCGACGCATTCCGCACACTTATCGTGCCGGTGCCTATATCCGCCCCCCAGGTCACGCGGGAGGCGGATTCCCTTTCTCTGGTCTCCCGATCCTCGGCGTCTTTTTCAAGTTGCCCTGTCAGCGCGATGGACTGGGCGCGAAGGGAATCGACAGCGACAAGGACGGACAAAGACGTGAGAAGCGCTGTGGCAACCGCCGTAAGCGCCATAATCCACTCAGGTAGCCGCCCACGGAAGGAGGCTCGAGGCGACGACGATTCCTCTTCCTTCTTCCCAGTCTCACCTTGAGGCGAAACGCGGAACGGCACGTATAGGCCGGATTGAGTCTGCCGCCACTCGCGCGGACTGGTCACTGTCCTCCTTTCCAAATTTAGTCCCACGTGTCCGGCGGCCCATCATTTCGTTCGGATTGGCCGAATCAAGCTAACCCTTCGCATTCAGCTACCGACGGCGTTTGCCAGGCGAAGGAGTTCACTGTCCAGCCGCATTGAATCTCTAGGTCCGGAAAACTTCAGAATAGCAGCGAAAAGATCACGCGCACGTCCCACCATTTTAGGCCCGAGAAGGACGAGTAACTCGGCGAACTTATCTCGAGGCTGCGGGTGTTGAAGCTTCAAAGACACATCCAAGTCCCGGAACATGAGCAAGGCCATCGAGGCTTCTCTAGGCGAGAAGTTGGTTATGAGCTCGGTGTAGATCGGATCAGCGTTCCACGCCGCACCGCTTGGGCTGCCCAGATACAGCTTCACCAGAGCCGAAATATATTTCTGCCGAACGAGGTTCGGCACCTCCTGGCTACCCACGAGCGCCTGCAACCGACGCGCGAGCGGCGGCTCGTTATAGAAGTTGTTCATCGCCTCGTGCGCTGCTAGGAGAGCTTCGATTGCTTCATCAATCTCAGCGACGCGGACGTTCTCCGGAAGATAGGAGGTTGCGTCGACCGTATCAAGAAGCTCCCTGGCGAAGTCCGCTTGCTGCTGATCATGATTCGCCACAAATCGGCCGTAGCGGATCCCGAATCCCTGTTTAGTCGGCTCGGAGAGGTGGGGCCAGAGGGACGGCATTAGAAGCCGAACGTTGTCTCGAGGCACGGGCTTAGAGTTCGGATCGACGTATATGCCGAACAAGCCTTGCCCGAGATTGTCAGCCTCGGACTGCCTGAGCTCGCGGAAGAAGGAGGCAATCCGTCCCGCCTCGGCATTCGAGATCGGGTTGGCGCGCACGTTAGCTAGGAGTCTGCGGACCTCGGTCACCACCGTGCTTTCGGGCAGGGTGATTACTTCTCGAATGCAGGTTTCCAAGAAACCGACGATTTGCAGGCCTGTCAGCTCTGTTTGGTTCGGATGCGCAGCGCTGGCGAAGTTCCTCATATACCGCACTAGGTCAAGCTGCTTGTAGCCCACCTCAGATACTAATGCCATCGACTTGGCTGCAGAAATAAGTTCAAAGTCGGAAACCTGCGGCAGATCGTCAGGTCCTTGCAACTTCTTCCTGCGATCGGGGGCTGTGACTGCCAAGTCGTAGAAGTAGGCCAAGTCGTACGTCTGGACCCTCCGGCGGAGCTCGCTGATGGTTTCGTCCCAGAGGTAGTTCAAGGCGGCATCGAACAGACCACTCGCAATGGCCATCACAAACTTCGAGAGGTAGAGTGATCGAGCACGGTGTGGCTCGCTCAAGCGCGTAAGAGCATCGTCGAGGTTCACCAACACGCGCCTACGTTCGTCAACGGGAACGAGAACACCATCGACCGGCAGATGCCGCTTGCCGATCTCCGCAAGCATGAATTTCTCATACTGTTCAAGTTCAGTAGCAAGGGCCGGTACTCCCGCCTGAGCAGAGCTCACCGTCGTCTGAGCTGGGCAGAGCGACTTCATCGTGCTTGCTCATCATTCCCCTCCCGTTGCGGACGCCTGTTTGATCAGGCCAGTCGGCGGCTCTATACGTCGCCTAGCGGCGAAATCCACGAAGCTAACCTCGGGTAGTGGCTCTTCTTCCGCTCCCAGGTAAAGTCGAACTGTCTCCTCGTACAACTCCAGGCCGGCCGCAAGCTTCTCGATGGTCAATCCCCGTTGCCGAGCAATGTCGAGCGCCCGCATTAACAGGACAGGTTGCTCACCCGGATATCCCTCAATCGGTTCGGGAGTCATGATTCCATTCGATCGGAACTCAGCAAGTCGTTGCCATGCGCGGCGGTAGGGAGCGTCACCTAGTAACCCAAGTTCGCGGCTTCGGTAAAGCAATGCGTCGACCGACACTCCCCAAGATTCTTGAAGTCGAACATAAGTCTTGAAGTCAACCCTGGCAGGCAGGTCCGAACTGATACTCGATGAGGGCATCAGGAACTCCGCAGCGAAGTTGTCCGCTGCCCGCTCGTTTTCAATATCTCCTGGACGAGCCTCCCCGTGCATTACAAGGTGGCCCAGTTCGTGAGCCGCCGAGAATCTTTGGCGGTAGACGTCATTCCTGTCGTTTGTCAGAACGACAACAGGGCGGGGAAGCCGCGAACTTGAGAAAGCCCTAACCCGCTCCGCTTCCGAGAATGGAAGAACGCATACCACAATCCCCTTAGACTCAAGCAGCCTTACCATGTGAGGTATCGGCCCCGTCCCTAGTGACCAACGCCTGCGCAATTCACGTGCGGCAGCCGCCGGCGACAACGGCAGCTCGGGCACGACCTCTCCTCCCACCCAGCCGGGGACATTTACTGCGGGAAGGCGTACATGCCGCTCTAGCGCTTGGCCTACTTCGGAGATCCGGCTTGCAAATGCTGCGGCCCGCTCGCGTTCGTACGCCCGAGTAGAACGCAGGCACTTAAAATGAGCCATCGAAGCGTCGATGCTTGCTCTCGGCCGCCCAGGCGAGAAAGCAAAAAAGCGTACGGGCACACTAAGGGCCTCGGCCAGCCTCATCGCGAGGTCTGGCCGGGGCCTAATCGTGCCTGATTCGTATTGTCCTATCGCAGCTGGCGATACGCCCACAAGTTCCGCAAGCGCGCGTTTGGTTAATGCCGCGAGCTGGCGGGCCTGAGTGAGGCGTGAGCCGTCAAATAGCTCGACGGCATCAGCCGCTTGCTCTATCGCTGTATCAGGAGACTTCGGTAGATGGGTTACCTTCTTCAGTCGATCCGTTCGGTTTGGCATGGGGCTGTTCCTCTATAGGGCTGCCTGCCGCCAGCCCGTCGACCTGGAGGGACAGATCGATGTCGGGTTCGGGCAGGGAATCAAATCGCGTAATGCTGTCGGCAATATCCTGCCTCGTGATACTAAGATCACCTGCTAGTGCGGCTTCAATTGACAACTCCTCGTCATTGTTCCAGTGGAGGTGGCCGTCGGAGTAGAGTTCAACGTCACCAAGGACGACCCGTAGGAGGCCGGCCTGCGGATTCGACGCATACCCCACCATGAGTGCTCGGAGTTCACGGACTTCATCACCTTCCTCGACGAATGCTCGGAGAGCTACGCCGATCGAGCTGTCCTCGTTGGGTGTGAAGTCGATCCAGCTCTGGGCACGGTCACGGCTCGCTGTTCTGGCGGCGAAGAGATCGCGCTTAAACTCCGAGGCGTTGCGGATCGGGATCTCGCGATGGTCCAGATCCTTAGAGTTGCCGAAGCACCACGGGTAGACCAGGACGCCGTTGACCACGGCGTACGGGCGCCCGTACAGCTTCAAGACCTGAGCGTCCGCGGTCCGCTTCAGGCTGTAGGCGAGTGCCTCAAGGCCGTAGTAGTAGCGTGCAGTCCCGTAGACCGCCGGCTTCTTGAACTTGCTCGCCGCGTACTCGCTTCCGGCTTCATCGTTGGCCACAGTCAGTCCCAGCGCCGCCCCCGCGCGCAGGCCTGCTGCAGTCTGCCCGAACCGGGCGTCAAGCCATGACGGTTTCAACCTTGCCCCCAGGTCACTTCAGCGTCCTACGCGCTCGGTGCATCATGGACTTTAGTTTTTCGCACAGCAAGCTTCGCTCCGCTTTGGGCGTGTCGCTCGGTACCGGCACGCGGCGGTCCCGCTCTGTGCTTTGTCCCTCCTAGGTGGCCTGACCAGGAGCTTCGGTAGACGGTCACAGCGCTGGCGGCACCAGGATGGCCGCGCGCAAGGAGGCTTAAGTGACGACCGACACATTTGGTTCAGCTGCCAAGTGAGCAGAAGGGAGGACCTCGCCGACGGACGCAGGGGGACTAGGAAGAGGGGCAGCTGTCGACAGCGAGGCGTCAGGCAGCGAGGCAGCAAGGAGGCAGCGGGAGCCTTGATCCGGGTCGGTCCGGAACGTCAACCGACGAGGCTTGGCACTTGTTCGTCAACGCGTGCCGTCACCGATTGACAGCAGCCGACAGCTTGAGACCGCATCCCCCCGGCGGGGGTCGTGGCTGGAGCCGGACGTACACAGCAAGCGATCGGAGGTCGATCGCGGCCGAGCAGAAGGCAGACGTTTGGTATCCAGTCGGCAGGTGAACGCCAGCTAGTCGGTCGCCGGCCGAGTCCCAGTCACGTACACGCCCTTGCCTTGATGGCCTTCGACCAGGCCCTCGGCCTGCAGGATCAGTAGCGCGGATCGAACCGGCTCGGCCGAAACACCGTAGTGCGCAGACATCTCCCGCAGCGAAGGCAACTTCGCTCCGGATCCGTACTCCCCGGACGCGATCTTGTCGCGGATGTCCTGGGCTATGCGCTGACGGTCTGAGATTCGGGGCATGGCAACTCCTGGTAGGCGCCAAGATCTTCCCACGCCCACACGCCGTCGGCCAAGGCTTCGCCTGCTTAGCATGCTCAGTGCTTGCACTTATCATGCTTTGCATTGTAGGTTGCTCCACGGATACCCGGCAACGGATCGCCTGGTAGGCAGCCGGCCTCCCGGTTGGGCATCCACCACCGCTGGCACGGCTGGCACCCCCGGTCAGTCGTGCCAGCACCAGCAAGAGACAAACGGCCCTGCTGCCATACCGCTGATCCAGGCTGCGGTGGCAGGGCGGGGTGGTCTCCGCCGCCCGCAACCGGCGGAGACCACCCCTTCCACCTTGGCGACCTGACGAAGGGCGGTCACCGCGTGCCCAATCTGATCCGCCGGCTGGTGAGCCGGCACAAGGAAGCACAGCCGCCGAGCGAAGTACCCCGCAACCTGCGCCCGTGGCAGATCCGGGAGCGGTGCTTCAACGTCCGCCGGCGCGGCCTCGACCCGGTCGAGATCCGCGCGTTCCTACACCGAGTGGCCGACGAACTCAGCGTCGCGCAGACCGCCCTGGTCGCGGTGCAAGAGGAGAACGTACGGATCAAGAACGCACTGCGCGCCTGGCAGAGCGCCCAGTCGGCGAACCACCGCTACCGATGACCGAGCGCTGGGTGATCCACCTGCCGGTCACCGCACCCGACCTGCTCCGGGCCCGGATCTTCGCCCGGACCGCCGCCCGGGTACTGGCCCGGCTCAGCGCCCACGTCGAGCCCGGCGGGATCACCGTCTCGGCCGAGGACCAGCAGGGCGTACGACATTGGGTCTTCTGCGACCGGCCGCTGCCGCACGGACACGGCCGGTGCGCGCTGGCAGTGGACCACGTTTCGGCGTGCGCGCCACGCCCGCCGTGGCCCCGACGGCGCTGAATCGTCTACGTCATCAACTCTGCAGGTGGAGACAGCCGCGCCGCTGGGCGACCGGGTGACGAGGGTCAGCGGCTCAGGACGGTCTCCCGCTCCATGTGTGACAGCTTCGCGGGATTGCGCACGGCGTAGATTCCGGTGACGAGGCCGTCGTCGATGCGGACGGCCACGACGGTGTCCAGCTCGCCGTCGAGGTGAACGATGAGCGCCGGGTAGCCGTTGACCTGCGCAGGCCGCAGCGAGGTGACGCCCGGCACCTTGCCCCACCCGCCGGCCAGCAGGCGGGCCACCTTGTCGGCGCCGAGGATGGGCCGCGGGACGGCCTGTTTGACGCCGCCGCCGTCGCCGAGGAGGACGACGTCCGGCGCGAGGATGTCGAGCAGGCTCTGGAGGTCGCCGGTTTCGATGGCCCGCTGAAACGCGTCAAGCGCGCTCCGGGTCTCGGCCGCGGACACGACCTGGCGGGGTCGGCGCGCGGCGACGTGCGCGCGGGCACGGTGGGTGATCTGGCGGACGGCGGCGAGGCTCTTGTCGACGGCTTCGGCGATCTCGTCGTACCCCAGGTCGAACACCTCGCGCAGCACGAACACGGCGCGTTCGGTCGGCGCGAGGGTTTCCAGCACCAGCAGCATGGCCATCGAGACGCTGTCGGCCAGCGCAATGTCCTCGGCCACGTCGGGGGCGGTGAGCAGCGGCTCGGGCAGCCAGGAGCCGACGTAGGACTCCTTGCGGCGGCCGAGCGTCCGCAGCCGGATGAGTGACTGCCGGGTGGTGATGCGGACCAGGTAGGCGCGCTGGTCGTGGACCGTGCCCAGGTCGACGCCCGCCCATCGCAGCCAGGTTTCCTGGAGTACGTCCTCCGCGTCGGCGGCCGAACCGAGCATTTCGTACGCGACGGTGAAGAGCAGGTTGCGGTGGACGAGGAACGCCTCGGTGGCCCGGTCCGGGCGGTCGTCGGCGGCGGTCTGCGGCGTGCCCACCATGGGTGACTCCTGTTCGCTCTCCACTGCGTCGCCCATCAGATGCCGGACGCGGTCGCTCTGTGACACCTGCGGCCTGTGGCGGTCGTCACCCCGGCCGCGCCGTCACAGATCGGGGACGGCCGGCATCTCATGGTCGTCCGATCGAACAACCCGAGTGGAGGACGGAACCATGGACGCCCGATTCAACATGTTCGACAACGAGACCGCGATGAAGTTCTTCAAGCGGTTCGCGAACGCCGGCCAGGTGATCCAGCGGTCGTCGCTGCCGCAGTCCACGCAGGAGCTGGTGTCGTTGCGGGCCAGCCAGATCAACGGCTGCGGCTGGTGCATCGACATGCACACCAAGGAGGCGGTGGCGGCCGGTGAGAGTGCGGTCCGGCTGAACCTGGTGGCCGCCTGGCGTGAGGCCACCGTCTTCACCGAGGCCGAGCAGGCCGCGCTGGCGCTCGCCGAGGAGGGCACCCGGCTCGCCGACGCCCACCAGGGCGTGTCCGACGAGACCTGGGCTCAGGTGCGCAAGCACTACGACGACGACCAGATCGCCGCGCTGGTCGCCCTGGTCGCCCTGATCAACGCGGCCAACCGGCTCGCGGTGATCGTGCACCAGCGAGGTGGTTCGTACCAGCCGGGTATGTTCGCCACCGCGTTCGACTGAACGGGAGGCGTGCCCGGTCCGGGATCACCCGACCCTGGACCGGGCACGCCGACCATCGGCGGAGGCGATGTGGGGGCCGACGCAGCGCTGGTCGCGGCCCCCCGGCGCGGTGTGCCTACTTGCCGCCACCGGCGCGGAACGCCACCCAGGCGTCGCTCATCCGGTCGGCCTGGCCGGCGGTGAACATGTTCATGCAGGAGTCCTGCGTGTAGTCCATGAAGTTGTGGATCGGGTCCAGCCCGGGAGCGCTGCAGCTGTCCGCGCCCACCGGGCAGTCGAACTGCGGCGCCGCCTCGCGCGGGGTGTCCGCGACGAAGTCGCCGGACGCGGAACAGCCGTGCGCGAAGGTGTGCTCCAGCATCAGCCAGTGCCCCACCTCGTGCGTCAGCGTGTCACCGAGGGCGTACTTCCCGGCCGTGCCACCCGGCATCGACTCGTCGAGCATCACCACGCCGTCGATGTAGTCGCGGCCGTTGTTGTAGCCCTTCGGGAAGTACGCCCAGCCGAGGAGCCCGCCACCGATGTTGGCCGCGTACACGTTCAGCGTGCGGGAGTCGCCGGTGTACAGCGCCTTCTTCATGTCCCGCTCGTTCTTGCCGGGCACGACCGTGTACCAGGCGCTGTTCACCGTCCACGTGGTGTCGACGAGCGAGAACCGGAACGGCGTGTCGGCGGCGTCGCCCGCCGTACGACCCGCGAACGAGTCGTTGAGCACCGCCATCTGCGCCGCGATCAGGGTGTTCCACCTGGTCGTCTCGGCTGCCGTGAGCGGGTGGTCGGAGATCATGTGGAAGACCGTCGGGATGGTGACGCTGCCGTTGGGCAGGCGCGGCGCGTCCTTGATCACGCCGTAGGCGTTGGCTTCGTTCTTGGCGTACAGCTCCGGTTCCTGCGCGGTGGCGCCCTCGGCGACCCGGGCGGCGCCGTGTGCGTCGGCACCCGGCTCGCAGGCCGCGACGCCCGGGGAGGCGGTCGCGGGGGCGGCCGTGGCCAGTGCTCCGGAGGCTCCGCCGGACGCCAGGAGGGTCGCGGCGGTGGCGGTGAGGACGGCCAGTCGGAAGGTCGGTCTCCTGTGCATCGGTGCACCTTTCAGTGAGGGAGCGGTGCGAGGTCGATGACGTCGTCTTCGGGTATGAGAACACGCCGACGACATCGACAAAAGCCCCTCTGAGCAGGGCAGATACCGATGTAACAGAACAGGGTCGCGGAGCGCTGTTTGGGCCGGACCGGCGGGTGTCAGAGCACCCGGGTCACCTGCTCGGCGGCGACCACGGCGTCCCGCCGGGCCGGGTCGAGATTGGCGCTGATCACCACTGACGCGCCGGCCGAGAGCGGCGCGAGCAGCCACTTCAGCGGCTGCTCGGTCTCGGCGGCGTCCACCAGCAGTCGGTCACCGGCGCGCAGGTCCAGCATCGTGGCGAGCTCCTGGGCGAGCGCGCCCCACTGGCCGTAGGTGGTGCCGTCCGCGGAGGCTGCGTCCGACGGGCGGATGGCGGTGTGGTCGGGCGTGGTGTCGCCGTGGCGGAGCACCTCGGCGGACCAGTCCAGCCAGCCCAACGGCACGTCGGCGAGGCGACCCGGGCCGGTGCCGACGAGGTAGCGGTGGGTCGCGTCCGGCACGTCCTCCAACCAGTCGTCCTGCCGTTCGGGGGCCACGAAGACCGCGTCGAACGGACGGTCGCCGCCGGGTTCGAGCACCGCCAGGCCCGCGGTGGCGCGCGGCCGGAACGACACCGCCAGGCCGGAGGCCCAGGCGCCCAACAACACCACGGCGGTACGCCAGTGCGGAGGCAGCAACACCGCTACGCGGCTGCCGGGGCCCAACCCGCAGCCGTCCCGCAGCAGGCTCGCGCTGCGCGCCGCCCACTGACCGACCTGCTGAGCGGTCAGGTCGACGCGCTCGCCGGTCGCCTCGTCGCGGTAGCTGAGCAGCGGATGCTCGGCCTCGACGGGCCGGGCGACGAGGTCGGCCGTGACGGTTGGCTGCATCTCCACGCTCCCCGGGTCGACGTCGGTACCACCCTACTCAACGACTTTCGTCGCACCGGTCGTCGGCCGATGGCCGTATCGGGTGACCGGGTGGCCCGCGCATGGTGCAGGTGACCTCCGAGACGCCGCCGAGGAGCGCCGATGCCGACCGAACCCGACCCCGTCACCGCCGACCATCCCGCCGCCGCCGACCGCCCGGTCGCCGCTGGCCGGCTGCCGCTGCGCCGGCGGCTCCTGCCGGTGATCGCGTTGCTGCTGCTCGCGCCGTGGGCGGCCGAGTGCTCGTGGGGTGGCTTCGCCATCGACGACTTCCTCCCGGTGCTGATCTTCCTGGGCCCGATGTACGGCGGCGCAGCCATCCTGATCCGGGAGACCACCCGGCACCTCGGCGCGAGCTGGCCGACCATCGTGCTGCTCGCCGCCGCGTTCGGTGTGCTCCAGGCCGGGCTGGTCGACCAGTCGCTGTTCAACCCCGACTACCTCGACGACACCCAGTACGCCGACACCGGCACCGCCGCCGAGGCGACGCTGGTGCCAGGGCTCGAATTCAGCCTCCGGCAGGCCGTCGACTACGTGGGCAACCACATCGTGCTGACCATCTGCGCGCCGATCGTGCTCATCGAGTCGTTCCTCGGTGCGGACCGCCGGCTCCGGCCGTGGCTGGGCCGGCCTGGGCTCGTCGTGGTCGGTGTGCTCTACCTGCTCGGCAGCCTGCTGATCTTCGCGTCCGACGGGGGCCGGAAGAGTTTCCTGGCCAGCCCACTCCAACTGACCTTCGCCGCGCTGGTGGTTCTCGCACTCGTTACCGCGGCCCTCCTGCCGCACTGGCGACGCCCGGGCCGCACGGCCGGTGGTGCATGGAGGGCAGCAGAGCAAAGGGACCCACGCCGCACTCGTCGGGTGCCGCATCCGCTGTGGGTGGGTCTGCTGATCGTCCTCGTTCATCTCGGCACCGACCTGACCCCCGGCTGGGCGGGAGTGGCCATCGCGCTGGGGCTGGCGGCGCCCGTCGGGGGCCTGGTCGCGTACTGGTCGTCGGGCGTGAACTGGGGGCAGCGGCACGTGCTCACCGCCGGCTCGGCGAGCCTGGTCAGCGCCGCCGGGTTCGCGTACCTGGTGCCGCCGTACTCCCCGGCGAGCCCGACGGCGGCCCTGGCCGGCGACGTCGCGGTCACCGTCATCACCGTGGCCCTGGTCGGCGGCGCCTGGTGGCGATCCGGCGAGGGCCGGCGGACGGCGACTACACTCGCGGCCACACCGCTTTCGAGGGGGCCGCGCAGTGGGTGAGCTGCTGTCCACGATGGTCCAGATCATCGTCTCGTACGTCACCAGGCTGCTGGACCGGCGGGCGGTGTCCCAGGACGCGAAGGTCGGCGGCGAGCTGCTGGAGCTGGCCCTCACGCTTCAGGAGCTGTGCGTGAACGGCGAGCGCCTCCTGGCCCTGGCCGACACCCTGATCTCGACCGGCGAATCCCGCGCCGACGACCAGTCGGAGTTCGCCGCCCTGGTGCACCGGCAGTCCGCGCTGATCGACCAGCTCAGAAGCGGTATCGCCGACTCCCGGGCGCTGCTCGCCACCGTCGACGTGGACTTCGCGTTCGCGATGGCACCCTTCCTCGACGGCAAGTCAGGGTTGCTGACCCGCTGGCAGCAACAGGCCGCCCTCAGTCAGTTCTCCACGACGACGCTGTTCTTTCTGCCCGCCGAGGCCGTCACCCGCCTGGTGGCCGGCAGCCCGGCCGCCGCCACCGCAACCGCACTCGCCCACAACCGGACGGACTTCGTGCTGGTGGTGACGAACGAGGTGCAGAACGCGCGCCGGCGGGAGGTCCCGGACATCCGAGCGGTGGCGGACGACGAGAGCGAGACCCTGCTGCGGGAGGTGGGACACGCCCGCTCCGAGATCGAGACCGCCCGGGTGCTGTGTGGGCGACTGCTGACGGCAACTCAGGAGGCCATCGGGGCCGACGCCACCGCCCACCTCCGGCGGACCTTGACGGGCCGGGGCTGACGGCGCTGACTCAGGATCGGTCCCAGTCGTAGCCGGCGAGGGCGAACGCCACACTGCCGTCACCGGTGGCGTAGACCTTCAGAGAGAGCAGTCCCAAGGCCCGGGTGAAGTTCTCGATGTTCGACCGCAGGCGCCCGAACAGCCCGCTGCCCTTCAACTCCTCGGCGATGCGGATCTCGTCGAGTGACGCGGACCGCGTGGTGAAGGACAGCCGCAACTCGATCAGAGCCTGGAAGACTCCGGCCGGCGCGATGCGCATCGAGACCGCTCCCCCTCCCTCCATGTAGAGCGACACCTCGATCCTCGCCTCCGGCAGGTCCGCCGCGAGCACCTCGCACACCTGGCGCGGTGTCAGCTTCATCCACTGTCGCCAGGCGGCAAGGAAGCGGTCGTCCGCCCGGGTCACCGTCAGTACCGGTTCCATCGCCCGCAGGTCGGCCACCGTCAACGCCTCGATGGCCGGTCGCTCCCCGGCTCTGGCCTCCTCGTACGGCGCCAGCGGCACTCCCGCCTCCAGCAGGAGCCGGTCCCAGTACGGATCGGGCCAGAACGGATCGGTCAGGAACTCTCCCACGTGGCACCACAGCTCGTGCCAGAGCCGAACAGCACGTAGCGGCCGTAGACCGAGTCGCAGGGCACCGACGATGGCGCACCGGTGCACCAGCAGCGTCGCGGTGAGGGCGAACAGGTTCACGTCCGGCCGGTCGGCCTCAGCCAGTGCCCTGACGGATTCACGTTCCAGGTCGGTGTACGCGACCATCTCCGGCGCGCCGTTGATGGTCACCGGGATCGCGGTGTCCAGCAGCGAGTTGACGTCGGGTGGCACCCACCCCAGATCGTCGTTCAGCAGGACCAGGCGTACCTCCTGGTCCTGCTGCCGTCCCTGGAGCTGCAGGAACGGATCCCCGGTCGGCAGCACACCGTGCTTCAGCCAGGTCACCGCCTCGGCGTGCAGCCGCAGGCTCTCGCCGATCGCGGGCACCGTGACGACGAGGGCGGGGCCGTCGGCCACCACCTTCAATGCCGGAATCTTACTCAGCGCATCGACAAGCTCACTCTGCCGCATGGTCGCACTGTAGCGGCAGGCACCTCGTGGTTGCGCGCTTCGCCCGCTGTTCACGTCGACGCAAGCTGATGCTCCCCGACAGGTGTCAGCCTCCGTGCGGTACGACCTAACGGAGGAAGTCCTTGACACTCAGAAGAGCATTCACCGCGCTCACCGCAGCCGGTGTCGCTGCCGCCAGCCTGACCGGGGCCGCCCCCGCGTCGGCCGGCGGGCACCACCACCCAGCCAGGTCGCTCGCCTTCGACCGGGTCGCCACGTACCCGGTGTTCCAGAACCGTCCGGCAGGTGAGGACCCGGCGACCGCGACGGTCGCCGAGATCTCGGCGGTCAGCGAGGACGGCCGCACCCTGATCCACACCGATGCGCTGGCCAGGCGGATCGGTTTCCTGGACATCTCCCGTGCCGACCGGCCGCGCGGCCTCGGCACGCTCTCCCTGGCGCAGCTCGGCGACGCCGAGGACGAGCCGACCTCGGTCGCCGTGGTCGGGAAGTACGTGCTGGTGGTGGTGAACACCAGCAGCAGCTTCACCGAGCCGTCCGGTCGACTCGACGTGATCGAGCTGGCCAGCCGCAAGCGGGTGGCCAGCTTCGACCTGGGCGGCCAGCCCGACTCGATCGCGATCAGCAAGGACAAGCGGTACGCCGCGATCGCGATCGAGAACGAGCGCGACGAGGAAGCCACCCCGCCGGGCGGCGAGGAGGGTGACCTGCCTCAGGCGCCCGCCGGCTTCGTGCAGATCGTCGACCTGGCCGGGAAGTCCCCGGCCGGTTGGCGGCTGCGGCCGGTCGCGCTGACCGGTGCCGACGGCACCGCGCTGCCCGCGCTGGTCCAGGCCGGCCTCGCCGCGCCTACCGACCCGGAGCCGGAGTACGTCTCGATCAACAGCCGTAACCAGCTGGCCGTGACGCTGCAGGAGAACAACGGCGTCGCCCTCGTCGACCTGCCCACCGGCCGGATCACCAAGGTGTTCAGCGCGGGCACCGCCACCATCAGTGGGATCGACACCAGGAAGGACGGTGTCATCGACCTGACCGGCAGCATCACCGACGTGCCGCGCGAGCCGGACGCGGTGGCCTGGGTCGACGACCGCTATCTCGCCACGGCCAACGAGGGCGACTGGCACGGCGGCAGCCGCGGCTGGTCCGTCTTCGACAGCCGCAGCGGCCGGGTCGCCTGGGACGCCGGCAACACCTTCGAGCGGCTCGCCGTCACGTACGGGCTGCACAACGAGGACCGCGCCGGCAAGAAGGGCACCGAGCCGGAGGGCGTGGCCGTCGCCGAGTACGACGGCGTGCGGTACGCGTTCGTCGGTTCGGAGCGCAGCAACTTCGTCGCCGTCTACGACCTGAACAACCCGGTCAAGCCGGTGTTCAAGCAGGTCCTGCCGACCACCAACGGGCCGGAGGGCCTGCTGCCCATCCCGTCGCGGGGCCTGCTCGCGGTCTCCAGCGAGGAGGACGACGCGTCGGTGAACGTCCGGGCGTCGGTGTCGCTCTTCCAACTCGGTAAGGGCACGCCGACGTTCCCGAGCATCGTGTCCGACACCGACCGGGCCGGTGCACCGATCGGTTGGGGCGCCCTCGGCGCGCTGAGCGCGGCACCGGGCAAGCGGGACCAGCTCTACAGCGTCACCGACGCGGCGTACAGCCAGACCCGCATCCTCACCATCGACGCGAAGCGCACGCCCGCCGTGGTCACCGGCGCGCTGTCGGTGAAGGACGCGGCCGGAGCGCCGGTCGGGTACGACGCCGAGGGCATCTTCGCCCGCCCGCAGGGCGGCTTCTGGCTCGCTGTCGAGGGCGCCAAGGGCGCGGAGAACAAGCTGGTCCGGCTCGACGCGGCCGGGGTGACCCGGCAGACCGTCGCGCTACCCGCCGAGGTCTCGGCCGGTCTCGGCAAGCAGGGCCTGGAAGGCGTCACCGCGACCACCGACCGGCAGGGCCGGGAGATCGTCTGGGTGGCCGTGCAGCGGGAGCTGAGCACCGACCCGGCGGGCATCGTCCGGCTCGGCCGGTACGACGTCGCCGCGGGCACCTGGAGCTGGTTCGGCTACCAGCTGGGCAGCACCACAGTGCCCGGCGACTGGATGGGCCTCTCCGAGATCACCGTGGTCGGCGACCAGCTGGCGGTCATCGAACGGGACAAGCTGAACGGCCCGGCGGCCACGGTCAAGCGGATCTACACGGTGCCGCTGCCGGGCGCGGCGGCGACCGGCCCGCTGACGGTGCTGCCGAAGACCCTCGCCGTCGACGTGCTGCCCGCGATGCGTGCCGGCAACGGGTGGACCCAGGAGAAGCTGGAGGGTCTGACCGTGGCCGGCAACGGCGAGGTGTACGCGATCACCGACAACGACGCGGTCCAGGACGCCACCGGCGAGACGGTGCTCCTGCGCCTCGGCTCCAGCCGCAAGGTCTTCGGACACCGCTGATCCGGCAGGCCCGGCGTCCACGAGTGTGGACGCCGGGCCGTGCGGCGGCTACTCCTTGATCATCACGACATCGCTCGGGCGCTGGACCGTCACTGTGGTGCCGTAGTCGAACAGTTCCAGCGTCGAGTTGACAGTCCCCGTGTCGAGTCGACCCTTCGCGGTCGACTGCCAGGTGACGGTGAGCGCCACCGTCGCGATCCGGCCGTCGCCGTGCAGCGTGACGTCGCCGGCCGTGCTGCTCGACCCGTCCTTTCCGGTCTCGGCGTAGGTGAAGTGCAGCGAACCGTCCGGCTTCTCGGTGACGGTCGCGTTCTGCCGCTTCAGCGCCGCGAACAGGGCGGCCGGATCGGGCTCGGCCGCACCCAGTACCGCGTTCCCGTCGCCGTAGAGGGAGAGCCGGTCATACGTCCCCGGGTACTGCCCGTAGCGGCCGTACGTCTCGCCCGGCCCCTTGTCGGCAGGCAGTGTGCCCAGCGGCCGTTCCCCACCCTCGTACCTGGTGCCGTCGATCAGCAACTCGGTCATCACCGAGTCGTCCTGCGGCGCCCGGACCCAGCCGGTTGCGGTCCTCGGGTCGAACGCGCCCTCGTAGGTGAGCCCGCCCGGGCCCGAGTTGGTCAGCCGCATCCGGTAACTGATGTTCTCGCTGGCGGCGGCGGCCGAGACGAGCCGCATCGCCGGTGAGACCGGCTCCGGTCGCGCGGCCTCGGTGGTGACTCCGGACCGACCCGACGGGGAGTTGGTCGACACGGTCAGGGCGCTGCCGACGCCCAGCGCGAGCAACGCGCACGTGGTACCGACAAGCGCGGTGGTCCGGCGTCGGCGGGCCCGCCGACCGCGCTCGATCAGCGCGCCCACCGGGGGTTCGGAACCCGTTTCGCCGTCGACGATGTCGTGCAGCCGATGGGCGAGACGGTCATCGATGCTGTTCATGACTTTCACCTGCTTACCGAGTCGAAGGATTCCTCAAGGAGGTGGCGGAGTTTGCCCAGGGCTCGGGCGTTCTGGCTCTTGACGGTGCCCAGCGAGCAACCCAGCACCTGGGCGACCTCACGCTCGCTCAGGTCCTCGTAGTGGCGGAGCACCACCACCGCTCGCTGCTTGGCCGGCAGCGACATCAGCGCCCGGCGCAGGACGACCGCGTCCGGGCCGATGCCGTCCGCCGGGGTGGCCCGGTCGGGGACGTCCGCGAAGAGACGTTCACGGCGACGCCGACGCCAACCGGACGTGTGGTTGTTGACCAGGGCCCGACGGAGGTAGGCGTGCGGGTCGCCGAGCCGGGACAGCCGCCGCCACCGCTCGTATACCTTGACCAGGCTGTCCTGGAGCAGCTCCTCGGCCCGCCACCGGTCACCGCTGAGCAGCATGGCGAGCCGGATGTGTCGCTGCCACGCCACCTCGACGAACGCGACGTAGGACCGGTCCGTCGCGGACAGTGGTTTCTGTTGGTCGGTCACGCGCCTTACACGCGGCGGGATCGCCAAAGGTTGTCAGGCCGTGGGCAGTTCCGGGCCGCCGTCGAGCAGCGGGGCGAGCAGGTCGTCGTACTCCTCGACCCGGGCCAGGACCTCGGCGGCGGTGAACTGGCGGACGGCCGGTTTCCGGCCACGGGCGCCGGCCTCGACCTCGTCCCAGGTCAGCGGCGTCGACACCGACGGCACCGCCTGGGCCCGCAGGGAGTACGGCGCCACCGTGGTCTTCGCCGCGTTGTTCTGACTCCAGTCGATGAAGACCTTGCCCGGGCGGAGGTTCTTCGCCATCTTCGACACGATCAGCTTCGGGTGGGCCTTCTCCAACTCCTGGGCGATCCGTCGGGCGTAGTCGGAGACGACGTCCGACGACTGGGTGCCCGCGATCGGGCAGCAGAGTTGCATGCCCTTCTTGCCGGAGGTCTTCGGGTACGACTCGATCCCGTCGTCGGCGAGCCGGTCACGCATCAGCACCGCCACCGGACAGCACTCGGCGAGCCCGGCCGGCGGCCCCGGATCCAGGTCGACGACCATCATGTCCGGGTGCTCGCCGACCTTCCACTGCGGCGTGTGCAGCTCCAACGCGGCCAGGTTGGCCAGCCACACCAGCGTGGGCAGGTCGTCGGCGACCACGTAGTCGATGGTCTCCCGGCCCTTCGTCGACCCGGGAGCGGGCAGGTTCTCCACGCGCACCCAGTCCGGGGTCGCGGCCGGCGCGTTCTTCTCGAAGAACGACTTGTCGTCCACCCCGTTGGGGAAGCGGATCCGGGTCACCGGCCGGTCCCGCAGGTGCGGCAGCAGCACCGGGGATATCCGGGTGTAGTAGTCGATCACCTCACCCTTGGTGAAGCCCGCCGCCGGGTAGAGCACCTTGTCCAGGTTGGACAGCTCCAGCGGGCGACCCTCGACGGTCACCCGTAGCCGCTCACCCGGCATCGTCGACCTCCTCCGGAGGTTTGTCCGGGCGCAACCGCAGCACCCGGGGGAAGCGCAGCCGGCCGTCGGGGGTGCGCTGGCCGTACTTCACCTCCACGACCACCCGGGGTTCTACCCAGATGGCCCCCCGAGCATCCTCGCGCGGCACGCCCGGCGCGAACGGTGACGCGCCGGACCGCAGCGGCTCCAACTCGGCGAGGAGCTGCCGTTCGATGGCGGCGCCGATACCGCCACCAACCCGCCCCCGATAGATCAACTTGCCGTCCGGGCCGGGCACCCCGACCAGCAGACCGCCGATCCGACGCGCGCCCGGTCGCCAGCCACCGACGACGAAGTCACCGGTCACCTCCAGTTTGACCTTCACCCAGTCCGGGGAGCGCACCCCCGGGCGGTAGACGGCACCGACCCGCTTGGCCATCACGCCCTCCAGGCCGTGCTCGGCAGCCGCCTCGTAGGTGGCCTGGCCGTCGGAGAAGACCGGCGGCACCGCCCACCGGGCACCACCGAGGGCGAGCGCGTCCAGGGCCTCGCGGCGGCGCTCGTACGGCCAGCCCGTCAGGTCGTCGCCGTTCCACCGCAGCAGGTCGAAGATCATGTACGTCACCGGCATGACCGCCGCCAACCGGGCCGCCTTGTTCCGGTCCCGCACGTGCATCCGCTCGGCCAACGCGGTGAACGACGGCTGCCCGCCCTCGCCGAGCAGCACCACCTCGCCGTCGAGCAGCACGTCGTCGACCTGCTCGGGCAGAGTGGCCAGCTCGGGATAGGCGGCGGTGATCTCGACGCCGGATCGGGCATACAGGTGTTGAGCACGGCCGGAGATGTCGGCGAGCGCCCGGATGCCGTCCCATTTGAACTCGTAAGCCCAGCCGTCACCTGCGGGGAGCGGCCCGGTCATCGCGAGCATCGGCTTGAGCGGCGCTCCGGGCACGACCCGACTGTAGTACCAGGCCGAACACCTCGCGTCCGGTTCTTTCGGATGCGAGCATGGTCGATACCGGGGAAGGGAGCGCAGGATGCGTGCCATCTGGAAGGGAGCCGTGTCGTTCGGGCTCGTCTCGATCGGAGTGAAGCTCTACTCCGCGACCGAGGAGAAGGACATTCGGTTCCACCAGGTCCACCGCGAGGACGGCGGCCGGATCCGCTACAAGCGCACCTGCTCGGTCTGCGGCGAGGAGGTCACCTACGACGACATCGCCAAGGGCTACGACATCGGTGGCGGGGAGATGGTGATCCTCACCGACGAGGACTTCGCCGAACTGCCGCTGACCAGTTCCCGTGCGATCGACGTGCTGGAGTTCGTTCCGGCCGAGCAGGTCGACCCGATCCTCTACAACAAGGCGTACTTCCTCGAACCGGAGGGCGCGGCGACCAAGCCGTACGTGCTGCTGCGCGACGCGCTGATCGACTCGGAGCGGGTGGCCATCGTCAAGGTGGCGCTACGCCAGCGGGAACAGCTCGCCACGCTCCGGGTCCGCGAGGGCGTACTGCTGCTCAACACGATGCTCTGGCCGGACGAGATCCGTACCCCGGATTTCGGTTTCCTCGACGAGGACCTCAAGGTGCGCCCGCCGGAGCTGGCGATGGCCAGCTCCCTGATCGACTCGATGACCGGTGAGTTCGAGCCGGACGTCTTCACCGACGACTACCGCGCGGCGTTGCAGGAGGTCATCGACGCCAAGGTGGAGGGTCGGGAGGTCGTGCAGCCGGAGGAGGTCGAGGAGGCGCCGGCCGCCGCCGTGGACCTGATGGCCGCGCTGAAGGCGTCGGTGGAGCGCGCGAGGACCGCCCGCGGCGAGCAGCCCGCTCGTGGCGGTGGCGGTGAGCCGACGCCCATCTCGTCGGCTCGATCCGCCCAGAAGACGGCCGAGAAGAAGGCCGCCAAGGCCCCGGCGAAGAAGACAGCGGCGAAGAAGACGGCCGAGCCGGCGAAGAAGACAGCCGCCAAGAAGACCCCCGCGAAGAAGACGGAGCCGGCGAAGAAGACGACCGCGCGCAAGACGGCACCCCGCAAGAGCGCCTGACCGGACGGCAGCGGCGGCGGTGTCCGCCGCACCGGGTACGCTCCGCCGGCCGCTGGCGACCCGGAGGAGCCCCCCATGTCGTACACCCCTGATCTGAACCGGTTGCTGACGCCCGGCGCCCGCTTCACCGACGAGCACGGCGGATACGTGATCGAGGTCCACCCCGTGGGTGACGTCGTGCTGCCGACCGGCCGGGTGGTCGGCTGTGACCCGCTGGTCTGCCCCGAGGCCGAGCCGTTCACGGTGACCGTGCCGCCCGGGCGGCATCCCGCCCGCGCCTGGGTGGCCGTGGTGTTGCGCGAGGACGCCGAGGTGGACCGGCGGGTGGCCGCGTTCGAACTGGTCGTCTCCGACGAGCCGACCGACCGCTGGGAGCCGGCCGTCGCGGGCGACCAGGACGTCGCCACCCTCGGCGCTGACGACTACTTCGGGTACGGGGTGGACGCCGGCGTCGGCACCCTCGCCGATCCGACGGCGCTCGCCGCCCTGGAAGGCTGGGACGAGGATCGGGTCGAGGAGGTCTTCATCCTGGACGAGCTGCCCGCGTCCCCGGTGCCGGGTCTGATCACCGCTGTTCTGGACGAGGCCAGCGGGGCCAACGTCGTCACCGTGGCCACCGGTTGGGGAGACGGCTGCTACGGCACCTGGATCGGTCGTACCGCCGACGGACGGATCACCTCGTTCGTGACCGACTTCATGGTCGTCCCGGAATAACGCCCGGGAAGGTCCCGGAACTCCCGCGCTGGGCGATCCGAGGCGTCCGCGGCGGGCACGGTGGGCCGCGGTGCGGGTACCGTGTGCGTCGGCTTTCCCCCCGGCACCGGGTGCCGGCCACACTTCGCAGCAGGGAGTCGACGACGTGAGCGAGCGGACGCAGCAGAAGGGCCCAGACCAGAGCCCGGCGACCAAGTCGGGGCGCCGGTTGGCCGCCCAGTTGGCCGCGAAGAAGGCAGCCGACGCGAGGCGGAAGCGCAACGCGTGGATCAGCGGCCTCGCCGCGGTCGTCGTGGCCGGAGGTTTGATCGCCCTCTTCGTGGCGATCGGCGGGGGCGACGACGAGCCCAAGACCCAGGCCGACGCGACTCCGTCCGCTTCGGCTCCGGCCCCCGACGCGCCCGGCGCTCCCCCCGCCCCGCAGTTGCCCGAGGGCGCCGACCCGGCGCTGGGCACCAAGCCGACGGTGACGCCGGGCACGGGTGACCTCAAGAAGCTCACGGTCACCCCACTGATCAAGGGCACGGGCCCGGCAGTGCAGAAGGGCCAGAACATCACCACCAACTACGTGGGGGTGTTCTTCAAGGACGGCAAGGAGTTCGACTCCTCCTGGAGCAGCGGGCAGCCGGCCACCTTCCCGATCGGCGTCGGTCAGGTCATCCCCGGTTGGGACCAGGGCCTGGTCGGCGTGACCGTGGGCAGCCGGGTGCAGCTCGACATTCCGGGCGAGCTGGCGTACGGCAACGACGAGGCCGCCGCCGGCGGACGCCCGACCGGCCCGCTGCGCTTCGTGGTGGACGTTCTCGCCGCCCAGTGACCTGACCGAATCGTCCCGGTTGTCCACGGATCGCGATGGAGTTGTTCACATGGGGCTTCCGGCCCGTCACCCAGCGGCAGTAGGTTCGTCGTCAC
This sequence comes from Micromonospora sp. B9E7, assembly GCF_039871815.1. Taxonomy (NCBI): domain Bacteria; kingdom Bacillati; phylum Actinomycetota; class Actinomycetes; order Micromonosporales; family Micromonosporaceae; genus Micromonospora; species Micromonospora sp. B9E7. Next base: position 161,507 of record NZ_JBDPLX010000013.1, read on the forward strand.
CCCGGGCGGTTCGCCGCCCGGGGTGAGATCCGTAACCAGGACGCGGAGGTGCATGTGACGGCGCTGGACGAGGCCGGACGGACGGCCCGCCTGATGTGGGCGTACTTCGAGCCGGTGCACGCCGTCACCTACCTCCATCCCCGGGCCCGCGCCGCGTACGAGGCGGTCGGACTACGCGGCTACTGGCGGGGTTACTTCGCCGGCCGGGCCGCGCCGCTGGGCGCCACCGAGGCGGCCCCGGTGGTCGCCGCCTTCTTCAACTTCGCGCCGCCGATGGTGGCCCGGGCGCTGCCGGCGGTGTGGCGGTTGGCCACCCCGCAGGAGGCGCTCCGCGCCCGCCTGACCGGCGCGGTGCAGGCGCTCGCGGAGCTGACCTACGAGCTGCCGGAGTCGCACCTGGCGGAGGCTGCCAATCTGCTGGAACGGGCCGCCTCGGCGGTGCAGACCGCCGGCCGCGTGCTCGGCGCGGCCAACGCGGCGCTGCCGGTCGGGGAATACCCGCTGGCCCGGCTCTGGCAGGCCGCCACGACGCTGCGCGAGCACCGCGGCGACGGGCACGTGGCGGCGCTGGTGGCCGCCGGGCTGGACCCGGTCGAGACGCTGGCCGGGCGGGTCGCGCTGGATGGTTCGCCGCCGCAGTACCTGCTGGGCCGGGGCTGGTCCGAGGAGCAGTGGAAGGCCGCCCGCGAGCGGCTCACACAGCGGCACTGGCTGACCGGGGACGGCGCGGCCACCGAGCACGCCCGGGCCGAGTTCCAGGCCGTCGAGGACGCCACCGACCGGGCCGCCGCGCACCCGTGGCAGGCGCTCGGCCCCGACGACACGGATCGGCTCCGGGAGCTGTTGGAGCCGATCGCCAGGTCCAGCCACACACTGCTCCCCGAGGGCAGCCCGCTCGGCCTGCCCGCGCTGCCCGGCTGACCGGGCGCCCACCGGTCGGGCAGGATGGTGCCGTGACGGATGCGGTGGTCTTCGACCTGGACGGCGTGATCGTGGATTCCGAGCCGGTGTGGGAGGAGGTCCGCCGGGCGTACGTGGCAGCGCACGGCGGGACCTGGCAGCCGGACACGCAACGCCGCCTGATGGGGATGAGCACCGGCGAGTGGGCCCACTATCTCAGCGGCGAGTTGGGTGTCGGCCGCACGGCCGAGCAGGTCGCCGCCGAGGTCGTCGAGGAGATGACCCGGCGCTACCGGGACCACGTACCCCTCATCGACGGCGCCGACCAGGTCGTCCGCCGGCTCGCCGCGCGCTGGCCGCTGGGGTTGGCAAGCTCGTCACCGACCCGGCTGATCGAGGCGGCGCTGGCCGCCACCGGCCTGACCGACGCGTTCGGCGCGACCCTCTCCACCGAGCAGACCGAGCGGGGCAAGCCCGCGCCGGACGTGTACCTGAGCGTCGCGGGACGCCTCGGCGTCGACCCGGGCCGCTGCGTGGCCGTGGAGGACTCGTCCAACGGGGTTCGCTCCGCCGCCGCGGCGGGCATGCGGGTGGTGGCGGTGCCACACGGTTCGTACCCTCTCGACCCGGACGCCGCCCGGCTGGCCACGGCGACGCTGAGCGCGATCGGTGAGCTGACCCCGGAGCTGGTGGACGACCTGGGTTGACCCGGGCCGGGAGGGGTAGAGACCACGAATGAAGGCCATCGTGTACGAGCGCACCGGCGACCCTTCGGTGCTGGAGTTGGTCGACCGGCCGGTGCCGGAGCCGGCTGCGGGCGAGGTTCTGGTGCGGATGGCGGTCTCGGGGGTCAATCCGACGGACTGGAAGTCCCGCCGCAGCTCCGCGCCGGACCGGTGGCAGATTCCCGGGCAGGACGGCGCGGGGGTGGTGGAGGCCGTCGGCGAGGGGGTCGATCCCGATCTGATCGGTGAGCGCGTCTGGATCTGGGAGGCGGCCTGGCAGCGGCCGTGGGGCACGTCGGCGGAGTACACGCTGGTGCCGGTCCGGCAGGCGGTACGCCTCGGCGCCGCCCCGTTCGAGCTGGGGGCCGCCCTGGGCATCCCGTTCCTCACCGCGCACCGGTGTCTGACCGCCGGCGAGTTCATGCCTGACACGTTGCGCGCGGGTGCGCTGGCGGACCACACCGTGCTGGTGCAGGGCGGCGCGGGCGCGGTCGGCAACGCCGCGATCCAGCTCGCCCGCTGGGCCGACGCCACGGTCATCGCGACGGTGAGCAGTGCGGAGAAGGCACAGCTCGCGGCGGCGGCCGGCGCCTCCCACGTGGTCAACTACCGGGAGCAGGACGTGGTCGAGGAGGTCCACCGGATCACCCCCGACGGGGTCCACACGATCGTGGAGGTCGCCCCGGCCCAGAACGCGGCGGTGGACGTGCAGGTGCTGCGGCACGGCGGCGCGGTCTGCGTGTACGCGGACAACGGCGGGGGTGAGGTGAGCATCCCGATCCGGGCGATGATGGCGCCGAATGCCCGCTGGCAGTTCGTGCTGGTCTACACCGAACCGAAGGCGGCCAAGGCGCAGGGTGTCAAGGACGTGGCGGCGGCGGCCAGCCAGGGCGTGCTGCGGGTCGGCGCGGAGGCTGGCCTGCCTCTGCACTACTATCCGCTGGCTGAGACGTCCGCGGCGCACCAGGCGGTGGAGGACTCCACGGTGGGCAAGGTGCTGGTGACCACCAGCGACGCCTGATCGGGTCGCGCACCACCCGATTTCGCCGTCATCAGGACAGAAGCGAAGAAGTTTCGCAACAATGACGGTGCGGGTCATCCGCGTGGAACGGGCGGCCCCGGCGCGGTGCGAACGCCGGGGCCGCCCCCTGGGGAGGGATCTTCAGGAGTTGCCCCTGCCCCAACAGGCGACAGTGCCTGGGAAAACGTTACGGGGCTGTCAGCTCCCGGACAGTCAGCTCGCCCTCGGCGTACTGCGAACGGACGACCTTCTTGTCGAACTTGCCCACGCTGGTCTTCGGCACCGCGTCGATGAACGCCCAGCGCTCGGGCAACTGCCAGCGCGCCACCGAGGCGGCCAGGAAGTCCCGCAGCTCCTCGGCGGTCACCGAGGCGCCCTCCCGGACCACCACGGTGGCCAGCGGCCGCTCGTCCCACCGCTCGTCCGGCACACCCACCACACACGCCTCCAGCACCGCCGGGTGGCCCATCAGCGCATTCTCCAGCTCCACCGAGGAAATCCACTCACCGCCGGACTTGATCACGTCCTTGGCGCGGTCGGTCAGCGTGATGTAGCCGTCCGGCGAGAGGGTGCCCACGTCGCCGGTACGCAGCCAGCCGTCGCGGAACTTCTCCTCGTCCGGGGCGTCGTCACCGACGTACCGGGCGGTCACCCACGGCCCACGGACCTCCAGCTCGCCCACGGCCCTGCCGTCGGCGGGCAACGGCTCGGCCGACGGGCCGACGATCCGCGCCTGCACACCCGCCGGCACCCGCCCCTGGGTGTAGCGGTAGCGCCACGCCTCCTCGCCGGTCGCCCCGGCCGGCGGGCGGGCGACCGACCCAAGCGGGGACATCTCGGTCATCCCCCAGGCGTGGATGACCTCGACCCCGTGCCGCTCGTCGAACGCGTGCATCAACGCCGGTGGGCAGGCCGAGCCGCCGACGATCACCTCGGTGAGCGAGGAGGTGTCCACGTCGTGGCTGTCCAGGTAGGCCAGCAGATCGGTCCAGATGGTCGGCACCGCGCCGGCCAGGGTGGGCCGCTCCGCGGCGATCATCTCGGCGATCGGCGCGGCCTGGAGGAACCGGTCCGGCATGATCAGCGACGCGCCGGAGAGGAAGGCCGCGTACGGCAGACCCCACGACATGGCGTGGAACATCGGCACGATGGCCAACTCCCGGTCGGTCGGCCCGAGACCGAATCCCTCCGGCATGCAGACCTGCAACGAGTGCAGGTAGATCGACCGGTGCGAGTAGGCCACGCCCTTCGGGTTTCCGGTGGTGCCCGAGGTGTAGCAGAGGGCCGCGGCGTCACGCTCGTCCACCTCGGGCCAGTCGTACACCTCGGGGCGGTCGGCGAGCAGCGCGTCCCAGTGGTGCACGGTGATGCGGTCGCCGGCTGCCGCCACCAGCGGCGCCGGGTCGCCACCGCCGACCACCACCACGTGCCGCACCGTGCTCAGCTCGCCGATCACCCGGGCCAGCAGCGGGATGAGCGTGGTGTCGACCAGCACCACCCGGTCCTCGGCGTGGTTGGCGATGTAGACGACCTGGTCGGGGAAGAGCCGGATGTTGAGCGTGTGCAGCACCGCACCCATGCTCGGCACCGCGAAGTAGGCGACCAGGTGCTCGTTGTTGTTCCACATGAAGGTGGCGACCCGCTCGTCGCCGGTCACCCCGCACTCGTCGCGCAGCGCGTGTGCCAGCCGAGCGGCGGAGCGGCCCACCTCGGCGTACGTCATCCGGCGGGGCTCGGCGCCGGTCCAGGTCACCACCTCGGCCGTGCCGTGCACTCCTGCGCCGTGGTCGAGGATCCGGGAGACCTGCAGAGGGGCGTCCATCATCGTGCTACGCATGGGTAACAAGCTAGTGTCGCCGGTCACACGTTGGGAACCCCCGTAAGTTGTCGCAGGTGAGCATCTCCTGGGCCGACTCATACGTAGGGCAGTTGCGCGCGATCGCCGGGGACCGGACGCTGATGTTCGTCGGCGCACGTGCCGTGGTCAGCGACAACGCCGGGCGGATCCTGCTGATCCAGCGCTCCGACAACGGCCAGTGGGCCATGCCGGCCGGCGCGATGGAGCTGGGCGAGTCGATCGCCGACTGCGCGGTCCGCGAGGTCCGCGAGGAGACCGGGCTGCGCGCGTTGCGGGTCTGCGCGTTCGCCCTCTACACCGGGCCGGACCGGACCAGCACCAACATGTACGGGCACACGTACCAGGTCTTCACGACGGCGTTCAAGGTGGAGGAGTGGGACGGGCAGCTGGCCCGGGTCACCGACGAGACCACCGACGCCGGCTTCTTCCCCCGGGACCGGTTCCCCGCCCCGCTCTCCACCTCGGTCCTGGAGACCCTGGCCGACCTCGACGTCTTCGAGCAGACGAACCGGCTGATCCTGAAGTAGGTCGGGCCCCGGAGTCGACTGACTCCGGGGCCCGACCCGCCCGGATCACTCCGTCGGCACCACACCGATGTCGATCGTCACCACGCCACCGTCCACCACCTCGACCACCGCGCTGTCGGCGTAGGGGGCGTTGTACGGCGATTCCGGCACCAGCGTGACGTCCGAGTCGGTGGCGTCGTCCCCGACGTCCGGGGTGGTGGGCAGCCAGCCGTAGGTCAGCCCGGCCCGGACGACGTACCGCCCCGGCGGCAGCGCGCGGTCGTAGCTGCCGTAGATCGACACGCCGGACGTGGGTGCGCCGATCGGGGACCCGCCCTCCGGGATGAACGTCAGCATGTTCACCGGCGGGTCGTAGCCGATCAGCGGCTCACCGGCGTCCCGCTGGCCGTCGCGGTCCTCGTCGTACCAGGCGGTGCCGCGAACGTTGCCCTGGGGCAGGTAGCTGGTCGTCGCGGAACGGGTGTTGTTGGCCTGGTTGACGTCCGGATTGGCCGAGGTCACCCCGGCGGTCAGGGTCAGCTGACCGGCGGGCGTACCGGCGCCGGCCGTGACGTCGAGCGGGAGATAGTGGTACTCCCACCGGTACACGGCGTCGCGACGGCACTCCCAGTACCAGACGCCGGTCTCGGCGTCCTGCCCCGGCTCGCAGGTCCAGTCCGGGTTGCCAGCGCCACCGCCGGCCGTCGGCCGCACCGTGGGGGCGAGCATCAGGCGGACCCGGACGTCCTCGGCCGGCTGGTCGGACAGGTTCTCCACCACCACCCCGACCTGCGCGGTTTCGCCCGCGACCACCTGGTCGTCGAGGAGCACCACGTTGGTGACCGCGATGTCGGTGGGGTCCACCGGGCCGGCCCCGGCGTAGCGGTACAGCACGTCCGTCTCGTTGCCCGAGTCGGTCAGCCACTCCGGGCTGGACGTGGTGACCCGGCCGTGCACGCCGAAACGCGTGTCGTCGGCGCCGCCCGCGGCCCGCATCGGGATGGTGATGGAGGTGGTGGCGTCCGGGGCCAGCGGACCGGCGGTGCAGACCAGCGGCGTCGACGCCAGGTCGCAGGTCCAGCCGTCGCCGCCGGACGGCTCGCCGTCGAGCGTGACGCCGGCCGGCCGGTCGACGACCAGCCGGAGGTTCTGCGCGGTGGCCGTCCCGATGTTCCTGACCGTGAACATCGGCTGGAGCGGGCCGCCCTCGACCGGCACGTCCGTCTCGGGCCACACCCCGGTGTCCGGGCCGGGCAGCAGATTCAGCTCCGCGGCGAGCGCGTAGGTCGTCCGGACCTGGTCGGTGTTGTTGGTCCTGCTCACCTCGCGGGCGCTGGTCGAGGCCGTCGCCTCGATGGTGGCGACCGTCCCGGCCGGGCCGGCCGGCAGGCCGAGGTAGATCTGCAGCGGCTCGGCCGAACCGCCCGCCGGCACCGGGCCGTGGATGTGGACGCATTCGAACGTGGTGTAGTCGCACTGCCAGGATGGATCGCCGACGATGGAGCTGCCGGCGGGCAGCTTGAAGGAAATCCGGACATCTTCCACGCCCGCCGTGCCGATGTTGTCGACAGCGGCCCGTACGACCACCACCGTCCGGTCCGGTCGGATCAGGGCTGAGGAGCTGACCGTGGTCAGGTCGAGCCGTAGGTCGGCCCGGCCGGCGGCCGCGGCGGCGGCGGGTGCGACCGGCATCGTCGCGGCCGATCCGGCCGCGGTGAGCAGCGCGAGACCGGCACCGAGCAGTCGGCGTCCGAGGTGTTGAGGCATGCACGTCCCCCGAGTGGTAGGAGACCGCGCGCGGCCGGCGGGCCGGTCGCGTGCGGCACCGGCCGGTACGCCCCGTGCGACCCGGCCGGGGAACCGCCTTTCGGCGGTTCCCCGTAAAGGACGTCAGGAGCCGTGATTTCGTTACATGATCCACACGGGATGGACCGTGGTCCGTACGCGCCCGGATGAGAGCGTGAATGCCGGCTCCACGCGGAGGGTCACTGGGGCAGCCGGAGCCCGGCGAAGAATCCTTCCTGGATCCAGTTCGGGTACGCGACGGGCAGCTTGGTGGCCTCGTCCAGCTCGGTGAGATCCTGCTCGGTCAGGGTGAGGTCCGAGGCGGCGATGTTGTCCACCAACTGGTCCACCTTGCGCGCACCGACGATCACGCTGGTCACGGCCGGCCGGGACAGCAGCCAGGCGACCGCCACCCGGGCCGGGCTGACGTCGTGCCGCTCGGCGACGCCCTTGAGCACGTCGACCACTCCGAAGGCGTGCTCCGGGTCGAACGGCGTGAAGCTGGTGTAACCGGGCTGCGCGCTGCGTGCGCCGCTGTCGGCGACGGTGCCGTCCCGGCCGACCTTGCCGGAGAGGAAACCACCGGCGAGCGGGCTCCACACGGTCAGCCCGACATTCGCGTCGAGCGCCATCGGCACCACGTCGCGCTCCACGTCCCGACCCAGCAGGGAGTAGTACTCCTGCACGGAGACGAAGCCGGCCAACTTCTCCCGAGCGGAGATGCCCAGCGCCTTGGACATCTGCCAGGCGGCGAAGTTGGCGGCGCCGATGTAGCGGACCTTGCCCTGCCGGACCGCGTCGTCCAGCGCCCGCAGCATCTCCTCCATCGGAGTGACCTGGTCGAAGTTGTGGATCTGGTACAGGTCGATGTGATCGGTGCCCAGCCGGCGCAGGCTGTCCTCCAGGTTCTGCATGATGTGCAACCGGGAGGTGCCCACGTCGTTCGGCCCGGGGCCGGTCCGGGAGTGCACCTTGGTGGCCAGCACCACGTCGCGACGCCGCTTGCCGAGCGCCTGACCGAGCAGTTCCTCACTCTCGCCGTCGCCGTAGCCGTCAGCGGTGTCGACGAAGTTGACGCCCGCGTCCAGCGCCGTGTCGACCATCCGCTGCGCCTCGGGCAGCGCCAGCCCGCCGAGGGTTCCCCAGAGTGGGTGCCCACTGCCACCGAAGGTCATCGCGCCGAGCGAGATCTCCGAGACGTACACCCCGGTGTTGCCCAACAGCCGGTACTTCACGTGTGTTGCTCCTCGTGGTGGGTCGGAGGCCGAGGTCAGGCACCCCGTGGTCACTATGTCGGACACTGTGTCCGACAACGAGCGTACGTCGCCGACCCGACCGCCGGCCACCTAGGATTCCGGCTATGCCCTCGATCACCCGCCGCCGCCCGCGCAACCCCGACGGCCGGGCCGCCGTCGAGGCGCGGGTGCTGGCGGCCACCGAGCGTCTTCTGCGGGAGGGGACCCGTTTCACCGACCTCGGGGTGCAGCGGATCGCCGCCGAGGCCGGTGTGGCGCGGTCGACCTTCTACACCCACTTCCGGGACAAGAGCGAACTACTCATGCGCCTCGCCGGCACCATGCGGGAGAGCTCCTTCGAGCGCACCGGCGGCTGGGATCCGGGTGGACCCGGTGACCCGCTGGCACGCCTGACCGAGGTCTTCGCCGACGTGATCCGGATCTACCGGACCTACGCCCCGGTCCTGGCCGCAGTCAGCGAGGTCGCCGCGTACGACGAGGTGGTCCGGGAGTACTGGGCAGCGGGGCTGGAACGGTTCGTGGCGCGCACCGTGGACGCGCTCCGGATCGAGCAGGAGGCCGGGCGTGCGCCCGCCGACCTGGACGTGAGGGCCGCCAGCCGGCTGATCGTCGTCGGCGGCGACCGCTTCCTGGCCGACCACGTCAGCACGACCACGGCCGACCCCGACACCGACGCGGCGGCCGCCCGGGAGTTGGCCGCGACCTGGTGGTACGGCGTCTACCGCCGTCCCGCCTGACCCTTGGTCGACTCTGGTTCACGAAAGTCGGGGCATCCCTGGCACTCGGACACCCCGACTTCGCTGACCACGAGTCGATCAACCCGGCCGTACTCAGATCATCGTCTGGGACTTGGCCTCCATGTCGGCGGCGGCCTCCTCCTTGGATTCGCGGGTCAGCGGCTTGCCGCCCGCGGCCGGAGCCTTACCGCCGAGCGGGTCGGCGCCGCCGGTCGCGCCCTGCGGGCCCGCGCCCCGCAGTTGCGCGTTGGGCAGCGTCAGGGTGACCACCACCGCCAGGATCGCGATCAGGCCGGCGGTCAGGAAGACCATGTCCAACGCGTCGACGAAGGCTCCCTGGATGGCCGCGCGCACCGGCCCCGGCAGGGCCAGGATGGTGGCCGGGTCGTTGATCGAGATGTTGGAACCACCACTCGCCGCCACGGCGGCCTGCTCCTCTGGCGGGAGCTGGGCGATCGCGGCGGGCAATCGGTCCGCGAGCCCGCCGGTCAGCCGGGACGAGAGCACCGTGCCGAGGATCGCCACCCCGAACGAACCGCCCAGCGACCGGAAGAACGTCGCCGAGGAGGTACCGGCCCCCAGGTCGCGTACGGAGACCGCGTTCTGCACCGCCAGGATCAGCGACTGCATGCACAGACCCAGCCCGATGCCGATCACCACCATGAACCCGAAGGCCACCCAGAGCGAGGTGCTCACCTCCAGTCGGGTGAACAGGAACATGCCGACCAGGAGGGTCACCGAACCGGCCACCGGGAACCACTTGTACCGGCCGATCCGGGTCATCGCGCGGCCGGTCAGGATCGAGGTGATGATGATGCCGGCCATCATCGGCAGCATCAGCAGACCGCTTCGGGTCGGCGAGGCGCCCTTGACGATCTGCAGGTAGAGCGGGATGAAGATGATCGAGCCGAACATCACCAGACCGATGATGAGCAGCGCCGAGTTGGCCAGCGCGAAGGTGGCGCTGCGGAACAGCCGCAGCGGCAGGATCGGCTCGGCCACCCGGGCCTCCTGGATGACGAAGAGCACCCCCAGCACCGCACCGACGACGAACAACCCGATGATCACGCCGGAGCCCCAGGCGTACTCGTTGCCACCCCAGCTCAGCGCGAGCAGCAGTGAACTCACCCCGGCGACCAGCAGGCCGGCGCCGAGCCAGTCGATCGAGTGGTCCCGGCGTTCGAACGGGATCAACCGCATCACGTGGTAGCAGACCACGATGGCCAGGATCGCCAGCGGCACGTTGATGTAGAAGATCCACCGCCAGTCGGTCTCCGCGAAGTAACCACCGACCAGCGGCCCGGCCACCGACGAGATCCCGAAGACGGCACCGAACAGACCCTGGTAGCGACCGCGCTCCCGGGCGGACACCACGTCCGAGATGATGGTGAACGCGAGCGTCAGCAGACCACCGGCGCCGAGACCCTGGATGCCCCGGGTGACGATCAGCTGGGTCATGTTCTGGGACAGCCCGGCCAGCAACGACCCGACCAGGAACGTGCCGATCGAGAAGAGGAAGACCGGTCTGCGCCCGTACAGGTCGGCCATCTTGCCGTACAGCGGCGTCGACGCGGTCGAGGCGAGCAGGTACGCGGTGACCACCCACGAGTAGTGGTTGATCCCGCCCAACTCGCCCACGATGGTCGGCAGGGCCGTGCCGACGATTGTCTGGTCGAGCGCGGCCAACAGCATGCCGGTCATCAGACCGAGCATGAGCAGTCGGATCTGCTGACGGTTCAGCACCGGCACGTCAGGGGCTTCGGTGGTCATGTGCCCTTCTATCCCGACAGCCCAAGAACATGCCGCCGCCCCCGAGAAAAACCCCACCAACCCTGTTGATCAAGAGGTTTCCGTCAGGAAACACCGCGTTCCTGACGGAAACCTCTTGATCAACAAAGCGTGGGTGGGGGCGGGGGTGGGGTGGGGTGAGGTTAGGCGGTTGCGAAGGTTTGGGTGATCTTCTGGCAGAAGGCGGGGAGGTCGTCGGGGTTGCGGCTGCTGGTGAGGTTGCCGTCGGTGACGCACTCCTCGTCCACCCAGGTCGCGCCCGCGTTGGTCAGGTCGGTACGCAGGGTGGGCCAGGACGTGATCCGGCGACCACGCACCACGTCCGCCTCGATGAGCGTCCACGGACCGTGGCAGATCACCCCGACGGGCTTGCCCGCGTCGAAGAACGCCTTCACGAACCGCACCGCGTCCGGGTCGCCCCGCAGGAAGTCCGGATTGGCCACCCCACCGGGCAGCACCAGCGCGTCGTAGCCGGCGGCGTCCGCCTTGTCCGCGGTCACGTCCACGTCGTACGTCTTGGACTGGTCCAGATGGTTGAAGGACTGGATGGTGCCGGGCTTCAGCGAGACCAGCTCGACCGTCGCGCCGGCGTTCTCGACCGCCTCGCGCGGCTGGACGTACTCGACCTCCTCGACGCCGTCGGTGGCCAGGAAGGCGATCCGCTTGCCGTGCAATGCCGTTGTCATGTCGGTACATCTCCTTTCCGGGGGTACCTCAATCCCCTTCCCCGCCCGGAACGCCCGAAACAGACCCGGCCGGTGACGAACCACCGAAAGGCGCACGACCAGCGGGGGAACCCACCGGCGCGCAGGTTTGGCCAGGAGGGCGGTGGGGACCCGGGGAGGCATGGCAGGAGCAGCAGCGGAACAGCGCCGGCTCGCCACCGTCGTGGAGAGCTGGCTCGGACGCCCAGTCCTGATCGTCGGTGACGCCATGTTGGACGAATGGCGGTTCGCCGACTCCGATCGGCTCTGCCGGGAGGCACCCGCTCCGGTCCTGACCCTGCGCAGACGGATCTCCGCAGCCGGTGGTGCCGCGAACACCGCGGTCAACGTCGCCGCCCTCGGCGGCCGGGCGGTGCTGGTGGCACCGGTCGGCGCCGACGTGGCCGGCGACGAACTGCACGACTGTCTGGACCGCGCCGGCGTCTGGGACCGCACGGTCAACCAGCCAGGACGGCCCACCCCGGTCAAGCGGCGGATGCTGGCCGGCAACCAGATCCTGCTGCGCGAGGACTCCGGCGACCCGGACGACGCACTCGATCCGGAGGGGGTGAGCCGGCTGCTCACCGCGCTGGACTGCGCCACCGAGGAACTGCGCGCCGCCGCCGGTGGGGAGGCGCCGACCCTGGTGGTCTGCGACTACGGCCTGGGTGCGCTGCCCGCGCCGGTCCGCGCGTGGCTGGTCGAGCAACGCGAGCGGTACGCCACGGTGGCGCTGGACGCCCACGACCTGGCCGACTGGCGGGGGCTCGCGCCGACCGTCGTCACTCCCAGCTTCGCCGAGGCGACCCGCCTGCTGGCCCGCGCCAGCGGTACGACCCGACCGGCTGGCGGGAGCGACCTGCACCTGGAACACCCGGACCACGACCCGGCCGACGGTCCCTCCGAGATGACCGCGGGCGCGGCACCGGGCGCGGTGCGCGCCGACGACGTCGCCGACAGCGCCACCGACCGCCCCGGGCCGGTCGGTGAGCCCGTCCGAGGCGAGGGCCGGGTGGCCCTCACCGGCGACGGGCTCAGCGTCACCGGCACCGGCGTCACCGTGAACACCCAGGCCGGGGAGGGCGTCGACCGGGCGGTACTGGCCGAGTCGCGCCTGGCCGAGCTGCGCGCGCACACCGGCGCGGACGTGGTCGCGGTGACCCTGGACACCGAGGGCGCGGTGGTCGGCGGCGCCGACGGGGCGCCGCGACGCAGCCACAGCACCCCGGTCCCGGCGAGTCACGCCGTGGGCGCCGGGGACGCGTACCTGGCGGCGATGACGTTGGCCCTGGCCGCCGACGCGCCGCTGCCCACCGCCGCCCAACTCGCCCAGTTGGCGGCCACCATCACCGTCTCCGACACCGGCACCTGCGTGTGCCGGCGGGAGGACCTGCTCACCGCGCTGGACCACCCGACCGTAACCACGGACCGTACCGCGTTGGTCGGCACCGACGAGTTGGACGCGATCGTCGCCGAGTACCGCGAGGCGGGACGGTCGGTGGTGTTCACCAACGGCTGCTTCGACGTGCTGCACCGCGGGCACGTGCGCTACCTGCAACAGGCCCGCGCGCTGGGCGACCTGCTCATCGTGGCGGTCAACTCGGACGGCAGCGTACGACGGTTGAAGGGCCCCGACCGTCCGGTCAACCCGGTCGAGGATCGGGGTGCCCTGCTCGCCGCGCTGGCCTGTGTGGACCACGTCGTGGTCTTCGAGGAGGACTCGCCCACCGCGCTGATCGAGGCGGTCCGGCCCGACGTCTACGTCAAGGGCGGCGACTACCCGCCGGAACTGGTCCCGGAAGCCCCGCTGGTGCGCCGGCTGGGCGGCCAGGTGCGCACCCTCGGGTACGTGCCGGACCGCTCCACCTCCGCGATCATCGAACGGATCCGGTCACACAGCCAGGAGCCGTCGTCGTACGCCTCGGATCGCACGCCCGACCCGTCGCTGAGCACCCGCACCCAGGCGTCGTGAACCGCCCCCTCGACCTCGGCGCCCCGGGGGAGTTCCGGGCCGACCGGCTGCTCGACGTGCTGATTCCGACCCGGAACCGGCCCGCCGAACTGGCGGTCACCCTGGCCGGGCTCGCCGCCCAGGACGGGGTACCCGGCTTCGGGGTGGTGGTCAGCGACCAGTCCGACGGGGAGCCGGCGTACGCGCACCCCGCCGCGGCCACCGTGGTCCGGGCGCTGCGCCACCGGGGTCACCCGGTGCTGCTGACCCGTCGACTGCCGCGCCGGGGGTTGGCCGAACACCGGGCGTACCTGCTCGCCGCCTCGACCGCCCGGTACGTCCTCAACCTCGACGACGACATCTGGCTGGAACCGGGGGCGATACACCGGCTGGTCACGGCGATCGGCGAGCTGGGCTGCGGGTTCGTCGGCAACGGCGTGCACGGGCTCTCGTACGCCGACGACGTGCGGCCGGAGTCGCACGGGCACTACGAGGAGTGGATCGGCCCCCCGACGCCGGAGCGGATCCGCCCGGACACGCCGCAGTGGAATCGCGCCCGGATCCACTCGGCGGCCAACCTGCTGCACATCACCGAGAAGTTGGCGCTGCCGCCGGGCGCGTGGCGGGCGTACAAGGTCTCCTGGATCGGCGGGTGTGTGCTCTACGACCGGGCCAAGCTCGTCGACGTCGGCGGCTTCGACTTCTGGCGTCGAGTGCAGGAGAAACACCAGGGTGAGGACGTGGCCGCGCAGCTCGCGGTGCTGGCCCGGTACGGCGGGGCTGGCATCCTGCCCAGCGGCGCGTACCACCTGGAGTCTCCGACCACGGTCACCGACCGGGACGTCGAGGCGTGGGAGGTGGTCCTCGCCGAGGAGGACACCCCCCAACCAGCCTGATCACCGTCACCGCGTGGTGAGCAGTTCCCGGGCCGCTTCGAGGACCTCGACCACCGGCACGTCCGCCACGAACGAGTCCCGGTGTGGGCACTCGCCGTCGCCGGGGCGGTGCGGGTAGATGCCCGGTGTGCAGTCCACCCCGCAGACCGGGCAGTGCACCGTCCAGGAACAGATCGGCCGGTGCCGGCCACGCAACGGATTCGCCGTGTTGATCAGGTTGCCGACCCAGAAGATGCCCACCGTGGACGTGCCCACCGCGGCGGCCACATGCAGCGGGCCGGTGTCGTTGGAGACGACCAACGCGCAGTCGGCGTAGCAGCCCAGTAACCCGCCGAGGCTGAGCGTCCCCACCTGCGGCCGGACCGGGACCCCGGCCGCCGCGACGACCTGGTCCACCACGTCCTGCTCGGAGGGCGTGCCGGTGACCAGCACCTCGTAGCCGTCGCCGTGCAGCTCGCGGGCCACCTCGGCGAAGCGCTCGGCGGGCCAGCGGCGACGGGTGTCGCTGGCTCCAGGGTGCAGCGCCACCCGGGGTCGGTTCGCCGGACCGAGCACCCGGGCCGCTTCGGCCCGGTCGGCGTCGGTCACCGTCAGCGTCGGAGTGATGGTGGTGGCGGGTGCCCCCACCAACGCCACCACCTCCAGGTAGCGGATCACCTCGTGCTGGTAGTAGACGTAACGGAGCCACCGGTCCAACGGCGGCGCGTCGTCGGCGCGTAGGCCGACTGTCACCCGGGCGCCCAGACGACTCATCAGCGGGTTCGAGTTGGCGCCGCCACCGTGGATCTGCACCGCCAGGTCGAAACCCGCACCGGAGGCAGCGGCGACGAAGTCGTCCATCGACGACTCCGGTTCACCCGGGTCCGGCGTACGGATGCCGGGTGCCGGCGGCACCACCAGGACCCGGTCCACCGGGCCCGGCCGGTCGCGCCAGAGCTTCGCGTGCCACGGCGCGCCGAGCAGCACGATCTCCGCCGAGGGGTACGCGGCACGCAACGCGTCCAGCGCCGGCAGGACGAACACGAAGTCGCCGAGCGCGTTGGCGCGCAGCACGGCGATCCGCCGCACGTCGGGAAGGCGCTCGACGGTCGGGCCGAGCACGGACGGGGTGACCACGCAGCCCGCTACTGCCGGTCGATCTCGCCGACGGTGTCCGGGCGGTGCAACTCCCGGTCCGCGGCGGGATCGGCCGGCATCGGCGTACCAGTGGAGGCACCGGAGCGCGGCCCGGTGCGGCCGACGGTGATGGTGCGCGGCGCGGGCCGGGTCGCCCGGGGCACCCGGACCCGGAGCAGCCCGTGATCCATGACCGCGTCGATACCCTCCGGGTCGACCCGGGACGGCAGGTCGATCCGGTACTCGAAGCCACGGGTCTCGAAGCCGCCCGGGATGCCCTGATCGGCGTTGACCTCCGCCTCGGAACGGGCCCGCACGCACAGCTCCCGGTCGTCCAGCTCGACCGCCACCTCCTCCGGCGCCACCCCGGGCAGCCGGACGACGACCTCCCAGCCGTCCGAGGTCTCGGTCAGGTCGACGTCGGACCCGCCGGCGCGACCACCGACCAGGCGGCTCAACTCGGCGCGCAACGACTGCAACTCGCCCATCGGGTCCCAGCCCTGCTGGCGGCCCCGCCACCCCCGGCCGAAACCGCCGCTCTGCTGCTCGCTCATCACACCTCTCCGGTCCGCCGGGCGGCCGTGGTGGGCCGCAGTGAGCTGGGCGCGTCCAGGCCGGCATCCCGGTCGACGCCCACACCGAGCCGGTCGACCAGCTCGCCGCCGAGCCAGGCGCTGATGCCGAGGATCGCCACCGCGACCAGCTCGATGGCGATCAGCGCGCCGCCGGCGGCGCGCGAGTCCGCGTTGAGCCGGACCGCCCAGACGGCCGCGAAGAGCAGGATCACCGCGACGTTGGCGGCCGCGTGCAGCAGACCCACCCGCTTGGCGCGGGTGCCGGTCGGGATCGCCAGCAGGTCGAACGAGCCGGCCACCGCGGCGAGCAGGCCGCCGATCAGACCGACGGTGATGTTCCAGTACGCGACCTCGGCGAGGAAGTCGGGACCGCCGACCGTGTCCACCAGGTCGAACAGCACCGCGGTGACCAGCAGCGCGACCGGGAACATGACCAGCATCGGATGGACTGGGTGACCCAGCACCTTGAGTCGGCTCTCCATCTCCCGGCCTCCACTGGTCGGCGTGCTGCGGACGGTGCGTGCGGCGGGCGTGTCGGGTGAGGCCGTACCCCCGACAACCGAGCACAAACCTCGCCCTGGTCACGGCGGCCTAGGCTGACGAGTGGTGGTGCCCGCCAACGGGTCAACGCCTGAGGGAGGATCAACGTGACGGTGGAGATCACTTCACACGAGGAGCTGCGCGACCTGCTCGGCGCGCCGAACGCACGGGCCGCCGACAAGGAGCGCGTCCGCCTGCACGAGCGGGACCGCGAATGGCTCGCCGCCTCGCCGTTCTGCCTGGTGGCCACGGCCGGCGCGGACGGCAGCTGCGACGTCTCCCCCAAGGGCGACCCGGCGGGCTTCGCCCTGGTGCTGGACGACACCACCATCGCACTGCCCGAGCGGCCGGGCAACAAGCGGGCCGACGGCTACCACAACATCATCGACAACCCACACGTCGGGCTGCTCTTCATGATCCCCGGGCGGACCGACACGCTGCGGATCAACGGGCGGGCCCGTCTGGTCAGCGACGCGCCGTGGTTCGACGACATGGTGGTCAAGGGGCACCGGCCGGTGCTCGCCGTGGTGGTGGAGATCGAGCAGATCTTCTACCACTGCGCGAAGGCGTTCCTGCGGTCCGCGTTGTGGAAGCCGGACACCTGGCAGCCCGACCTGCTGCCGTCCCGGGCACGCCTGATCAAGGAGGTCGAGGCGCCGACGGAGAGCCTGGAGGACCTGGAACGGCACTACGGCCCGGAGTACGCCAAGAGGATCTACGTCTGAGTGGGCAAGGCGCCAAGGGCGTCAGTGGTCACGGTCACCGCCGGACCGTACCCACCACCACCGACGCTTTTCAGGACCCCGAATCGGCGGACACCATCCACAGGTGACCGTCCGGGTCGGCGAAGACGCCCGCGTACCCCCAGGGTTGTGCGGTCGGCTCGGTGACCACCTCGGCGCCGGCGGCGCGCGCCCGCTCGACGATCGCGTCCGCGTCGGCCGGTGCGGTGACACCGAGGTTGAGCAGGCACTCACTCTGCCCCCGCGGAGCGACCTCGTGCCGACCGATGACCCAGCCGAAGCCCCCGGTCGGGACGAGCATCAGCCGCAGCCCGTCGTTGACCACGAACTGCAACGGCTCCGGAATGCCGTCGTCGGCCAACTCGCCCACCGCGTGGAGACCGAGGCCGTCCCGGTAGAAGCGGTACGAGGCCGCCCGGTCGGCGACGGGCAGACTGACGATCACCGGCGTGAAGGTCATTAGTGGAAGCCTCCGAGATGTGGACCGGTCGCTGGCGCAGGACGCGCCACACTCGACAGCGGCCTGCCGAGCCCACGATAAGCCGTGGCAGCCGGCAGTACCGCTCCTTCATGCTGTGCGACACCAGCACGGCATGAAGGAGCCCGCGCATGCGAGTTGATCGGGAAATGCCAGACATGAGCGTCGACGACTGGCTGTCGGACACCCGCACCTCCTACGACACGGTCGCTGTCAGTTACGCACATCTGGTACGCGACCTCCTGGCGGAAGCACCCTACGAACGCGCGGCTCTGGCGTTGTTCGCCGAACTCGTCGTCGCAGCCGGGGGTGGGTCGGTCGCGGACGTGGGCTGCGGGACGGGACGCATCACCGCCTACCTGCACACGCTCGGCGTCGACGCCTTCGGGATCGACCTCTCACCCGGGATGATCGGGGTCGCCCGCCGTGATCACCCCGGCCTGAGGTTCGAGGTCGGCTCGATGACCGACCTCGACCTGGCCGACGGTTCGGTTGCCGGCCTGATCGCCTGGTACTCACTCATCCACATCCCCGACGACCAGCTCGGCACGGTGTTCGCGCACTTCCGGCGGGTGGTGCGTCCCGGTGGTCCGCTGCTGCTCGGCTTCCACGTGGGCGACGAGACAACCCTCAAGACCCAGGGCTACGGCGGGCACCCGATGAAGGTCAACGTGCATCGTCGCCAGCCCGCTCAGATGGCAGCCTGGTTACGTACGAGCGGTTTCCGGGTCGAGTCGCAGACGACTCTCACCTCGCCCGAGAGCAAGCTCGGAGGAATCGTCTTCGGTCGACGCGAGCCCTGATCCGGGCGGGCGCGGTGCCGCCCCGGCTCGGCACGTGGGCGCGGTCGACGAAGGAACTGGAGGTATCCGATCGGACGACTACCGAACTGGATCTTGGTAGGTAACCTGCCAGTGCGGTGCCTGAAGGTTCTCCCTCTGGGTTCTCTTGCTGACACTTGAGGAAACACCGCTGGGGCCCCCGGTGCACCGGGGGCCCCTTCCATGGCTTCGTGACATGGCGGTGGACTTCGGTAGTCGGCTCGGGAGGGAGCGGTGGCCAGTGCCTGGCGGGGAGCCCCATGACGACATATCGGCGTCGTAGGCACTGGCGACGCGGCCACTGGGTCAATGACCACCGCGTCAATCGCCCCCGCCCTGCCCGGACCAATCCGGGCGGAGCGGGCTGCCTGTGGCTTGTCGGGGCCACGATCGCGATCCCGTTCGTTGCCCTGTACTGGGTCGTGAAGGCGTACGTCAGGTGGCATGCCGCGCGGGTCGTCCTCCTCGTCGTCGTGTGGATCAACGCCGTGGTGGCGGGCGTGGGTGCGGCGTCGCAGGACGCCGAAATGTGGCCGGCCGCAGCACTCTTCACGGTGATCGGCGCGCTCATGGGCTGGCACGTGTGGCACACGTCTACTCGTGGTCGACGCAATGCCGAGGACGTGGCTTGACGCGATCCGCAGACCGGCCGGAAGCCCTGACCGATCCGAGGTTGGGTGTTCAGCGCCTGGTCTCGTACCTGGTCAGGACCACGCCGTCAGGGAACGTCCGGGTCTCCACCAGGGTCAGGTTCACCCAGTTGTCCAGGGCCGCGAAGAACGGCCTGCCGCCACCCAGCAGGACCGGATGGGTGACGACCGCGTACTCGTCGATCAGTCCGTCCCGCATGGCCACCCCGGCGACGGTGGCACCGGCGACATCCATGGGACCGCCCCCCGGCAGTGAGCCGGGTGATCTCGGTGAGCGCGTCGCCGGTCACCAGGCGGGCGTTCCAGTCGACCGTGCGGGTCGTCGAGGAGAACACCACCTTCGGCATGTCCCGCCAGCGGCCGGCGAACTCGATCTCCGCCGGTGTGGCACCCGGCCGCTGGTCGGCGGTCGGCCAGTGGGAGCTCATCGCCTCCCACAGTTTGCGCCCTACAGCGCCGTGCCTGTCGCCGCCACCCGGTCGGACCACCACTGGAACAGCTCGTCGCTCGGCACACCCCAGCCGAGGTCGTCTCCGCGTGCGGCGATGTAGCCGTCCAGGCTCACGTTCATACCGAAGGTCAGTCTCCGCATCGTGTCAGCCTCCCGTGAGTTGGCACTCGGCGTACAGACCAGCACGGCGCGGAAGAATCATCGGTCAGGCCACGCCGAGGGCCGGATGGCGTGATCGACCTCGGAAACGGCGAAGCCCAGGCCAATGACCTGGGCTTCCGTGCCGAGCCGCCTGACGGAATCGAACCGTCGACCTACGCATTACGAGTGCGTCGCTCTAGCCGACTGAGCTAAGGCGGCAACGATCAGCAAGTGTACGGCACCCTATCGCCTCCGACCGAACGGGATACCCCTCCCCGCACCGCCATCAACAACCGGACATCGGCCGCCATCTAGCCGTTTACCGGACAGCGGATGATCGGGTGCGGGACTACGCTGCGGCGGGTGAGCGACGAACGCGACGATCCCGACCGCCAGGACGAGGCGTACGAACGCCCCGACCGCCCCCCGGCCGGTGAATGCGCCGCCCATCGGCCGAGCAGCACCGACCCACTTGAGCTGGGCTTCACGCCCCGCAAGCCGGTGCCGTGGCTGGCGCCGTTCCTGCTGATCAGCACCGGCATCCGTACGCTGCTGGCGGTGCTCTTCGGTGCGTACCTGGACAAGCGCGAGTTGCAGAACGCGTTCGACGACGGCGTCTTCCGCCAGGTCGGGCCGGACGGCGGGCTGTGGCTGGACTACGTGGCCGACCTGGGCGACGGCTTCAACGCGACCTACTCGGTGGCGTACCTGCTGGCGCAGCCCGAGCTGACGGTGGACGGGCACCGGCTGCCCCGGGCGCAGACCCTGGTGATGGGTGGCGACCAGGTGTACCCGTCGGCGGCCTACGCCTCGTACGAGGACCGGTGCAAGGGCCCCTACCAGGCCGCGCTGCCCGTGCCGCCGCCCGAGAAGCCCACGCTGTTCGCGGTGCCGGGCAACCACGACTGGTACGACGGCCTGACCGCGTTCCTGCGGTTGTTCGTCCGCTCTCGGGACCGGAACTTCGCCGGTTGGGGCACCGGGCAGTCCCGGTCGTACTTCGCGGTGGAGTTGCCGGCGGGCTGGTGGCTTCTCGGTGTGGACGACCAGTCCGGCTCGTACCTGGACGACCCGCAGTTGGCCTACTTCGACGAGGTGGCCCGGCGACTCGGCCCGGAGTCGAAGGTGATCATCGCAGCGCCGGCGCCGACCTGGGTCAAGGCGGCCGACAGTCCGACGGCGTACGACTCGATCGACTACTTCATCCGGACGATCATCGACCCGACCGGCGCGCGGGTGCGGCTGCTGCTCTCCGGCGACCTGCATCACTACGCCCGCTACTCGGGGCCGGACCGGCAGCTGATCACGTGCGGCGGTGGCGGCGCGTACCTCTACCCCACCCACAAACTGCCGGAGCGCATCGAGGTGCCGCCGCGGGACACCCTGGCTCGTCGGGCCAGCTCGACCCAGCCGTACGACCTGGTGGCCCGCTATCCGGACGCGGCCCGCTCCCGTCGCTACGGCTGGGGCATCTTCCCGAGGCTACCGTTCCGCAATCCGGGCTTCACCACTCTGCTCGGGACCCTGCACACCCTGCTCATGCTGGCCATGGCGGGTGCGACAGCGAACTGGGCCGACAGCACCGACCAGCGACTGTTCAGCGTTCCGCTGGTGGTGATGGTGCTCGTGACGGTGCTGGCGGCGATTCTCTTCGCCAAGCCGCCCAGCGCGAGCGGCAAGCGCCACGTACGGCACGGCATCCTCGGCGTCAGTCATGGCGTGGCGCATGTGGCCCTGGCGGCGGCCGGCACCTGGGCGTGGTTGGCGCTGCCGTTCTACGACTGGCCGTGGCCGCTGCCGGCGGTCGCCGCGGCGGTGCTCTACGGCCCGGTGATCGGCCTGGTGGCCAGTCAGCTGGTGGCCGCGTACCTGTTGGTGGCGGGTTCGTTCGGGGTGAACGTCAACGAACTCTTCGCCGGGCAGGGCATCGAGGACTCGAAGGTGTTCCTGCGGCTGCGCATCGACCCGGACGGCACGCTGACGATCTATCCGGTCGGGGTGGACCGGGTCGCCCGGGACTGGCAGGTGAACCCCGACCAGTCCCCCACCCGAAGCTGGCTGACCCCGAAAACCCCCCTGACCCCCCGCCTAGCCGAACCCCCCACAGTCCTGCCCTAACAACCCGGACCCACCCAGTGAGCGCAGTTGATCAAGCGGTTTGCGTCATGCTCGGCCCGATTCCTGACGCAAACCTCTTGATCAACGCGGTAAACGGCGGGTGGCCCCGGTGGGACCGGGGGTGGGGGTTGGAGCTGTTAGGGGGTGTAGTGCTGGTCGTGGGCTTGGCGGGGGGCGCAGACGGAGGCGCGGGAGCAGGAGCAGCGGGAGCCGTCGGCGTCCAGTCGGACCGTCACCGCGTCGCGGGGGACGCTGTGGCCGACCACCCGGCCGTCGCCCTCGGGGGTGGAGACCCGGCTGCCGACCGCCGGGGCGGTCTCCTGGAAGCGCTGGTACAGCGGATGTTCGTACTTCAGGCAGCACATCAGCCGGCCGCACGCGCCGGAGATGCGCAGCGGGTTGAGCGGCAGGTCCTGGTCCTTCGCCATCCGGATGGTCACC
Source organism: Micromonospora sp. B9E7 (assembly GCF_039871815.1). Classification (NCBI taxonomy): domain Bacteria; kingdom Bacillati; phylum Actinomycetota; class Actinomycetes; order Micromonosporales; family Micromonosporaceae; genus Micromonospora; species Micromonospora sp. B9E7. The sequence continues at coordinate 183,708 of NZ_JBDPLX010000013.1, forward strand.
GGTTCGAAGTCGGTGAGGAACGTCGCGCAGCACAGGTCCCGACCGCAGGAGCCGATGCCGCCCTGCACACGCGCCGAGTCGCGGGCGGAGAGCTGACGCAGCTCGACTCGGCAGTGCAGGGTGGCGCCCAGGTCGCGGACCAGGGAGCGGAAGTCCACCCGGTGCGGGGCGGTGAAGTACACAGTGCTGCGCTCACCGCCGCCCTCGGCGGAGGCGAGCACATGGTCGACGGCAACCACCTTCATCGGCAGGCTGTGCGAGCGGATCAGCCGTTTCGCGGCCACCTTGGCCTCGGCCTTGCGGCGACGCAGCGCCTCGTCCCTGCGCAGGTCGTCCTCGACGGCCAGCCCCAGCAACCGGGGGAAACCGTCGGTCTCCTCGGTCACCCACTGCGCGGCCCAGACGCACTCCGCCACCTCGGGCCCGTCGTCGGTGGGCACCAGCACCTTGTCACCCACCTGCGGGCGCAACTCACCGGGGTCGAGGTAGTAGAGGCGCCCGTACCGGTTGAAGCTGACCGCACAGAGCATGCCCATCCCCCCACCCTACGACGCCTTCGTGTCGGAGAGCACCTCGGTCGATGACGCCCACTTCCATCCATGACCGTCGACTTGACCTATTGCCGGGCGGCCCGTCGTGCCGTTGCCCCTCGCCCGGACGGTTGAATCCGGGCCCGGGCAGGAGACAAGACGCACTCCCACGGCGTTGAGTGAAGGCATACCTGCGGGGGGTGCAGGGGGAAGACCACGGCGTCGCCGGGGAGCCGACTCAGGTCTGGCGCCGCGAGCGACGCCGTGGCCTGTCTGGGACCTGGGCGGCCACGGCCGGAGGACGGGACCCGGCTACCAGCCGACCCGGGTGGGCTGGTCGTATCGAGGGCGCCCCTCCACTGACGGCCGCCACGCCACCTCGGCGAGGCTCGGCGCCCACTGACGCAGCAGCGTCTCCGCACCGTCGTACGCCACGCAGAGCACCGCCAGCACCCGTGCGGCGATCTCGGCCGCGTCGGCGACACCGGGGCCGACCGGCCCTGACCGCGTCGACACACCGGTGGCGGCGACCACTGCGACCGCTTCCGCCGAACGAAGCACGTCGGCCAGGGTCCGGGCCAGCGCGAGTCGGCTTCCCTCCACCCAGTCGGCGAGCGCGTCGGCGTAGCCAGCTGTGGATTCGAGCCGCCCGACCAGGCTGTCCGGCCCCTCGTCGAGGTGGTGCAGCAGTGCCGCCCGCTGCTGCCCGTACGCCGTGGCGGCCGGGCCGGACCAGAGCACCGAGTCGGTGAGCGCGGCGGAGACGTCGTCGTACCCTCGGACGAGCCGGCGCACCGCGTGCCCGGCGCTGGCGAGCGGCGCGGGGTGGAGGTCGAGGAAGCCGCGCACCGCGTCGCCCGGCAGCACCTGCATCCGGCGCAGCAGCGGCCAGACCCGGTGCCCCTCCGGGACGCCCGCGGCGATCAGGGTGTCCACCCGGCGCAGCAGGTCGAGGCCGGGCTCGGCGAGCCGGTCCAGCGCGTCCATCACGGCTCTCCGGCGAGCCTGCGGCGGGCCGCCCGGTCGACGTCGGCATAGCGGTCGGCGGCCTCCCGCACGGCCGAGGCGGCGGTGGCCAGTCGACCGGCGGCGGCGCGGGCCTCGCGCGCCCGGTCGTCGGTGGCGGTGGTCCACTGCCGGTGCAACGCGCGACCGATCTCGCCGGGCCGACCCGGGGCATCGGCACCGAACGCGGCCTGGGCCGGATCGGTGGCGGTGACGGTGTGCGAAACGGCGGTGAGCGTGGCGCTCGCCTCGTCCAGCCGGGCGGAGAGCGCGCGCAGTGTGTCCATCTCAGGCTCCCGCGAGCGGTCGGTAGGCGGCGAACGTCTCGTTGTGCAGCTTTTCCCGGGCCCATTCGGCGGCGTCGGCCGCTGCGGTGACCGCGGCCTGCACGGAGCCGGCCACATCCCGAGGGCTGCGGCTGTGCAGCGGCCCGAGGAACCGGACGTCGGTGATCCGCCCACCGGCGGTGACCACCACCTCGACCAGACCGTCCGGGGACCGCACGGTCACCTCGACGGTCGACACCGCCTGGTCGAACTCGGCCTGTAGCGACTCGATGCGGCGGTAGCGCCGCACCGCCTCCTCGATCCAGGCTTCGTCGATCTCCCCCCGCGGCATCGGCCGACTCCTCCCGGGTGATCCCTCACTCAGTGTGCTGCCACCGTCACCACGACACAGGGACCGTACCGCACCGCAATCGGGCCTGTCGATGCCTGTGGACAACGGCCGGGAAGTGCGGGTCAGCCCTTCCAGAGGGCGAGCATCATCGCCTCGACCGCGATCCGCGGCTTCACGTTCGCCTCGATCGCCGACCGGCAGGCGAGCACGGCCTCCAGCCGCCGCAGCGCCCCCTCGGCGTCCCACTTCTGCGCGCCGGCACCGGCCAACGCGGCGGTGTCGGTGTGCACCGGGGCGACGGGCGCGCGCAGCGCCATGGTGAGCGCGTCCCGGTAGAAGCCCGCCAGGTCGACAAGCGCCCGGTCCAGCGCGTCCCGCTGGGCCCGGGTGGCCCGGGACTTCTGCCGCTTCTCCAACTCCTTGAGCTGGCCGGCGGCACCCCGTATCGCGCCGGACGCGCCCCGGCCGGTGCCACCCGCGCCGAGCGCGGTCTCCAGCGCCGCCCGCTCGGCCGCGTCGGCCTCGGTGACCGACGCCTCGGCCTCCGCCTCGGCTGCCTCGATCAGCGCGGACGCCGCGTCGAACGCCGCGCCGACACCTGTCAACCGGCGCGGCACCGCGAGCACCGCCTCGCGCCGTTTGCGCGCCTCCGGGTCGCGGGCCAGGCGGCGGGCCCGACCCACGTGCCCCTGCGCGGCCGCCGCCGCCCACTGCGCCACGTCGGGCGTGATGCCGTCCCGACGGACCAGTACCTCGGCCACCGCGGCGGCCGGTGGCTGCCGCAGGGGTACGACGCGACAGCGCGACCGGATGGTCACCGAAATGTCGTCCGGGTGGGTGGACGGGGCGCAGAGCAGGAAGACCGTACGCGGCGGAGGTTCCTCGATCGCCTTGAGCAGCGCGTTGCCGGCGGCCTCGGTGAGCCGGTCGGCGTCCTCGATGACCACCACCTGCCAGCGCCCACCGGAGGGGGTGCTGGCCGCTCGCAGCACCAGCGCGCGCATCTCGTTGACGCCGATGGAGAGCCCTTCCGGCACCACCAGTCGGACGTCGGCGTGGGTGCCGCCCATCGTGGTACGGCAGCCGGGGCACTCACCACAGCCGGTGCCGTGCACGCACTCGAGCGCGGCGGCGAACGCCCGGGCGGCGACCGATCGGCCGGAGCCGGGCGGGCCGGTGAAGATCCAGGCGTGCGTCATCCCGGCGGCCGGGTCCACCCCGCCGGGGGCGGCATCGTCAGCGAGCGCGGAGTCGGCGTCGCCGATCAGCGCGGGTGCCTGGTCGGCCGCGCCCGCGCGCAGCACGGCGGCCGCGGCGGCGGCGGCCCGGCGCAGCTCGGCCACCGCCTCGTCCTGACCGACCAGGTCGGCGAAGACGTCCGGCATCAGGTCTTGTGCTCCATCGTCACCAGCTCCGCGTCGGATAACTCGGGCTGCACCGAGGTGTCCGGGCCCTGCGCCGGCCGGGGGTGCACGATGCCGCCCGGCCTGCCGTGCATCTCCTCGACCCGCCGGACCACCAGCGCGGCGATCTCGTCGGCCGGCCGGGACGCGTCGAGCACCAGATAGCGCTTCGGGTCGGCGGCGGCGAGGTCGAGGAACGCGTACCGGACGCGCTCGTGGAAAGCGATCGACTCGGCCTCCAGCCGGTCGGTGCCGGTGTTGCGCGAAGCCACCCGGGACAGACCGGTGCGCGGCTCGACGTCCAGCAGCACCACCAGGTCGGGCTTGAGCCCACCGGTGGCCCAGGAGGAGAGCCAGGAGACCTCGTCGACGGGCAGCGTCCGGCCGGCGCCCTGGTACGCCAGGGACGAGTCGACGTACCGGTCACTGATCACCACGCCACCCCGAACCAGCGCGGGCCGGACGACGGTGGCCACGTGGTGCGCCCGGTCGGCGGCGTAGAGCAGCGCTTCGGCCCGGGGGGAGGGCGCGTCGTCGCCGGAGGTGTCCAGGACCAGCGACCGGATTCGCCGCCCGACGCCGGTGGCCCCCGGCTCGCGGGTGACCACGACCTCTCGGCCGTGACCGCGCAGCCGCTCGGCGAGCGCGGCGAGCTGGGTGGACTTGCCCGCGCCCTCGCCACCCTCGAAGACCACGAAGAGCCCGGCGGAGACGAACGGCTCGGCGGGCATCAGCGGGCGACCCCGGATGGAGCCCCACAGGTCGGCGAGGACCGGGACGCCCTTCTTGTCGTCCATCTGGCCGAACGCGCTGATCCCGGCGAAGATGCCGGCGGCACCGGCGGCGAGCAGCAGCAGCCGGGTCGAGGAGATGGACACGCCCAGGTCGGCGATGGCCAACTTACGGGAGCCGCCGACGCCGACCAGCACGCTGCTCAGCCCGATGGCCAGGATCAGCACCAGCCGGGTGCCGATCTGCACCACGGCGAAGACCCGGCCGCGCACCTCGTCGGCCACCTCGCCGCCCAGCAGCGTCGTGCCGGCCAGGAATGCCATCCCGGCACCGGCGCCGACCAGCACCGCGCCGACGATCGCCATGGACAAATGGATGGCGAAGGCGAGGGTCATCACGGCGGCGCTGGCGAGCACGATGCTCATGCCGAACCAGCGGCGCCGGGACATCTCCTTGACGATCATCGGACCGAGCCCGATGCCGAGCGCCAGACCGACGAAGATGGCACCGAAGAGCAGTGAGAACGCGGCGTCGCCAGCGCCCAGCGAGTTGGCGAAGAACTTGGCCGTGCCGACCACGATGCCGCCACCGGCGAACGCGCCGAAGATGCCCAGCACCAGGCCACGGACGAGCGGGGTCTGGCCGATGTACTTCCAGCCCTCGGAGAACTGCCGGAACATGCTCTGCTCGGCACGCTCGGCCTCACCGCGCTGCGCATCGCTGATCTCCTTGATCCCGAACGCCACCACCAGTGCGGTGGCGAGCCGGGAGAAGGAGTTGATCCAGAGCGCAAGCTGGGCCGGCTCGGCCCAGGAGGGCAGGTCGCCGCCGACGGCACCACGGACGCCACGGTCGAGCACGGCAAGGCCGATGGCGGCGGCGACCGGAGTGAGGCCGTACGTGGTGATCAGGGTGAGCTGGTTGGCCGCCTCCAGCCGGGCGCGCGGGATCAGGTTGGGGACCGCGGCCTCCTTGGCCGGGATCCAGAGCAGGGTGAGCGACTCGATCAGGAAGGTGGCGATCAGCGCCCAGCCGACCACCAGGCCGCCTGCGGCTCCGGTGAGGGCGTAGAGCGGGATGGAGGCGAAGAGCACGAAGCGCAGCAGGTCACAGATGACCATCGTCCAGCGCCGGTCGAACCGGTCGGCGAGTACGCCGGCGATCGGCCCGAGCACCAGCGCGGGCAGCAGCCGGATCGCGGTAACCCCACCGAACGCCGCACCCTGGGCGGTGCTGCCCTGGACCTGCGAGGCGGCGAAGAGAGCGGTGGCCAGCAGGCCGAGCCAGTCGCCGAACGAGGCCGCGCCGAGCACGATCCAGAGCCGGCGGAACGGCTGGATGCGCAGAACGGACCGGATGGCGGCATAGCCGGACGGATCGACCTGGCCGCCGCTGGGCTGATTGGCAGCGGCGTCGGACCGGCCGCCGGAGCGCGACACGCCGGGCGACTCGCCGCTGTTCTGGCTTTCGATGGCCGTACCTCCACGTGCCGGCCCATCGCTGGGCGCCTCCGGTGGAACACTCTAGACCCGGTGGGGGGCCACCCCACCGGCGACATTCTCCTGCTCGCTGAGCCTAGGCCGCCGAAGCCACCGACCGCAGCCCGGACGTACGCGAGGGTATTTCGCATTCACCGTCGGACAGTTAGCGTGCACACGTGGCCATCGAAAGCGACAAACTTCGCGAGCGCCTGGATCGGGCGACCGCTCACCTCGACCCGCCCTACGCCGTGGTCGACCTCACCGCCTTCGACGCCAACTCGGCCGCCCTGGCCGAGCGCGCCGCCGGCAAACCGGTCCGCCTGGCCAGCAAGTCGGTGCGCAGCCGGGAGTTGATCAATCGGGCCCTCACCCGGCCCGGCTGGCAGGGGATCATGGCGTTCACCCTGCCCGAGGCGATCTGGCTGGTCCGCGCCGGTGTGAGCGACGACGTCCTGGTCGCGTACCCGAGCGCGGACCGGGCTGCGCTCGCCGAGCTGGCCGCCGACCCGACCCTGGCCGCCGCGATCACCCTGATGATCGACGGCACCGGACAACTCGACCTGATCGACGCCGTCCGCGCCCCCGGGCAGCGCGCCGAGCTGCGAATCTGCCTCGACCTGGACGCCTCCTGGCGGCCGATACGAGGGCGGGTGCACATCGGCGTCCGCCGCTCACCGGTGCACAGCGCACGGGCGGCCGGCGCGCTCGCCGCCACCGTCGCCGGCCGGGCCGGTTTCCGGCTGGTCGGGCTGATGTCGTACGAGGCGCAGATCGCCGGCCTGGGCGACGCGCCGCCCGGGCAGACGCTGCTGGCCGGCGCAATCAGACTGGCCCAGCGCGGGTCGTACCGCGAGTTGCTGGCCCGCCGGGGTGCGGCGGTGGCCGCGGTACGCGAGCACGCCGACCTGGAGTTCGTCAACGGTGGCGGCACCGGCAGCGTGGCGGCGACCAGCGCCGACCCCGCGGTAACGGAGGTCACCGCGGGATCGGGCCTGTACGGGCCGACGCTGTTCGACGCGTACCGCGCCTGGCGACCCACGCCGGCCGCCTTCTTCGCCTGCGCGGTGGTCCGCCGGCCGACGCCGGAGCTGGCGACGGTGCTCGGGGGCGGCTGGATCGCCTCCGGCCCGGCCGCCGACAGCCGGCTACCTCGACCGTGGCTGCCGGCCGGGCTCAAGCTGGTCGGCACCGAGGGCGCCGGCGAGGTGCAGACCCCGCTGTCCGGCGCGGCGGCGGCCACCCTGCGCGTCGGCGACCGGGTGTGGTTCCGGCACGCCAAGGCCGGTGAGCTGTGTGAACGGGTCAACGAGCTGCACCTGGTCGAGGGGGATGCGGTCGTGGGGACCGTGCCCACCTACCGGGGTGAGGGGCAGGCGTTCCTCTGACCCGCGCCCACCCCGGGCCAGGAGCACGGATCAGGCGGGTTGGGCCTGCTGCTCGGCGGCGGGCCGACCGCTGTCCGTGCCGTCGACCTGCCGATGCAGGTACTCCCGGATCAGTGCCTTCGCCTCGAGCAGCACCCGCTCGTCGCCGTCGGAGTTGCGCCGGAACGCGAGCTTGATCAGCGCGTCCGCCGCCTCGACCGCGATCTCCAGGACGAAGCGCAGCTTCGGTACGTCGGTCAGCCCGAAACGCTCGGTGAGCACCCGGGCCAACTGGTCGGCGATCACGCCGTTGTTGTCCCGCTGCTCGTCGAGCAGGTGCAGGTCGACCACGTCGCCGAAGTGCAGGGTCCGGAAGCCGGGAACGGTGCGGTGCATCGTGATGTACTCGTCGATCCCCGCGTCGACGCCGTCCCACCAGTGGGTCATCTCGTCGGAGGCGAACCGCTCGTCGAGGCGCTGGAGGTAGGACTCCATCGTGCGCAGGGTCAACGCCTGCACGATCGCCCGCTTGTCCGGGAAGAACTGGTACACCGACCCGATCGCCACCTCGGCCCGCTCGGCGAGCAGGGTCGTGGTCAGCCCTTCGTACCCCACCTCGTCGACGAGTTCGGCGCAGGCATCCAACATGCGCTGTACCCGCGCGACACTTCGACCCTGCACCGGTACGCGGCGCAGCGGACCGGTCGTGGCGGCTGGTGTGGACACTCTGCGCCACCCCCCTTCGACGGATGAACATATCTCCACGTCACGAGTCCGTGACTACCGGTACAACGAGCGGATCGCAATTGCGGTATTTACCAGGTACAACGTTCCTGATATGAAGTCAGTTCATATTCATGAATGAGGAGCGCGCATGGTCGGCACCGCATCGCTCACCGCCACATGGTCCAACTGGGCCGGCAACCAGCGTGGCAGTGCCACCACGATCCTGCGCCCCGGCTCGCCGACCGACGTCGCAGAAGCCGTCCTGGACGCCGCCGCCACCGGCGGTCGGATCCGCGTGACGGGCAGCGGCCACTCGTTCACCGCCGTCGCACTCGCCGACGATCGCCGGATGGAACTGTCCGAGCTGGACACCCAGGTCAGCGTCGACGTCGCACACCGGTTGGTCACCGTACCGGCGGGAATGACCCTGCACACGCTCAACGGCCTGCTCGCCCGACACGGCCTCGCGCTGCCCAACCTCGGAGACATCGACGCGCAGACCGTCGCCGGGGCGATCTCCACGGGCACCCACGGCACCGGTGCCGGCTACGGATGCCTGTCCACCTTCGTCGAGGCGATCACCCTGGTCACCGGCACCGGCGAGGTGCTGCGCTGCTCCGCCGACGAGAATCCCGACGTCCTCGCCGCCGCCCGGGTGTCCCTCGGCGCGCTCGGCGTACTGGTCGAGGTGACCCTGCGTTGCGTGGACGCCTTCGTCCTGCACGCCCACGAACGCCCGGCCGAGATGGCCGACGTGCTCGGCGACCTGCCCGCGCTTGTCGGCAGCCACGACCACGTCGAGTTCTACTGGTTCCCCTACACCGCGCGGGTCCAGGTCAAGACCAACGATCGGGTACCCGCCAACGACCGGCCACTGCCCCGCTGGCGTGGCTGGCTGGACGACGACTTCCTGTCCAACACCGTCTTCGCCGGTGCCTGCCGGCTCGGCCGGGCCGTGCCCGCGCTGGCCCCGGGGATCAGCGCGGTCTCCGCCCGCGCCCTCACCGAACGTCGGTACACCGGCCGCTCCGACCGGGTGTTCTGCACCCCACGCCGGGTCCGCTTCATGGAGATGGAGTACGGCCTGCCCCGCGAGGCACTGCCCGAGGCGCTCACCGCCCTCCGGCGGATCGTGGACGGGCTGCCGTTCAAGGTGCTCTTCCCGGTGGAGGTGCGCTTCACCGCCGCCGACGACATCTGGCTCTCCCACGGCTACGGGCGGGACAACGCCTACATCGCCGTGCACCAGTACGTCGGCATGCCCTACGAGCCGTACTTCCGGGCCTTCGAGGAGGTGGCCGCCGGGCTGGGCGGCCGGCCGCACTGGGGCAAGATGCACTACCGCGACGCCGCGTCGCTGGCCGACGCGTATCCCCGCTTCGCCGACTTCCAGGCCGTCCGCGACCGCCTGGACCCGAACCGGGTCTTCACCAACCCCCACCTGACCCACGTCCTCGGCGCCTGACGGCCCCGCCAAGCGGCCCGACCGAGCGGCCCGACCGAGCGGCCCGACCTAGCGGCCCGACCTAGGCAGTGTCTTCAAAGGTTCACAACCATTGGAGTAGCGCGGCGATAGTGACTGTGGCCTGGAACGAGGTCGCGGTCTTGTCGTAACGGGTCGCGACGCTGCGGCACTGCTTGAGCCGGTTGAA